>NZ_CP061318.1:635518-953278 GCF_018688375.1 Polynucleobacter sp. AP-Ainpum-60-G11 | reverse complement strand
CTAATGATCCGGATGATGTGAAGTTCCTATCTGAAGTATCTGGCGAGAAAATCGATGAAGTATTTATTGGTTCTTGCATGACAAACATCGGTCACTTCCGCGCTGCTGGTCAAGTTCTTCAGGGTAAAAAGGATATGCCTACCCGTTTGTGGGTTGCTCCTCCAACCAAGATGGACCAAATGATTCTGACTGAAGAAGGTTATTACGGCATTCTGGGCGCCACTGGTGCACGTATGGAAACTCCAGGATGCTCACTTTGTATGGGTAACCAAGCGCAGATCCGCAAGGGCTCTACAGCGGTTTCAACTTCCACACGTAACTTCCCGAACCGTTTAGGTATTGATACTCGGGTGTACCTCGCTTCTGCTGAGCTTTCAGCGGTTGCTGCACTCTTAGGTCGCCTACCAACGCCGCAGGAATACTTCGAACAAGTTGAGTCTTTGAATGCCAAGGCTGGAGAAGTTTATAAATACATGAACTTCGACAAGATCAAGTCATTTAGTGATGTTGCTGACACAGTAACAATCTAAGTAGCAATATGCCCTGAAGCTTGGGGCAACAAAAAGGCGATCGGTTGATCGCCTTTTTCTTATTCATCATCTATCAAATAGACAGTTTATTTTCTTGATGGGCATTCTCACGATGTAAACCAGAAGCCCAAGTATTTGTCGCTAAGCCCGTTTTCTCCATAATTAATTTGGCGCGCTTGGAGACCTCTTTCCACTCCACCTCTAATAGCGGACCTTTAAAGGCGATTGCCACGACATTGCAATCATGTGATTCAGGAAAGAGGAGCACTCTATCATCAAAAGCTTCACAAATATTATTCAGGTTCACATCAAAACTCTTGTGTCGTGAGAAAAGATTGACAGTGAGTACGCCAGGCGATTTAAGAATGTCGTAACAGCCTTTATAAAAATCGAGAGAGCTGACAGCTGGACCATCACAGATAGCATCATAGAGATCGACCTGAACTGCATCAAAGTGATTCTGATATTTGCCGCTTTGTACAAAAGCCTTGGCATCTGTTTGTAGAGTTTCTAAGCGACGATCATCATCAGGCGTAAAAAACATACTTCTTGCTGCAACAATGACCGAAGGATTAAGTTCAACAACGGTCGTTTTTACAGCAGAGCAATAACGATGCGCAAACTTTGTAAGGGCACCAGTACCCAGGCCGAGTTGAGCAATGCGCATCCCTGGCTTAGTCTCCAAAAATAGTAACCAAGCCATCATTTGCTGGTTGTATTCCAGATAAATCTCATCTGGATCGCGAATACGCATTGCGCCTTGAATTAATTCGCTACCAAAGTGCAAATAGCGCACTCCACCACTCTCGGAAAAAGTTACTGGCTCCATAGCCAAAGATAAATCTGACATGAATTACTTTGCCCAGACTCGAGCATTGCGGAATAAGCGCATCCAAGGGCTGGCACCATCAGGAGTATCAAGCCACTCTCTTGGCGACCAACTCATTTGCACGGCCCTAAATACGCGCTCAGGATGCGGCATCATGACTGTGAAACGACCATCGTGTGTTGTGACACCAGTCAATCCGCCAGGAGAGCCATTCGGGTTCATTGGATAGGTTTCAGTTTGATTACCTTGGTGATCTACAAAACGTAAGGCAGCTAAACCCTGTTTCTGGATAGCATCTAAATTGCCTTGTTGGCTAAAGTTGGCGAAGCCTTCGCCATGCGCAATAGCGATAGGAAGCTGACTTCCTGTCATGTCTTGGGTGAAGATGGAGGGCGATGCCATCACTTCAGTCATCACCAAGCGAGCCTCATATTGCTCAGACTGGTTTCGCGTAAATTTAGGCCAGGCCTCAGCTCCAGGAATAATGCCTGCGAGATTACTCATCATTTGACAGCCGTTACAAACACCTAAAGCAAAGCTGTCTTGGCGGTTGAAGAATGAGGAGAACTCTTCACGCAATTGAGAATTAAAGAGAATGGTCTTCGCCCAACCTTCACCCGCACCCAATACATCTCCATAACTAAAGCCCCCGCAGGCAACCAGACCGCGGAAATCATCAAGCTTAGATTTACCAGAAAGCAAATCAGACATATGAACGTCATAGCTATCAAAGCCTGCCCAATTCATGGCATAAGCCATTTCTACATGAGAATTAACACCCTGCTCGCGCAAGATAGCGACTTTAGGTCTAGCGTTCTTATTAATGAATGGCGCTGAAATATCATCTGCAATATCAAATGTGAGCTTTGGTGACATGCCTGCATCAGCAATGTTCTCGAGCAATGCAAATTCGCTATCAGCGCAATCTGGGTTATCACGTAAACGAGCAATTTGATAGCTGGTATTGGCCCACATCTTCTGCAACACTTCGCGTGGCTCAGCAAAAATGTTCTTAGCATCACGCCAAATTTCAATACGGCCGTTGGTATTGGGTTTTGCAATCACGTGGCTATAGGCGCTAAGACCTAATTTACGCAGAACAGCAAAGACCGCATCCCGATCCGATTTATGAATCTGGATTACCGCACCAAGTTCTTCATTAAACAGCGCACGCAATGTTTGCTCATGACGACGGCCAGATACTTGTTGCGCCCAGTTTTTAGCATCACCCCAATCAGCTTCTTGACCGACATCGACTGCAATCATATCGACATTGATGGAAATGCCGGTGTGAGATGCGAATGCCATTTCAGCGACGCAGGCAAATAAACCACCGTCAGAGCGATCGTGATAGGCGAGTAATTGATCTGCCTTGCGTAACTCGATAATGGCGGCAGCCAAAGCTTTGAGATCTTCCGGATGATCTACGTTGGGGGCGGATTTGCCTGACTGATTGAGCACTTGAGCCAGAATACTTCCAGCCATACGATTCTTACAGCGACCCAAATCAATCAGGATTAATTCAGTCTCTAGATCAGAGCCAGACTCATCTTTAAGTTTAAGCAAAGGTGTCGTAGTTTTACGTACGTCCTGAACGGAAGCAAAAGCAGAGATGATGAGCGATACGGGAGAAACCACCTTCTTAGATTGACCATCGTCTTGCCATGCAGTCGCCATCGATAAAGAATCTTTACCAACTGGAATAGAAATTCCAAGGGCTGGACATAAATCCATGCCAATGGCCTTGACTGAGTCGTACAACTTGGCATCCTCACCAGGGGCGCCACAAGCAGCCATCCAGTTAGCGGAGAGTTTGACATCTTCTAAGCGACGAATATCTGCAGACAATAAATTGGTGATCGCTTCGCCTACCGCCATCTTGGCGGCAGCTGGCGCATCAATCACGGCCAATGGAGTTCGCTCACCCATTGCCATGGCTTCACCACGATAACCCTTGTAATCCATCAAAGTCACGGCACAGTCAGCAACAGGCACTTGCCAAGGGCCCACAAATGGATCGCGGGCATTGAGGCCGCCGACAGTGCGATCGCCGATGGTGATTAAGAAAGATTTGCTAGCAACAGTGGGCTGTTGCAACACCCAGGCAATGGATTGAGCTAGATCAACATCAGCAACATCTAATTCCTCAAACTCTTGAGCAACCCGTTTTACATCACGATGCATGCGTGGTGGTTTACCAAGCAATACCTCCATCGGCATATCAATTGGCATGGCAGCATCGCTACCGATAGCTTCTTTACTATCATTCAGCTGCAATTGACGCTCAGTAGTTGCTTCGCCGACAACAGCGAATGGGCAACGCTCACGCTCACAGAGTGATGTGAATAACTCTAAATCTTTGGCTTCGATTGCTAGTACATAACGCTCTTGAGATTCATTGCACCAAATCTCCGCAGGACTCATACCGCTCTCTTCAAGCGGAACTTTACGCAATTGAAATTGCGCGCCTAAGCCAGCACCATCAGCTAGTTCTGGGAATGCATTAGAAATACCGCCTGCACCAACATCATGAATAGAAATAATGGGATTGCTTTGTCCCATGGCAATACACGAATTGATGACCTCTTGTGCACGACGCTCCATCTCCGGGTTGCCGCGTTGCACAGAATCGAAATCTAAATCTGCAGTATTGGTTCCAGTTGCAACAGAACTACCAGTTGCTCCGCCCATACCAATGCGCATACCTGGGCCACCCAATTGAATAAACAAGTGCCCCGCTTTAATTTGTTTCTTTGCAGTATGAATCGAATCAATACTACCGATACCACCAGCAATCATGATTGGCTTGTGATAACCGCGACGAACACCTTCTAATGTTTGCTCAAATACACGGAAATAACCGCCGAGAATTGGCCGACCGAATTCATTATTAAAGGCCGCGCCACCTAATGGCCCATCAATCATGATTTGGAGAGGTGTGGCAATGCGCTCTGGCTTGCCATACTTCTCAGACTCCCAAGGTAAATCGGTGCCTGGAATATTCAGGTTTGAAACGGAGAAGCCCGTAAGACCTGCCTTTGGACGCCCGCCAACTCCAGTTGCACCTTCATCTCGAATCTCACCACCCGCACCAGTAGAGGCGCCAGGAAATGGTGCAATTGCAGTTGGATGATTGTGCGTCTCTACCTTCATTAAGGTATGTACTAGGCGAGTATCTTTTTCGTAAAGACGGCACTCACCTTTCGGGGACCAGGTTTCAGACTCTGCGCCCACCATCACAGCTGAGTTATCAGAGTAGGCAACAATCGTGCCCTCAGGTTGAAGCTGATGCGTATTGCGAATCATCGCAAATAGGGATTTTTCTTGATCATCGCCATCAATCGTCCAGCTTGAATTAAATATCTTGTGACGGCAATGCTCACTGTTTGCCTGCGCAAACATGATTAATTCAACATCGCTTGGATTGCGCTTAAGACGAATGAAGTTTTCAACCAAGTAAAGCACTTCATCTTCAGAAAGCGCGAGACCCAATTCTTGATTAGCCTTATCTAATGCAGCTCTACCCTCAGTCAAGATGGGAATTCTGACAAAAGCTTGATCCGGCAAGGATTGATATAAAGCACTGGCTTCTTTGACCTCAAAAATCACTGCTTCAGTCATGCGGTCATGCAAGGCAGCCAAAACGACTTGCTCTTGTTCTGGGCTGAGTGATTTTTTGCTTTGCCAAGCATATTGAACGCCACGCTCGATCCGCAAAACATGTAAACCACACTGACGGGCAATATCGGTTGCTTTACTAGCCCAAGGTGAAACGGTTCCAAAACGAGGGATAGATATGGCTGATTGTTTATCGACAGCTTTACTAAATATGAATCCACCACTCTTCAGCTGAGATACAAAAGGCTGCCCGTAAGTCAGAAGACTCTCGAGAACCTCCTTGTCTTTGGCATTGAGCTCAGACTCAGACCAAATGAAATGAAGGTATTGAGCCACAATGGACTCAAGCTGAATTCCTTGGGCTGCGAGCGAAGCTAAAAGTCGCTGTTGGCGGAAGGCTGAAAGGGCGTTTGCCCCGGGCAAGCAACAGAATGATGACATGCCAAGATTATAAGGTTTTGATTAAGCTAGGCGCCCACCCTGAAGTCGTAATTGACGTCCACACCGAGCAGCCAAGGCTGGATCATGGGTCACCAGAACCAAGGTTGAAGAATTCTCTCGATTTAGCTCAAAAAGGAGCTCAATCACCCTATTTCCACTGGCCTCATCTAGGCTACCTGTAGGCTCGTCAGCAAAGAGAATTGCAGGCTTATTTATGAAGGCGCGAGCCAAGGCCACACGTTGCTGTTCACCACCAGAGAGAGTTTTGGGAAAGTGCTTAGCCCTAGGCCCCAGCTCCACCTTTTCCAACCAATCCAGAGCAGTCTGTTTTGCTACCGACTGTGATACCCCAGCCATTTCTAGTGGCAGCATCACATTCTCTAAAGCTGTTAAATGAGGCAATAACTGAAACGACTGAAAAACAAAGCCAACGAACTGGCCACGCAAACGTGCCCTACCATCCTCGTCTAACTCATTAAGACTTTGCCCCATTAAGTCAATATGGCCTGTGCTAGGCAGATCCAGGCCGGCCAGAAGACTTAATAAGGTGCTTTTTCCTGAGCCTGAGGCACCAATGATTGCCACACTTTCGCCTTGCGCTATCTGAAAGCTCAAGTCATGCAAAATGCTGAGATCACCATCAGCCGTATTCACAAGCTTGCCCACTTGATCGGCAACAATGGAATTAGACTGTTTGTTCATGTAAAAAGTTTCTAGAATGGAAAAATGCGGAATCAGCTTGTAACTGCCAATACATTTATTACAGGGCTATTTTGCCTCTTAATGAGCATTTCTTCTTGGGCGCAAGTTAAACCAGCCATCCTAGTCTTAGGCGATAGCCTTTCGGCTGAGTATGGACTGCCAAGGGGGACTGGCTGGGTCAACTTGATGGAAGATCAATTATCCAAGAGCAAGAGCCCTTGGAGCGTATTTAATGCCAGCATTAGCGGTGAGACGAGCTCAGGCGGACTCAGTCGCTTACCCAATTTGTTGGCCCAAAAAAAACCGGGAATAGTAATTATTGAACTTGGGGCGAACGATGCCTTGCGTGGCTTGCCAGTAAACCAAACGGAAGCCAATTTACGTAAGATGGTTCAAATGAGTAAGCACTCTGGCGCCAAGGTGTTGCTCTGCGGTATACAAATCCCCTCGAACTATGGTCAAACTTACACCACGCAATTTAAGAATCTTTACCCTCAAATCGCAAATCAAGAAGGTGTTGAGCTGATGCCATTTTTCTTAGAGGGGGTTGCCACCAAGCCAGAGTTATTTCAAGCTGATCGCTTGCACCCCAACGTTGAAGCGCAAAGCATTATTTTTAAAAACGTATGGGGCTCAATGGCCCCATACAGTAACTTACTGAAGAAAGCGCCTTAGCTCTAGCTGCCTGCACTATTGGAGCTTGCTTGTTTCAGGGGATTGATAACTTTAACGCCAGCACTATTGCGCCAGTAACCCATAAAGCCAGCAAATTCAGATTGCGCTGCCAATGCCTGAATCTGTTGCGCTTGAGCTTTATGCGCCTTCGCATCCACTGCTGGAGCCTCGCGAACCTGATCAATACGGTAAATCGTACTGCCCACACCAGGATTAGAAACGGATATCACTGCTGGTAATTTACTTGGGTTGATAGACATCACTTCATCAATAGATGGGCCAACTAAGCTACCAGGCTTGTTGCGTGAGATCCAGCTAGCCGTTCCAAAGCCTGCAGCATTCTTAGGATCTTTTTCAAGCGCAGCTAATTTTTCGCCAGCAGCAGCAGTCGCCAGTTTCTCAGCAGCACGCTGAGTTACTTGACGCTTCACTTCTGAGGCAACATCTTGATAAGGCAAAACCTGTGCTGGATGCAAAGTCACCACCCGGGCAGATACAAATACACCTGGAGCGGTTTGAACAGCTTCAGTATTGCGTTTGTTCTTCAGAGCCTCATCACCGTAGAGGGATTGAATTACCTTGGGGTTAGCTAAAGGATGATCTCTAGAAACACCAGGTGCGCCACCGCGAGTCACCCCTTTTTGAGATTGAATGCTGAGTTTCAGCTTATCAGCTGCTGGTTTTAGGCTATCAGACTGGTCGTAAGTCATATTTGCAAACTGATCCGCTTTTTCATTAAAAGCTTTTGAGTCTTCTTTAGGGTCTGCCTTAAGAACAATATATTCCACATCAATATATTCAGGGCGCTCAAATAATTTGGCATTAGCTTCGTAAAAAGCCTGCAGCTCTTCGGAGCTTGGGTTTACTTTAGATAAGTAGTCTTTGGCGTTGAACTGTAAAGTCTGTACCTGTCTTTCAGTCTCATATAAAGAGGAAACAATTTCAGATAATTTTGGACTAGCTAACTCTGTACGAGCGACAGAGTTCACCAACTGCTGAATTTTTAAGTCAAAACTTTGGCTAGCATAAAACTGTTCTTCATTCATCCCGTTACTAGCGAGTAACTGCTTAAAGCGCACATTATCGAATGTGCCATCTTGACGATATAAAGCACGAATCTGCGGAATCTTTTGAAGGCTATTAACAAGTTCTTGCTTACCCACTTGCAGGCGTAAGTCGCTGACTGCAAATCCTAAAATGCGTTCTTGAAGCAGTTCATTCAAGATGGCCTGACGAAACGGCAAGCTTTGTGCAATTTGAACGTTTCCACCAACACGCTCAGCTTGGCGCTTTGCAGCTATATCTATCTCTTGCGCTGTGATTGGTCTGCCATTCACTTTGGCAATATCAGTCTCCTTATCCATAAATTCGGAATAACTAGATATGCCAAATAAGGCAAAAGAAGGAACAATGAACAGCATCAATACAAACTGCAGAATTTTTTGGTGCTTACGTACAGAATCAAACATGAATTAGTCGCTCGAAAATAAAGTCAATGATGCGAGTGTACTAGGCGGGAGGTCTAGAGGAACTAGAAAGCCTATAAGGAGAAAAACAAATGCAATCCGGGAAACTGGTGGGCGCTGACGGGATCGAACCGCCGACATTCTGCGTGTAAGGCAGACGCTCTACCATCTGAGCTAAGCGCCCCAAATTAATACAGACGAGATTGTAACCTAGTGCGGAGGCAAAAGAGAGATTCTTCATCAAATAGCGCTTAAATAGAGCGCCTAATTTGACTCAAAATCCCTCAAATATCACTAGACATCAATGCTTCAAGGCCTCTCCAGAAGAAATTTTTTCATTGGCTTTGCTAGCCTCAGCAGCCTTTTTAGCAAGCTCTTCAGGCGTCGGATCCGGCAAAGCAACGGGCTTTCTCTCCAAGGCCAATTCCAGGACTTTATCAATCCAGCGGACTGGTACGATTTCAATTGCATTCTTGACGTTGTCAGGAATATCAATCAAATCCTTGACGTTTTCCTCGGGAATCAAAGCCAACTTGATGCCACCACGATGAGCTGCCAATAGCTTCTCTTTAAGGCCGCCAATTGGCAACACTTCACCACGCAATGTAATCTCACCGGTCATCGCCACATCTGATCGAATCGGAATGCCTGTAAAGACCGACACCAAGGCAGTTGTAATCGCAATACCTGCGGATGGACCATCTTTTGGTGTGGCGCCATCTGGGAAGTGAATATGAATATCTTTCTTCTCAAATGCCTCATCAGCAATGCCCAGTGCACGCGCTCTTGATCGAACCACAGTCTTAGCAGCCTCGACAGATTCCTTCATGACATCGCCAATGGAGCCAGTACGAGTAATTACGCCCTTACCAGGCATCACTGCCGCTTCGATAGTCAGTAGATCGCCACCAACTTCGGTCCAAGCCAAGCCTGTAACTTGACCAACTTGGTTTTCTTTAGCAGCAAGACCAAAGTCAAACATCTTCACCGATAAGAACTTCTCCAGATTGTCAGCATTCACAGTGACTGGAGCAGCCTCTTTCTTCAGAAGAAGTAACTTCACCACCTTACGGCAGATCTTACTGATTTCACGCTCTAAGGAACGTACACCGGCCTCGCGAGTGTAGTAACGAATCATGCTGCGCACAGCTGACTCCTCAATCTTCAGCTCATCCTTCTTGAGGCCATTATTTTTAATCTGTTTAGGAATTAAATAATTGGTCGCAATGCTGGTCTTCTCATCCTCGGTGTAGCCAGCAAGACGAATGATTTCTAAGCGATCCAATAAAGGACCAGGAATATTCAATGAGTTCGATGTAGCAACAAACATCACATCCGAGAGATCGAAGTCAACCTCAACATAGTGATCTTGGAATGTGTGATTTTGCTCTGGATCTAGAACCTCTAATAAAGCGCTCGCAGGATCACCACGGAAGTCCATACCCATCTTGTCTACTTCGTCCAAGAGGAATAAAGGATTGCGCACACCGACCTTAGTCAAGCTAGACAAAATCTTGCCAGGCATCGAACCAATATAGGTGCGACGATGACCACGGATTTCGGACTCATCACGTACGCCGCCTAAAGCCATCCGCACAAACTTGCGATTTGTAGCTCGGGCAATGGATTGGCCGAGCGAGGTTTTACCAACTCCAGGAGGGCCAACTAAACATAAGATTGGAGCCTTGACACGATCAACGCGCTGCTGGACTGCGAGATATTCCAAGATGCGTTCTTTGACTTTATCCAGTCCGTAATGATCTTCATCCAATACTTTTTCAGCATTGGTCAAATCATTATTGATCTTTGTTTTCTTCTTCCATGGCAGGGTCACCAAGGTGTCAATAAAGTTGCGAATTACTGTTGCTTCTGCAGACATCGGTGACATGAGTTTGAGTTTCTTCAGCTCTGACTCAGCCTTCTTGAGCGCCTCCTTAGGCATGCGAGCGGCCTTAATGCGCTTTTCGAGTTCTTCGAGGTCAGCACCCTCTTCACCCTCACCCAATTCTTTTTGGATGGCTTTCACTTGCTCGTTTAAGTAGTACTCGCGTTGGCTTTTTTCCATCTGACGTTTTACACGCCCACGAATACGCTTCTCCACTTGCAGAATATCAATCTCACTTTCGAGATCAGCCAAAAGACTCTCTAGACGCTGAACAACATCCGTCATTTCCAGCAAGCGTTGCTTTTGCTCGAGCTTAACAGGGAGATGAGCGCAAATCGTATCTGCCAAACGGCTTGGATCATCAATGCCGCCCAAAGAAGACAAAATTTCTTGAGGAACTTTTTTATTTAGTTTTACGTACTGATCAAACTGCGCCATGATGGCGCGACGTAGTGCCTCAGTTTCATGGGCATCTAATGCAGACATGGGGCTGGGCGTAGCTTCGCAGCAGAAATAGCTCTGGCTATCTTCAACTTGACTTACATCTGCACGCTGCACACCTTCCACCAGAACCTTGACGGTGCCATCTGGCAGCTTGAGCATTTGCAAAATATTAGCGATGCAACCGACCTCATAAAGGTCGTCAACTCCAGGCTCATCCTTGGCAGCAGTCTTTTGCGCCACCAAAAGCACATTTTTGCCAGTTTCCATGGCAGCTTCTAGCGCTTTGATTGATTTAGGGCGGCCCACAAACAATGGGATAACCATATGCGGAAACACCACGACATCCCTTAATGGGAGAAGTGGAAGTTGAATAGGTTCAGAGGGTAGTAATAAGTGGCCAGGCATGGGGCAATTCCTCCAAAATAGTCATTCCGTAAAAATCTCTAAAAATGTCGCACCACTAGATACGGACATTATTTAGGAATAGGATACTACCTATATGGGTGCCACTAAGTGAAAAACAAGGGATAAATATGCGAAAAATGAGCAAAAACCCTGTGAAAACAGCAAAAAATACCAAAAATTAGGCTTTTTTGCTCATTTCTGTGGATTCGTCAGCTTGCTTGTAGACCAAAATGGGCTTTCCACCCTCAGCAATCGTACTTTCATCGATCACGACCTTTTGAACATTCTTCAAAGATGGCAAGTTGTACATCACATCCATGAGGGACCCCTCAAGAATAGAGCGCAGGCCGCGTGCACCGGTTTTACGTGCAATCGCCTTCTTGGCGATAGCTGACAGGGCTGCTGGACGAACCTCAAGCTCAGAGCCTTCCATGGTTAAAAGTGCTTGATATTGCTTTACCAATGCGTTCTTAGGCTCAGTCAGAATCTGGATTAGGGCTGTTTCATCCAATTGGGCCAATGTAGCGACAACTGGTAAACGACCAATCAACTCAGGAATGAGGCCAAACTTAATTAAATCCTCTGGCTCTACCTCAATCAGGAGGTCGCTGACACCGCGATCATCCTTACCTGGAACGGTGGCATTAAATCCAATGCCAGTCTTAGCAGTGCGTTGCTGAATAACCTTCTCAAGGCCATCAAAGGCACCACCACAGATAAATAGAATGTTTGTTGTGTCTACTTGTAAGAAGTCTTGGTTAGGATGCTTGCGACCACCTTGCGGGGGCACAGAGGCCATAGTGCCTTCAACTAACTTTAATAATGCCTGCTGAACACCCTCACCCGATACATCGCGTGTGATGGATGGGTTATCTGACTTACGAGATATCTTATCGATCTCATCGATGTACACAATGCCACGTTGTGCTTTTTCTACGTTGTAGTCGCAGGCCTGCAATAACTTTTGAATAATATTTTCAACGTCTTCACCAACATAACCAGCTTCGGTCAATGTGGTTGCATCAGCCATGACAAAAGGCACATCTAACATGCGCGCTAGCGTCTGAGCTAATAAAGTCTTTCCAGAGCCAGTTGGGCCGATCAGCAAAATATTACTCTTTGCCAATTCAACACCGTCAACCATTGCTTTAGCTGGAACTTTAGATTCTTTCTTATCAGCAACCTCAACTGGCTTACCGTCTTTATCGAGTTTTTCCTTCTTAGGCTTCGGCAAGTGCTGTAAGCGCTTGTAATGGTTGTAAACCGCTACCGCTAAAGTCTTCTTGGCATGATCTTGACCAATGACATACTGATCTAGATTTTCACGAATCTGATGCGGCGTTGGCAAAGAGTCGTCACCTTCGGCCTTGGGAAGTTTAGAGAGCTCTTCTTGAATAATGTCGGTACAGAGATCGATGCACTCATCACAAATAAATACCGATGGTCCAGCAATCAGCTTCTTCACTTCATGCTGACTCTTGCCGCAGAAGGAACAATACAGAACTTTTTCTGCGCTATTGGTAGTGTTATCGCTCAAGATAGCTATCTAAATAAGGGTACGAATTAAGGGCGCTTGTCGATGACTTTGTCGATCAAGCCATACTCTTGAGCCTGCTCTGCAGACATAAAATTATCGCGATCAGTATCTTTAGCAATGGTTTCAATTGTTTGACCAGTGCGATCAGACAAAATCTTGTTCAAGCGCTCACGTAAGTAGAGAATCTCACGAGCTTGAATTTCAATATCAGAGGCTTGACCACGTGCGCCACCCAATGGCTGATGAATCATGACGCGTGAATTAGGCAATGCGTAACGCTTACCCTTCTCACCTGCGCACAATAAGAATGCACCCATACTCGCAGCCATACCCATGCACAAAGTACTGACGTGGGGCTTGATAAATTGCATCGTGTCGTAGATCGCCAAGCCAGCAGATACAGAGCCACCAGGAGAGTTGATGTACAGAGAAATTTCTTTATCTGGGTTTTCGCTCTCGAGGAACAATAGCTGGGCAATCACTAAATTTGCAGTTTGATCATTGACTTCGCCAACCAAGAAGACAACGCGCTCTCTCAGTAAGCGAGAGTAAATGTCATAGGCCCTCTCACCTCTACCAGAGGTTTCAATCACCATGGGAACTAAACCCAAGCCTTGGGGTTCTAGGTTCTCAGACTGGAAATGATTCTGGTTCATGTGATCAGACCTTTATTAATTGAATGCTTAATTGAGTTTGCTGAGTTCTTCGAAAGTAACGGCTTTATCAATCACCTTAGCTTGTGAAGTGAAATACTTAATCACGTTATCTTCCAATACCAAGTTCTCGATATCTTTAAGGCGACTTGGATTACTGTAGAACCAACGCACTACTTCTTTTGGATCTTCGTATGTAGCAGCTTGCTCATCAATCTCAGCTTTAATTTGATCAGCTGTAGCGGCTAAATTTTGCTGCTTAACTAAATCACTCAGAATCAAACCAAGGCGAACACGCTTAAGGGCTTGCTCAGCAAACATCTCAGCAGGAATCGGCGCATCTTTAGCATTGGGAATGCCACGCTGCATTAAGTCTTGACGTGCAGACTCAACTAAACGCTCCTGCTCTTGAGCAACCAAAGATTTTGGAGCATCGAGTTCACAAATACTATTCAGCTTTTCCATTACTTCGCCTTTTAACAAGGAAGTAATACGACGTTTAGTTTCGCGGTCTAAATTTTCTTTTACTTCAGCGCGCATCTTGGCAACGCCACCTTCTGTAACGCCCAAAGACAATGCAAAGGCATCATCAACTACAGGCAGGTGCGCCCAATTTACGGATTTCACAGTGATAGTGAAATCGGCAGTTTTACCGGCTACATCTTTACCGTGGTAATCCGCTGGGAAGCTTAAAGGGAAAGTCTTACTCTCACCTGCTTTGAGGCCTAATGTTGCGGCTTCAAACTCAGGGAGCATACGGCCTTCACCCAGAACATATTCAAAGTTTTCAGCTTTACCGCCGGCAAACTCAACACCATCAATCTTGCCTACGAAATCGATAATGACCTGGTCACCAGATTGTGCGGCAGTATTTGCGCCGCCATCACCATGGGCACCGGCTTCGCCGCGTGGATGGTAATGCACTTGCTGCTTACGCAATACATCTAAAGCACGGTCAATTTCTGCATCAGAAATATCAGTTGTGTATTTAGTAACTTCGGCTTTACTGAAGTCGCCAATCTTCACTTCTGGCAATACTTCAAAGTAAGCATCAAAAACAATTTTGTCTGCATCTAGCTCTGATTTTGGGTCGAGGCGTGGTTGACCAGCCAAGAGAATTTTTTCTTTTTGAGCTAAGTCATAGAACAGCTCTTGAGCTTTATCAAACTGGAGTTCGAAATCTACTTGCATACCGTATTGTTTTTCAACTATGTTCTTAGGCACTTTGCCTGGACGGAAGCCTGGAGCCTTCATGGTCTTACCCAATTTAGCCAAACGCTCGTCTCTTGCCTTAGCCAAATCGGCACGAGCGAACTCTAAGGTCACTTTGCGGTCTAACTGACCTAAATTTTCTATCTGCACAGCCATTCTCGTCTCTTAATTGAAATTCGGATATGTGAAGCCCAAGCCAAGTAGCTATCTTGTGGTGCGAGGAGGGGGACTCGAACCCCCACACCATTGCTGGCGTCAGGACCTAAACCTGGTGCGTCTACCAATTTCGCCATCCTCGCGCGAATTCCGCAAACACTACCGAGCTTAAACTTCACTCTAAAGACGGTAATTCTACAATGCTTAGCGGTTTTGGAGGATATTTAGGGCTTGTAGAGCAAAGCCACCGCATGGACTGCAATACCCTCACCTCGCCCCAAGTGCCCAAGAGATTCATTGGTTTTGGCTTTGAGGTTCACATGGCTTGGCGTAACAGCCAAATCAGCAGCGATATTGCGAATCATTTCCGGTAAAAAAGTGGCTAATTTAGGCTTTTGACAAATAATCGTTGCATCGACATTACCTACCTGAAACCCTGCTGCCTGGACCTTTTGAAGAGCGGCCCGCAGCAAAATGCGGCTATCCATATCCTCAAACTGAGGATCGGTGTCTGGAAATAGCTGTCCAATATCATTTAATCCAGCGGCGCCTAGCAAGGCATCAGTTAAAGCATGTAATAAGGCATCCGCATCAGAATGCCCCAATAAACCCTTATCACTGGGAACATGAACACCTCCCAATATCAACTTACGGTCGGTCACCAGTGCATGTACGTCATAACCTTGACCGATACGGAACTGGGGGATGTGAGGAGCGCTTGAGGTCATTGAGTTGTCGATATCTGTTCTGAGGGGCTTATTGATTGGAGGCTCGCAAAATGGTCTGCATTAAATCCCAATCCGCTGGGTGCGTTACTTTGAAGTTGCGTGTTGCACCCTCTATTAATAGTGGGCTAGAACCCGACAACTCCATGGCACTGGCTTCGTCAGTAATGTCCGCTTCGAGGCGAATACCATCATCAATGGCATCATGCAGGCGCTTTAAACCGAACATCTGGGGTGTTTGGGCTTGCCAAAGGTGATCCCGAGAAATCGTCTTTAGGGCTCTATTGGGATTTCCGGCAATCGCAGAGTTCGCATCAGCCATCTTGAGCGTATCTGCGAGCGGCATCGCTAAGAGACCGCCCTCGCCTGCTTGGTTAACAGCATGAATGAGCTTTTGAATCAGCTCTGGGGAGATTCCAGGGCGGGCAGCATCATGAACTAAGACCCAATCCGTCTCGAGGATGCCTGAGTGCAACATCGCTGCGAGAGTATTTCTGACGGTTTCCTGCCGGGTGGGACCGCCACTCGGTAAAAAATGAATAGAGTTCGAGTTACTGGAGAGCGAGCTCAAGATCGGATGATCAATAAAACCCGGGCTGATACCCACCCAGATGGAGGCAATCTCCGGGGTGTTCCTAAAGGCATCAAGCGCATAGGCCAGCATTGGCTTACCAGCCAACTCCTGAAACTGCTTGGGCAAAACTCCACCAAGCCTCGATCCTGTTCCAGCTGTGGGTAGCAAGGCATGACATCGAGGTAAAGACTGTGAAGATGGGTTTCCAGCGTGCATACCTGATTCTATAATGAGCTTCGATGTCTGATGCATTAAAACTAGCACCCCCCATACCTGCACCACGGGCTGGGCAGCGCTTTACCTTTTCAGGCCTCGTTGGCTCAGCAGACGCCGCATTAATCGCTCAATCCGCTCTGCGGTACCGCTCTGAATTCTCGGTCATGGTGATCTTCTGTGCCCAGGCACAAGAAGCTCAGCGTCTCTTAGAAGAAATTCCCGCCTTTGCTCCGCAGCTTAAAACACGTTTACTGCCTGACTGGGAGATTCTGCCTTACGACCATTTCTCGCCACACCAAGATTTGGTCTCAGAGCGCTTGGCAACTCTTTATGAATTACTTAACGGCAGTTGCGACATTGTCTTGGTGCCCATCACTACTGCTTTACAGAGACTTGGGCCGCCAAACTTTTTGTCTGGCCATACCTTCTTCTTTCGACAAGGCGATAAGCTCAACGAAGCGGCTCTAAAACTCCAACTGCAACAGGCTGGTTACGACCCTGTAAGCGCAGTCATGCGCCCCGGTGAATACAGTATTCGAGGTGGCTTGATTGATCTATTTCCAATGGGCTCTAGCCTTCCGTATCGCCTAGATCTATTTGGTGATGAGATTGAGCAAATTCGAGCTTTTGATCCTGATACTCAGCGAAGCCTCTATCCAGTCAAAGAGGTTCGCCTACTTCCTGGCCATGAATTTCCGTTTGACGATACTTCACGTACGGCCTTCCGCGGTAGGTGGCGCGAAGTATTTGAAGGTGATCCAACGCGTTGTTCAATTTATAAAGATGCCAACCTGGGCATCCCCAGCGCTGGTATTGAGTCTTATCTGCCCCTCTTCTTTGAAGAGTCGTCGACAGTCTTTGATTACTTCCCTCGCTCGGGTGATCCCGTCTGGCTAGTAAGCATCGGTGACATTGAAGAATCTATTAAAGGCTTTTGGAAAGATACGCTCTCGAGATATGAATTCTTAAAGCACGATCTGGATCGTCCGATTCTTCCGCCAGCTGACTTATTTCTGGATGTTGATCAATTCTTTACGGCAGCTAAACCCAATGCCCGTTTGACATTGAATAAAGAGTCAGACAAAGAAAATGGTGAGGCTCCACAATTTTTAGCTGTTCCGGATTTATCGGTGCATCGTCGCGATACTGATCCGATCAATCGCTTGCGTGCTTTAGTCTCTCAAGAAAAAATACGTATCCTCATTTGTAGCGATAGCAATGGTCGCAAAGAATCTATTCGCCAGCTATTTGAGGAGAGCAATTCAGTTGCCGGCCAAAACGGCAAGCCACTCTACCCATTAAAGCCTGAAGGTTTTGAAGGTGTTGCTGATTTTATTAAGAGTGATGCGCTATTTGGCCTAGTTACAGCGCAACTCTTTAACGGCTTTACCTGGCCTGCTGAAAACCTCATCGTGGTTACCGAAGCTGAGCTCTTTACGACTACCGCTCGTCAACGACGTAAAGGTAAAGCAAGTGAGAGTGCTGATCCAGACATGCTCTTCAAGGATTTGTCTGAGCTCAAGATTGGTGATCCTGTCGTTCATTCAGATCATGGCATTGGGCGCTATCAAGGATTGGTTCTGCTTAATTTAGCACCGCCTAAAGAAGAGCCTATTTTCGAAGAGTTCTTGCATTTGATTTACGCGAAAGATGCCACTCTTTATGTGCCAGTTCAACAGCTGCAGATGGTAACCCGTTATGCAGGTTCGGATCCTGATTCGGCACCACTTCACCAGCTTGGCTCTGGACAGTGGGATAAAGCGAGACGCAAAGCTGCACAACAAATTCGAGATACTGCAGCAGAGCTGCTCAGTCTGTATGCAGCAAGAGCGATTCGCAAGGGTCATGCTTTTGAATTCTCAGCCCATGATTACGCAGCATTTGCAGAAAGCTTTGGCTTTGAAGAAACGCCCGATCAAGCAAATGCTATCGCTGCAGTGATTGGCGATATGACCAGCGGTACACCGATGGACCGATTGGTGTGTGGTGATGTAGGTTTTGGTAAGACTGAAGTTGCACTACGTGCCAGCTTTGTTGCGGTCATGGGTGGTAAGCAAGTAGCAATCTTAGCCCCTACCACCCTACTCGCCGAACAGCATGTCGCCACCTGGAAGGATCGCTTTGCTGATTGGCCAGTTCGGATTGTTGAGTTGTCTCGCTTTAAAACCACCAAAGAAATTAATGCCGCACTAGAAGCGATTGCTAAAGGCGAGGCCGATATCATCATTGGCACACATAAGTTGCTGTCCAAAGAAACTCAATTTGCTAATTTGGGATTGGTGATTGTGGATGAGGAACATCGTTTTGGTGTGCGTCAAAAGGATGCGCTCAAAGCATTACGGGCTGAGGTTGATATCCTAACTTTGACTGCCACGCCTATACCAAGAACACTGGGTATGGCAATGGAAGGTCTACGCGAGTTCTCCATCATTGCGACCGCACCTCAGAAACGTTTGGCAATTAAAACCTTTGTGCGTCGTGAAGGTGATGGCGTGATTCATGAAGCAGTGCTTCGTGAAATAAAGCGTGGTGGGCAGGTCTACTTCCTTCATAACGAAGTTGAAACCATTCAGAACCGCAAGCATGCATTACAAGAACTGATACCAGAAGCAAGTATTAGCGTAGCACATGGTCAAATGCACGAGCGCGAATTGGAATCTGTCATGCGTGAGTTCGTGACTCAACGCACCAACATCTTATTGTGTACCACCATTATTGAAACAGGTATTGACGTTCCAACTGCTAATACGATCATCATGCATCGAGCAGATAAGTTTGGCTTGGCGCAACTGCATCAATTGCGTGGCCGTGTTGGTCGCTCACATCACCAGGCCTATGCTTATTTGTTGGTACCAGATCCTGAAGCACTCAGCAAGCAAGCGCAGCTACGTTTAAATGCGATTCAGGCGATGGAAGAGTTGGGCTCAGGTTTTTATTTAGCAATGCATGATTTAGAAATCCGTGGCGCTGGCGAAGTCTTGGGTGACAAGCAATCCGGTGAAATCCACGAGATTGGATTTCAGTTGTATACCGAGATGCTCAATCGCGCAGTGAAATCTTTACGCAGCGGCAAAGAGCCTGATCTCCTATCACCACTTCAAGCTACAACTGACGTCAATTTAGGTGTACCCGCCCTCTTCCCGAATGACTATTGCCCGGATGTCCATGAGCGACTCTCCATGTACAAACGCTTTGCTGGTACGAATGACTTCTCTGAACTCATGGGATTACGTGAGGAGCTAGTAGATCGCTATGGTGATTTACCGGATCAAGCCAAATCACTTTATGAAACCCATCGCTTACGCCTAGAGATGGCTGGTTTCGGGATCAAGAAAATCGATGCTAGCCCAGCATCTATTCAGATTCAATTTATCCCTAATCCACCGATTGACCCGATGAAGATCATTCAATTAATTCAGTCATCCAAATACATTCAACTCAATGGACAAGATAAGTTGAAGATTCTTCCCCAAAAAGAGCGGGATTTTGAGAAACTAGAGCAACGTCTAGACCATATTCGGAAAATTCTCAGAAGCCTGAATGAATCTGCCATGCTTAGCACGGTTGAAGTTAATTAATTTCCTATTGCGTACTAACTATGTCTAGCCACCTTACACTTGTTGCCCTTGCTAATACCGTAGTATCTGACGAACTACACCTTGCATTAATCAAACATGCAAAAGTACTAGGTATTGAGTTGACTAAAGGCAAGCCGGAAAAATCGAACTCAACATACTTTACCGCCCGCTGGACTTGCTCCCAAGCTCTACCGCCCGAAGCAAGAGTGGTCATGCGTGATATTGCTGCTGCTCACGATGCGGATTTGGCTTTTCTTTCGCCAGACTTCAAACCTAATGAGGTGAAAGTATTGGCCATGGATATGGACTCCACCCTCATTAATATTGAGTGCATTGATGAGATTGCAGATTTCACAGGCAAAAAGGCCGCTGTGTCAGAAATCACAGAAGCAACTATGCGCGGTGAGATTAAAGACTTTAAAGAAAGCTTGCGCAGACGTGTAGCACTGTTAGAGGGTGTTTCTGCTGATGTGTTGGAGTCAGTCTATCAAGAGCGTTTGCGACCTAACCCAGGCGCGACTGAATTACTTTCCGGAGCAAATGCGCGAGGGCTGTACACGCTCTTAGTTTCTGGTGGTTTCACCTTCTTTACTAAAAAGCTCCAACAGGAATTGGGTTTTAAGCAAACCCAAGCAAATACTTTAGAAATCATTGACGGCAAGCTAACAGGTAAAGTCATTGGCGATATCGTTGATGGTGCAGCTAAGTCCGCCTATCTTGAGCAGGCTTGCTCCTTGATGGGTTGCGATAAGAAAAATTCCATCACCATGGGTGACGGATCAAACGACTTGCCGATGATGCATGGCTCTGGAATCAGCATTGCCTATAGAGCAAAACCAATCGTCAAAGAAAAAGCCGACGCGGCTTTTGACCGAGTCGGCTTGGATGCTGCTTTACTGCTGCTTGCTTAAATCACCCGATTCAAGCTACAGCAGTAAGTGAACGCTGATTACAGGCGCTCGAAAATTGTTGCGATACCTTGTCCACCACCAATACACATCGTCACCAAAGCATATTTGCCTTGAACGCGATGTAATTCATGGATTGCCTTAGTAGCAATTGCAGCACCAGAGCAACCGATTGGATGACCCAATGCAATCGCTCCACCATTGACGTTAGTCTTAGCGGGATCTAAACCTAAGCCTTTAGTCACTGCCAAAGCTTGTGCAGCAAATGCTTCATTGGATTCGATCACATCGATTTGATCTAATTTCAGGCCAGCGCGCTCAAGAGCAATCTTGGTTGCTGGGATTGGGCCCTCACCCATGATGTGGTTTGGAACACCAGCAACAGCGTATGAAACCAGGCGAGCGATTGGCTTATGACCGGCTTTCTTAGCCGCTTCAGCTTCAGCCAAAACGAAGAATGCTGCACCATCATTAATGCCTGATGCATTACCTGCTGTAACACTACCGCCCTCTTTTTTGAAGACTGCTTTCATCTTCGCCAAAGTTTCCATAGTGGTATCTGGCTTGCAATGCTCATCAGTATCAAATACCACATCACCCTTACGAGTTTTAATGGTGATTGGAACAATTTGAGATTTGAAACGGCCTTCTTTAATAGCGTGTGCTGCACGGCGATGAGACTCTACTGCGAGAGCATCTTGCTCTTCCCGAGTGAGCTTCCACTTTTCAACGAGGTTCTCTGCAGTAACACCCATATGACCAACACCAAATGGATCAGTCAAAACAGAAACCATCAAGTCAATCATTTTGGTATCGCCCATGCGAGCACCGCTGCGCATTGCTGGTGAACCGTACATACCGCGTGACATCACTTCAACACCACCACCGATACCGTAATCGCAGTCACCCAACATAATTTGTTGAGCAGTCGTCACAATCGCTTGCAAACCTGAACTGCATAAACGGTTTAAAGCCATTGCAACCGATTCCATTGGTAGACCAGCCTGGATAGAGGCAACACGAGCTACATAGGCGTAACGGTTATCTGTAGGAATGGTGTTACCAACAGTAATGTAATTAATTAAAGCTGGATCTACGCCAGAGCGGGCAACCGCCTCTTTCATCACGATGCCGCCGAGCTCAGATGGCTCTAGGCTGCTTAGCGATCCATTAAATGTGCCAATGGCAGAACGTACAGCACTTAAAACGACGACATCACGACTCATAACAATCCCCTTTACGGTACCTAAATAGGCAAAATATTGACCTCAATACCAGGCCAAAACACTATTTTTATTCCAATAGTCAAGTTTCGGCTATTAGGTCATGCCCTTGGGAGCTAATCACCGTTACTTTGATGATTTCGCCAGCACGATAGCGCTTAGAAGGCTTGCTAGGGGCTAAAACCCTCACCAAACCATCAATTTCAGGGGCATCACCAATTGTTCGGCCGATTCCACCGGATTCATCCACTCGATCTATGATGACCTGAATACGCTTGCCTATTTTTTTAGCAAGTCGTTTTGTTGAGATTGCTTCGGCCTTGGCCATAAAACGGGCTCTGCGATCTTCGCGCAATGCATCTGGAACTGGGTTATCCAAGGCATTGGCAGTTGCACCATCAACCGGTGAATAAGCAAAACAGCCGGCACGATCTATTTGCGCCTCATCCAGAAAATTCAATAGATACTCAAACTCTTCTTCAGTCTCGCCTGGGAAGCCAGCAATAAAAGTACTGCGAATTACTAAATCGGGGCAAGCAGCTCGCCATGCCTGAATGCGCTCTAAATTCTTTTCTCCGCTCGCCGGACGCTTCATGCGCTTGAGGACATCTGGATGCGCATGTTGCAAAGGAATATCTAAATACGGAAGCACGCCATAGCCATGGTCCGCAAACTCAGCCATTAGAGGTAAGACATCATCCACGTGTGGATAAGGATAAACATAGTGGAGGCGAACCCATGCTTGATGCTCTCTAGCAATTTGATTCAAAGCATTCACCAAATCAAACATCCGCGTCTTGACAGGCTTGCCATCCCAAAAACCAGTACGGTATTGAATGTCCACACCATAAGCGCTAGTGTCTTGAGACACCACCAATAATTCTTTTACACCGGACTCAAATAATTTTTTTGCCTCCAGCAGCACTTCGCCAATCGGACGTGAAACTAGGTCGCCGCGCAAGCTAGGGATGATGCAGAAGGTACAGCGATGATTGCAACCCTCGGAGATCTTCAAATAGGCGTAATGCTTTGGCGTGAGCTTAACGCCAATCGGAGGCAGTAAATCCGTAAAGGGGTCATGGGGCTTTGGCAAATGCAAATGGATAGCCTGCATGACTTCTTGAGTGGCATGCGGGCCTGTTACTGCAAGGACTTTAGGGTGAATACTCTGAATCAGATCACTGCCATCAGCATTTTTTCGGGCACCAAGACAGCCCGTAACAATCACCTTGCCATTTTCAGATAAAGCTTCACCAATTGCCGCAAGACTTTCCTCTACAGCAGAGTCAATAAAACCACAGGTATTCACAATCACAAGATCCGCGCCAGAATAATCCTTGGCGGTCTCGTAACCCTCGGCACTTAGCTGTGTGAGGATAAGCTCAGAATCTACCAGCGCCTTGGGACATCCCAAGGAAACAAAACCAACTTTACCCGCCACAACTATTCTTTTTCTGTTGGGTTAGGCTGACCTGGAAACGGGAAACCTTTAAATATTGTTGGGGAGTTTTGCATCTGCTCCTGCATCTTGACGAACAAGTCTTTGCTTTGCTCCATGTAGTTGCCCATCAAACCTTGCATCATTGGGTTTTGGAGATTCATCATCTTGGCCCATGCCTCTGGTGTGCTACCTGCGCCTAAGCCCTGAGTTTGATCACCCAGCTTATTGTGGATATCCACAAAAGATTGCATTGTCTTTTCAAGATAGCTACCCATCAAGCCTTGCATGGAGTTGCCATAGAACCGAATGATTTGAGAAAGCATTTGAGTTGAGAAAACCGGCGCTCCGCCAGCCTCTTCTTCCAGAATGATTTGCAGCAAGATATTGCGTGTTAAGTCGTCTTCAGTTTTTGCGTCTACAACGCTAAAAGCGTCGCCGGCCATCACTAAATTCTTAATATCAGCCAGCGTGACATAAGTGCTGGTTTGGGTGTCATATAAGCGACGATTGGGGTACTTCTTAATTAAGCGGCTATCGCCTGCTTTTTTGGAACGTGTGGCCATGTATTTTTCCTAACTCTCGATACTGCAATGCAACATCGGCATAGTTTATCTCTAGTTTGACCTAAAGGTAAATATGCCGATGAGCACACTACTAAAACTGCATTTTTGAGGTGTTTAACCTGTATGCAGTCCGCCATTCAGAGAAAAGTCTGCGCCAGTTGCATAGCCACCATCAGCAGAAGCAATCCAGCAACAAATTGAAGCAATCTCTTCCGGAGTGCCTAAACGCTTAACAGGCACGCCCGCCACAATCTTCTCTAGAACATCTTCACGAATCGCTTTAACCATATCTGTACCGATATAACCAGGAGAAACCGTATTGACTGTTACACCTTTGGAGGCCAGCTCTTGAGATAAGGCCATCGTAAATCCATGCAGACCAGCTTTTGCGGTGGAGTAGTTAGATTGGCCAAACTGACCCTTTTGACCATTCACGGAGGAGATGTTGATAATGCGACCCCAACCGTTATCAGCCATGCCATCGACCACTTGTTTAGTGACGTTGAATAAAGAATTCAGGTTGGTATCGATCACCGCCTTCCACTGCTCTGGGGTCATTTTGCGGAATACGCTGTCCTTAGTAATGCCAGCGTTGTTTACGAGTACATCTACGCGCCCTACTTCAGCCTTTACTTTGTCGAAAGCAGCGACAGTGCTATCCCAGTCAGAAACATTCCCTTCTGAAGCGATAAAGTCATAACCCAAAGCTTTTTGCTCTCCAATCCAGCGATCCTTACGCGGGGAATTCGGGCCGCAACCAGCGATGACCTTAAAGCCATCCTTGGCGAGACGCTGACAAATAGCAGTGCCAATGCCACCCATACCACCAGTTACGTATGCAATTTTTTGAGACATGTATTACCCCTTATGGAAATATTATTGAGCAGCTGCGGATATTTTTTCTTTCACGTACTTACCAGGCGCCGCTTCTAGTTTTTTGTACTGTGCATTACCAAACGACTTGCTGGCTTTAATTTTCTTGCCACCAAATTGCTCTAACCATGTTGCGTAGTTGGGCCACCAACTACCTTTAATTTCTTTAGCAGCAGCCAACCACTCATCTGCAGTTTTAGCCAACTTATTGCCTTCAAAATAATGGCGCTTATTTTTAGCTGGTGGATTAATCACACCCGCGATATGACCTGATGCTCCCAAGACAAACCGATTCTTGCCTTTCAAGATATGCGTAGACTCATAAGCCGACTTCCATGGCACGATGTGATCATCATGTGATGCATAGATGTATGCTGGCACCGCAATCTTTCCAAGGTCAATCTTTTCACCGCAAACGGTAAGCTTGCCTGGCTTAACTAATTCATTTTGCAGATAGGTATGACGCAAGTACCAGCAGTACATTGGGCCGGGAAGATTCGTGGAATCACCATTCCAGTAGAGCAAATCAAATGGTGGCGGTGAATTGCCTTTAAGGTAGTTCTCGACCACATAGTTCCATACCAAATCATTTGGGCGCAGGAAAGAGAAAGTGTTACCCAGATCTAAGCCCGACATCATTCCGAAATGACCACCCTCACCACCAATGGTGCTCTCGCGCAACTGCACCATGCCTTCATCGATAAATACATCGAGAATTCCAGTATCAGTAAAGTCCAATAAGGTAGTGAGTAAGGTAAGGCTGGCAACGTAATCTTTTTTACGCGCTGCCAATACTGCTAATGCGGTAGAGGTTAAGGTACCGCCAACACAAAAGCCGAGTACATTAATTTGATCAGTACCGCCAATATCTTTTGTTACTTCAATGGCTTTAATGACGCCCTTGCCAACATAGTCATCCCACGTCACCTTTGTCATGGATGCATCAGGATTTTTCCAGGAGACCAAGAAAACAGTGTGACCCTGCTCCACCATGTAACGGACAACTGAGTTATCGGGTTGCAAATCTAAAATGTAGTACTTGTTGATGCAAGGTGGGACCATTAAGTATGGTCGCTCATAGACAGTGTCCGTTAATGGCGTGTATTGAATTAATTCAAAGAGCTCATTGCGAAAAACTACTTGCCCCTCAGTAGTTGCAATGTTCTTACCAACCTCAAAAGCACTTTCATCCGTCAGTGAAACTTTGCCTTTTTTCAAGTCACCTAACAAGTTCACAATTCCATTTTGAATGGACTGACCTTGAGTGCTAATAATATTTTCAAGAACTTCTGGATTGGTTGCAATAAAGTTTGAAGGAGATAAAGCGTCAATCATTTGTTCAGTGGTGAACAAAATTTTTGCCTTCATCTTGTCATCGGCATCGACAGCCTCAGCTAGCGCCATGAGATGCTTCGAGTTGAGCAAATAGGTTGCTGCAATCATCTTGCTCCAAGAGGAGTGCCATGCCTTGCCAGAGAAACGGCGATCTTTGACTTCGATTGCTTCAGGATTTGTTGCGAGTTGAGCAAACTCAGAGAAATAATCTTTTTGAATTTCCGCCAAACGCTCTGGTGGAATTAATGCCATATGGTGTGGCGCCAATGATGGTGCAACACCTGTATTCATACCTGCAAACATAATGATCTCGTTAATTAATTAAGATCATTCTCCATCTATAAGGCTATAAGGGTTATACGCACTAACCCTAGCCCTAGGGCTAAGCTAGTAGTAACCCCAAGCTTAGGATTGCTCAGAAATCCATATGAGGGAGGCGAAACGTCCGGTTTCTTTATCCCTGCGATAGGAAAAGAAACGGTCTGAATCACTGAAGGTGCAAAAGTCTCCGCCATAGATTTGCTCGATACCAAAAGACCATAAGCGATCTTGAGCGAGCAAATAGAGATTGGCCAAATACTTTCCAGGACTCCCAGCCATTGACTCGAATGCCTTAGATAAAATAGATGGGCCTTGGGGACTAAAAGCCTCCAACACATCATCACCGACTTCAAATTTACTTGGGCCAATCGCTGGCCCCATCCACGCCACAATATCTTCCGGCCTCAGGACTGGTGATAATGCGAGCATTTCTTGGATGGTATTTTCCAGAACGCCGCTACTCAGACCGCGCCAGCCGGCATGAGCCGCTCCAATGACGTCGCCATTTTTGCTTGCGAACAATACCGGCATGCAATCAGCCGTCAGAATCGCCAAAACCTCGTTTGGTTTATTGCTAACTGAGGCATCCGCCTCAATTGGCCCGCTTATAAAAGCATTCCTCGAGCTTGGCGTACTAACAGTAGCCCCATGAATCTGTTTGAGCCAAACTGGCTCAGCAGGAAGTTGTGATCTGAGGATGCTACGGTTTTGCAGAACATCCTCTAAATTGTCACCAGCATTGAGTCCCAGATTGAGAGTATTAAATGGGGGTTTACTAACCCCGCCCTCACGAGTGCTACATAAAGCCTGAATTTGCTTAGGGACAACCCAACTTGGCTCAATATTTTTAATTGCGTTGATCATTTTTAATTGATGCCATTAATGCCTCTTCTTTAGGCAGGTCAGCTGGACTCATGCCAACTTGCGGCAACAAGTCCATCAAATCTTGCGGGGGCAATCTAAACCAAGTCATGACGTCTTGTGTTGCTGGGTGCTGCAAACTCAAAGCATATGCATGCAATGCTTGGCGGCTAAAAGGTAGTGATTTAGCTGCTCCAGGTGTTCTTTTGCGGTAGACCGGGTCACCAAGCAGTGGAAGACCAAGGGATTCGAGGTGTACACGTATTTGGTGTGTACGACCGGTCTCTAGACGGCACTCCAGCAGGGCAAGCTGGCTTTCAGCAAAAGCTCCTTTAGCCAGGCGGCGAAATAAGGTGGCCGCAGGTTTACCTTGGGGTGAGCCAGCCGCCATTTTGAGTCGATCGCGCTGATCGCGACCCACGCTAGCCAAAACTTTACCTTGAGATGGGGCATCACCCCATACCCAAGCAAGGTAACGCCTACCCACAGTACGCTCTTGCAACTGCCTAACCAAAGAGGTTTGAGCGATGTCCGTGCGGGCTACCACCATTAATCCAGAAGTATCTTTATCTAAGCGATGAACAATTCCAGCCCTCGGGAGCAGTTTTAGCTCAGGAAAGCGATGCAAGAGCCCATTTAATAAGGTGCCAGTCCAATTACCAGCAGCAGGATGAACGACAAGCCCGGCGGGTTTATTAATCACAATGATGGAGTCATCCTCATAAACCACGTCCAAGGGGATTTCTTCAGGGCCAAAAGTAAATTGCTCAGGCATCTCTTGAGGAAAAACCTTAATACTCTCGCCCCCACGCAGTAAATGACGCACTTTAGTGGCTTTGCCGTCGACCGTGACCGCTCCAGTCTCAACCCAGGTTTGGAGTCGATTGCGGGAATAATCCGGTAAAGCAGCGCCTAGAAATTTGTCCAAACGCTCTCCGTTGACCTCAAGCGGAACTTCTAAGGCTATGAAATCCTCATCATCGATATAATCAATGGGATTCGAATCGGGAGTATGCGGCAATGCCACGCTTAAAGAGCCTTTTAGTTATGTCGGACGTTATTACAGACGCCAGTTTAAGGCTTGCTGCCAGCATTGGGGTATCTTCCAAAAAATCCCTGCTTACATTATTTATTGGTGCTGGCGCTGCCTGCCTCGTTCTCAGTGGATGTGCAGGTAGTGATGGCCAAAAAGATGATGCTGATATTTGGTCTGAGACCAAGCTGTATTCAGAGGCAACCGACAAGCTTAAAGATGCCGATTATGCAAAGTGCGGTAAGTACTTTGAAAAACTCGAGGGTCGCTTTCCTTTTGGGCCCTACTCACAGCAAGCACAAATTAATGCAGCCTACTGTTACTGGAAGGCCCAAGAGCAAGCTCAGGCTCAAGTGGCGATTGATCGCTTTATCAAGCTTCATCAAGGTAGCCCCAATTTAGATTACGGCTACTACCTCAAGGGTTTAATCAGCTTTAATGATGATTTGGGTTGGTTAGGTAAATTTACTGGGCAAGATTTAAGTGAGCGCGATCCAAAAGCAGCTAAAGAAGCTTTTGAGTCATTCAAGGTAGTGGTTGAGCGTTTCCCCGATAGCAAATATGCGCCCGACTCCTTAGACCGCATGCGTTATATCGTGAACTCGCTAGCGGAAGCAGATGTGATCGTAGCCCGCTTCTACTATCAACGTGGCGCCTATCTTGCTGCCGCCAATAGAGCGCAACTCGTTATTCGTGATTATGATCGCGCTCCTGCTGTTGAAGAAGCGCTTTACCTTCTCACGAAGTCTTACGAGAAGCTGGGCATGACTGATCTGAGTAATGACTCGCTGCGTGTATTTAAGTTAAATTTCCCAGACAGCCAGATGATGATTACTGGTCAACGCGTTCAAAAAGAACGTCGCTGGTGGCAGATCTGGAATAAGTAAACTTCAAGAGTCATCAAGTAGCACTGCTTTACTTGATGACTACTGGCACTCTCTGCGCTAAGGCGCAAATCAATTCATAGCCAATGGTGCCACTCATCTGAGCTACATCATCTACCGGCACTTGCTGACCCCATAGTTCGACTACGCTCCCGATCTTGGCATTGGGTGCTTCTCGCAAATCAATCGTTAACATGTCCATGGAGACACGTCCAACAACCGGGCAGACTATGCCTTCACCTTGGGCATCAGCAGCATCGACCCAAACCGGAGTTCCATCTTCTGCATGACGAGGGTAGCCATCGGCATACCCACAGGCAATCACACCAATACGCATATCTTCCGGAGCTTCATAGCGGCCACCATAACCAACATGATCGCCCTTCTTTAGTTCCTGAATATCAATGATTTCGCTACGTAACTGCATTACAGGTTGAAACTCAGATCGAACAATGTCAGCATGTACGCCAGTTGGAGAAACTCCGTACAACAAAATCCCAGGGCGAACCCAATCCCCTAGCGCATTACGGTGCCACAAAATTGCCGCTGAATTAGCCAATGAAGTCGGCGCCTGTAATCCCTCAATAGCCTTCTCAAAACACTCCATTTGCTCGCCTACTGATGGCGCATGATCTACCTGATCGGCATTGGCAAAATGGGTCATGTGATGCAGGTGATATCCAGCAGCATGCAAACGATGAAAGGCAGTGCGGTACTGCTCTGGCCTGAAACCCATCCGGTTCATTCCGGAATTCAGCTTTAAAAATACGCTAATGGGATGGCCAGAGTGATTCATGGTGGACTCCAACCAAACGACTTGCTTCTCACTATGTACAACGAGATCGCATTGAAGTTTTATAGCCAATTCCAGTTCCTGCTGGCTAAAAAGGCCCTCCAGGAGAAGAATGCGACCTTCCCAACCATGCTCTCTTAACCATTGTGCATCCGCAATATCCAATAAAGCAAAGCCATCCGTGGACTCAAGCCCTTTGTAAGCTGCCTCCAGAGAGTGGCCATAGGCTTTAGCCTTTACAACCGACCAAATCTTGGATTCAGGAGCGAGTTCACGAATACGGCCTAAATTATGACGAAAGGCGTCAGTGTGTATAGTTGCCAGAATTGGCCTTTTAATCAAGCGATTAGCCGACGTACTCATATCCACCCCTCCTTTCATGTTTTAATTACAGTAATGACTAGATTGTACGAATGAACCGTAGTTTTTACATCATTATGGCGGCGCAATTTTTTTCGTCGCTTGCTGATAACGCATTGCTGATCGCAGCAATCGCCCTCTTGGTACAGCTTAGCGCTCCGGCCTGGATGACTCCTTTACTCAAATTATTCTTCGTTCTTTCCTATGTATTGCTAGCAGCCTTTGTCGGAGCCTTTGCGGATTCGCGACCCAAGGGTAATGTGATGTTCATTACCAATACGATTAAGTTTATTGGTTGTGTGGTTATGCTGTTTGGCAGTCACCCCCTACTGGCCTATGCCATTGTGGGCCTAGGTGCTGCCGCCTACTCTCCAGCTAAATACGGCATCCTGACCGAACTACTACCACCAGAAAAGCTGGTTGCAGCTAATGGCTGGATTGAGGGCCTGACCGTTGGCTCCATCATTATGGGCACGGTACTTGGAGGCGTCCTCATTAGTAAATCGGTATCTCAGAGCCTCTTAGCTTTTGATGTGCCTGTACTAGAAACCAGCATTGATACTGCTGCTGAATCCGCCATCCTGATCATCATGATGATTTATGTACTGGCAGCCCTGATCAACCTCCGTATTCCAGATACTGGAGCGCGCTACGAGTCCCAAAAGACTAATCCAATTGAGTTGGTTAAGGATTTTGCAGTGTGCTTTAAGACGCTTTGGGATGATCGCCTAGGGCAAATCTCATTAGCTGTAACCACCTTGTTTTGGGGTGCTGGCGCTACTTTGCAATTTATTGTCATTAAGTGGGCTCAGGTTGCCTTACACATGACCTTATCGCAAGGAGCTATCCTTCAGGCGATATCTGCTGTGGGCGTCGCTGGAGGAGCTGTATGGGCTGCCTGGCGCATTCCGCTTCGCAACTCCCTCAAGGTCCTACCTTATGGCATTGCCATGGGCCTAGTGGTCTGCGTTATGGCGATCTACAACTCAGACATGCTTCCCAACACAACCATTTGGACTATTGGCAAATTTGAAATCTCACTCAATTTAGTGCCAGCCTATTTCTTATTAATATTGGTTGGTTGGCTTGCTGGCTACTTTGTGGTGCCGATGAATGCACTGCTTCAGCATCGTGGACACGTTTTAATGTCAGCTGGTCATTCGATTGCAGTGCAAAACTTCAATGAAAATATTTCCGTATTGATGATGCTTTTGATTTACTCTGGATTGATTTGGCTAGATGCACCTATTCAGGCGGTAATCATTGGTTTTGGTGTCGCCGTCAGCGCAATCATGTGGCTGGTGATTAAACGACACCGCGCCAACCAAGCTGAATATGACTCAATGCATTTAATTGGTGAGCACAAGCATTAAGCGAAAAGCTTAGATGTTTTGCAATACCGATTTAGCCAGCAACAGATCTTGCCAAAATAGCGCCTTATCCTGTGGTTTGGCAATCAGTTGATTTAACTCAAAAGTAGCAATCAAGGGGAGATCTTCTGCACCGTCGGCATTGATTGCCAAAACAGTTTCACGCAGTTCAGGTAGCGCATCACGCTCACCCGACAATCGCTGGGCAGCACTCCCGCCAAATGCCAAAGCCACAATAGGAGTTCCATCTTGTGGAAAATGTTCTGGGTTGAATTTTTCCGAAGGATTTTTCCAAGACCACTCCTGCGGAGTTAAACCCAGAACCCGAATGGTGTTCTGGAAAAGCACCTCTGCATCACCTTGAGGTTTATTGCCAAAGAACCACCATACCCCAGCAGATCTACGCTCATGGATTTCAACCTCAGCCGGTGATGTAGCTTCCATTTGATTAGCATGATGTTGCTCTATCTCAGCGGCAACCACTACATGAGCTTGCTCAGGATCGACATCACGCGATGTCCATTCGGTGATGCCCATCTCTTTCAGAAATGTGGAGTTTGTACTCATATTCATGCCATAAGCTTAATCGATTTAGCTAATACGAGAGCATCTTCACGCAATCCACTGGCGGCATCAACTGGATAATAATTCTTACGAATACCTATCTGCTCATAACCCAGGCTTTGATAGAGCTTTAAGGCTGCAGCATTGCTGGGGCGCACCTCAAGAATGATTCGAGGCATATTTTGTTGAGCTGCTACCCCTTCGATTGCATTCATCATCTTGATACCAATACCTAGACGACGCAATTTTGGGGAAACAGTGATATTCAGCAGATGCAACTCATCAACCGCTGGAAACAAAATACAGTAGGCCCAGAGAATCTCTGGATCCAAGTAACTTCCCTCTACCGCATCTGACAATTGTGGTCTTACACAATAAGCCCAATGACCTGCAGCCAATGAGTCTGTGAAATTACCCTGAGTCCATGGGTGAATATGAGAAACAGATTCAATCGCCAAGACTGAATCCAAATCAGCAACAGTCATTGGAAGAAAGGAGAGTTCTGAAACCCCCTCTGTACTGGCTTTTTCTGATGGAGAGGTATTAACCATGCTGTTGACTGCGTTCAAACGAGGTGAAAGCAACCTTATTGCGGATGTACAGAGGCTCTAGTAGGTGTACATCTTGTTGCAAACCCTGGCTCCACATTGCTTGGGCACAAGCTAGTACGCCCAAAGCATTCACACCAATTTCAGAATCCAAATGAGAGCTTGCTAAAGTCTTGGGTATAGAAGCAAATACACGCTCGCCAAATTCTGTAATTGCGCTACCTGCCAGAAATTCGATATTGGCCAGATCTATTCCTTCTGGAGCGCTTAAATGAATATCACCCTGGCGTTGAGGCAATGCATTCTGTGTAGTTCTATAGCTAGCCCAATAAACCTCACCCATGCGGGCATCAAGCGCCACAACAAAAGAGTGAGCACCAGAAGAAACAAACGCAGGCGATAGAACAAGTTGACTGGCAATTGCATCCAGACTCGCTACAGCAAGTGCTGGTAACTTGGCAGCAATTGCCAAGCCTTGGACAACCGCGACACCCAAGCGTACCCCTGTAAAAGCTCCAGGACCATTCCCAATCGCAATCGCATCCAAGGAAGAAAGTTCGATCGAAGCCTCCGACAGCAACTCTTCAACCCATGGCAGTAAGAGTTGGCTAGCGCCAGCCGACACCTTTTGGTGGCGAACTAATGGTGGCGCATCATCTAAAGATAAAGCCACCGAACACCAAGCTGAGGAGGTGTCGATGGCCAATATACGTGTCAATTTGGACTCTCTAACTTCTTATGAACTCAGACCCGCAATGATATCCGGTGGAGCCTGAACAAGCTCAATTAACACGCCCTCACCGCAAAGAGGAAATTCTTCATTACCTTTGGGATGTACGAAGGTAATGTCATAACCTGCCGCACCCTTGCGAATACCGCCAGGGGCAAAGCGCAGGCCCTGCGCAGATAACCACTCTACCGCCTTTGGTAGATCATCCACCCATAGGCCAATGTGATTGAGAGGTGTTTGATGAACGGCTGGCTTCTTTTCAATATCAAAAGGCTGCATGAGATCTACTTCTATCTCATGCGCACCGGTACCAATTGCGCAAATATCCTCGTCGACGTTTTCACGCTCAGAGACAAAAGTGCTCTTATAGTCAAAGCCGAGCATGTCAACCCAAAGCTTACGGAGGCGATCTTTATTTTCGCCTCCAATCGCAATTTGCTGAATACCTAATATCTTGAATGGTTTGGTCATGGCATGCCTTATTCGAAGCGAATAATCAATTGATCAACCGCTAAGCTTTCGCCCACATTGGCGCAGATTTCTGCAACCACGCCATCCTGAGCGGCAACTAAAGTGTTTTCCATTTTCATGGCTTCAATCGCAGCCAATTTCTGTCCGGCAGTAACTGCTTCGCCAACTTTGACTGAAATATTGGTCAAGAGGCCAGGCATTGGGGACATAACTAACTTAGAAGTATCTGGTGGAACTTTGACTAACATGCGACGTTGAAGCTCTGCACCTAGGGGGCTCAAGACCATACACTCGTAATGCGCACCATCCAAAACAAGAGCGTATTTAACACCCTTACGCTCAACTTGTGCAGTGATCTTATGGGTGCCATTAATAGTTGCACGCAAACACAGTTCGCCTGGGCGCCAATTGCTGACAATGTTGTAGCGACTGACATCACTCGCCTCTTCAATGTAGACAGAGTAAACACCCTCCTTCAGATCAACGCGAACTGGAATCTCTTGGATCTCTTCATTTGATCCAACACGAGATCCAGTCACCACGACAAATTTCTTCGCGATCGTCATCTCATGACCAGCCAATTGACCATCGATCATCTTTATATGCTCAAGGTAGCGATAACGCATAAATGCTGCCAAGGCTGCCAAACGTTTTGGGTCTGCTGGCTGAACGGAGTCCTTTTTGAAACCATCTGGATACTCTTCAGCAATAAAGCCGGTAGTGAAGTCACCAGACACAAAGCGGGGATGCTGCAATAAGGCTGCCTGAAAAGGGATATTCGAATGAATGCCGCGAATCACAAAGTCATTCAAGGCAGCGCGCATCTTTTCAATTGCTTCCGTACGATCCTTGCCATGAACAATTAATTTGGCAATCATCGAGTCGTAATACATTGGAATCTCGCCGCCCTCATAGACACCGGTATCTACACGCACACCATCTAACTCTTCCGGAGGGCGATATTTCACTAAACGGCCGGTAGATGGCAAGAAATTGCGGAACGGATCATCCGCATTAATACGACATTCCATAGACCAACCGTTGAGCTTAATATCTTCTTGTTTAAATGCTAACTTTTCGCCAGCAGCAACACGAATCATTTGCTCAACTAAATCTAAGCCAGTAATACCTTCAGTTACGGGATGCTCAACTTGCAAGCGCGTGTTCATTTCGAGGAAGTAGAAAGACTTATCTTTACCTACAACAAACTCGACAGTACCCGCAGATTGATAGTTCACGGCCTTAGCTAATGCAACGGCTTGTTCACCCATCGCCTTGCGTGTAGCGGGATCGATAAATGGGGATGGCGCCTCCTCGATCACCTTTTGATGGCGTCGCTGAATAGAGCAATCACGCTCACCCAAATACACCACATTGCCATGAGCGTCGCCCAACACCTGGATCTCAATATGACGCGGCCCTTCAACAAACTTTTCAATGAAAACACGATCATCGCCAAAGCTGTTGAGAGCTTCGGTACGACATGCTGTAAATCCTTCGAATGCCTCTTTGTCATTAAACGCGACACGCAAGCCTTTACCGCCACCGCCTGCAGATGCCTTAATCATGACTGGATAGCCGATGCCTTGAGCAATCTTGACGGCATCTTCAGCCCTCTCAATTGCCTCATTAAATCCAGGGATCGTATTAACCTTGGCCTCTAATGCAAGCTTCTTAGAGGCGATCTTGTCGCCCATGGCTGCAATTGACTGATGCTTAGGGCCAATAAAAACAATGCCTTCTTCTTCGCAACGACGTGCAAATTGCTCATTCTCAGACAAGAAACCGTAGCCTGGATGAACCGCTTCCGCACCAGTATCTTTGCATGCCTGAATGATGCGGTCCATTACTAAGTAGGATTCGCGTGAAGGTGCAGGCCCTATGCAAACAGCTTCATCAGCCATCTGCACATGACGTGCCTCTTTATCTGCTTCAGAGTAGACGGCAACGGTTTTAATGCCCATCTTCTTGGCGGTTTTCATCACACGGCAAGCAATCTCACCGCGGTTAGCAATCAAAATTTTCTTAAACATTTTCGTAGTCATGATTTATCGGCGCCTTAAAGAGGAATATTGCCGTGTTTACGCGGTGGGTTTGTGAGTTCTTTATCTTTGAGCATGGCCAAAGAGCGTGAGATACGCTTACGTGTCTCATGTGGCAAGATCACATCATCAATGTAGCCACGTCGACCCGCCACAAATGGATTTGCAAACTTGGCTTTGTACTCAGCTTCACGTGCAGTAATTTTTGCTGGATCCGACTTCTCTTCGCGGAAGATAATTTCAACAGCCCCTTTAGGTCCCATTACTGCGATTTCAGCAGAAGGCCAGGCAAAGTTAACGTCACCACGCAAGTGTTTAGAAGCCATCACGTCATAGGCGCCGCCGTAGGCTTTGCGGGTGATCAGAGTGACTTTAGGAACAGTGCAATCTGCGTAGGCGTAGAGCAACTTTGCACCATGCTTAATAATTCCGCCGTATTCTTGTGATGTACCTGGCATAAATCCAGGTACGTCCACCAAAGTAACTACTGGAATATTGAAGGCATCGCAAAAACGAACAAAGCGAGCCGCTTTAATGGAGGCCTTGATATCTAAACAACCTGCCAACACTAAAGGCTGATTAGCAACGATACCGATTGAACGGCCTTCCATGCGAGCAAAACCGATCAAGATATTCTTAGCATAATCAGGTTGAAGTTCAAAGAACTCGCCATCATCAACGATCTTCTCAATCAACTCTTTCATATCGTAAGGTTGATTTGGGTTGCTAGGCACTAATGTATCGAGTGAGAAATCAGGCTCTTCAGTGCGCATCGCACCATTGATCATCGGCGGCTTTTCGCGATTCGATAATGGGAGATAGTTAAAGAAGCGACGGAGCATCATGATGGCATCAACGTCATTATCAAAAGCCAAATCACAAACGCCTGAAATTGTCGAATGCGTTACGGCACCACCTAATTCCTCTGCAGTGACGTCCTCATGCGTTACTGTCTTCACCACTTCAGGACCAGTAACAAACATGTAAGAACTGTCTTTCACCATAAAGATGAAATCCGTAAGGGCTGGGGAATACACAGCGCCGCCAGCTGATGGGCCCATGATTAAAGAAATTTGTGGAATCACTCCGGAGGCAGTCACGTTGCGCTGGAAAATCTCAGCGTAGCCACCCAATGAAGCAACACCCTCTTGAATACGCGCGCCACCAGAGTCATTTAAACCAATCACAGGTGCGCCCACCTTCAGCGCCTGATCCATGATCTTGCAAATCTTTTCAGCATGGGCTTCAGAGAGTGATCCACCCAAAACAGTAAAGTCTTGAGAGAAAACAAACACCAGACGGCCGTTGATCATGCCGTAGCCAGTAACAACGCCATCACCTGGAACAGTTTGATCGGCCATGCCGAAATCGTGGCAACGATGTTCAACGAACATATCCCACTCTTCAAAGGTGCCAGCATCTAGCAAGAGCTCAATACGCTCACGTGCAGTGAGCTTGCCTTTGGAATGCTGAGCAGCAATACGCTTTTGCCCCCCACCTAATCTGGCAAGCTCGCGCTTTGCTTCTAGCTGTTGAATGATTTCCTTCATAACTACTCCCTTAGAAAAATTCGTGTCCCATTGCTTCGAGCAAACGTCTCGCAGCAACAGAAGCGGCCATGGTTCCTTGATTTACCTCGGCACTTAAGCCAGGTAAAAGTGTTTGTACTGCTGGGTGATTCTGAAAAGCATTCTTAAGACCGGCATCAATGCGATCCCACATCCAAGCCCCTGCTTGTTGTTTGCGGCGTGACTGCAATAAGCCATTTGAATTTTGGAGTTTCTGAAAATGCAGAATTTTTTCCCATAACTCCGGGACGCCATTACCCTCTAAAGCACTTAAGGTCATCACAGTAGGATGCCAATACGCTTGATTGTGCGAAGCATGGTCAGGATTACCTTGAAAGCCCAATAGGCGCAAAGAGCTTGTAATAAACAATTGCGCACGCATTGCAGCATCAGGATCAATGTCTACCTTATTGATCACAATCAGGTCAGCAATCTCCATCACACCTTTTTTAATAGCCTGTAGATCATCGCCTGCATTGGGCAATTGCAATAGCAGAAACATATCGGTCATTCCAGCCACAGCAATTTCACTTTGACCTACACCTACGGTTTCCACAATCACAATGTCAAAACCTGCTGCCTCAGCAACCAACATCGCTTCACGGGTTTTCTCAGCTACACCGCCTAATGTGCAAGATGAAGGGCTTGGACGAATGAAGGCATTGTCTAAGACCGACAGCTTCTCCATACGGGTCTTATCCCCCAAAATAGATCCGCCAGATAAGCTCGAGGAAGGATCAATGGCTAAAACGGCAACGCGATGACCTCTATCAATCAGATATAAGCCCAGAGTCTCAATGAGAGTGGACTTACCAACACCAGGCACACCTGAGATACCCAAACGAAAGGATTTACCTGTCTTAGGCAATAAAGTATTAAGTACATCATCGGCACGCTTGCGATGATCCATGCGTGTGGACTCTAGCAAGGTAATAATCTTAGCCAAAGCCCTTCGCTGCGCCAATGAAGGCGCACCAGTGAGATCATTCACCAAAGCTTGGTCAACTGCATTGAGCATGCTGATATCTTCTGGCTTTGAATTATTCAGGCTTTACAGATTTACGAATCTGCTCAAGCACATCCTTGGCTGATGCTGGAATTGGAGTGCCTGGACCATAAATACCCTTCACGCCTGACTCATATAAGAAGTCATAATCCTGCCTAGGGATAACGCCACCCACGAAGACAATAATGTCGTCAGAACCCTGCTTCTTCAACTCAGCGATGATGGCAGGGACTAAAGTCTTATGACCTGCAGCTAGAGTAGATATGCCCAGAGCATGAACGTCATTTTCAATCGCTTGACGTGCACACTCTTCGGGAGTTTGGAATAAAGGCCCAATATCAACGTCAAAACCTAAGTCAGCAAAAGCAGTTGCAACCACTTTGGCGCCGCGATCATGACCGTCTTGGCCAAGCTTGGCAATCATTACACGCGGGCGACGGCCAAAGTCTTTTGCGAAATCAGCGATCTCGACCTTCAATTTTTCCCAGCCTTCTGCTGAGTCATAAGCAGCTGCATACACACCGGTCACCTTTTGAGTATCGGCGCGATGGCGCCCGTAAACTTTTTCTAATGCATCTGAAACTTCGCCAACCGTAGCGCGCAAACGAATTGCTTGCACAGCCAATTCCAATAGGTTGCCTGTATTTTCTTCCGCAGCTTTTGTTAGTGCTTCTAATGCAGCTTCCACTTTTTTGGAATCGCGCTTCGCCTTAATGTCTTTCAATCGAGCAACTTGGCTTTCACGAACCTTATCGTTATCAATCATCAAGACATCAACTAAGTCTTCTTTGCCGAGCTTGTATTTATTAACCCCAACAATCACATCAGAGCCAGAATCAATCTTGGCTTGCTTTTCAGCGGCAGCCGCTTCAATCTTCAGCTTAGCCCAACCACTTTCGACCGCCTTGGTCATGCCACCCATGGCATCGACTTCTTGAATGATTTCCCAAGCCTTATCAGCCATCTCTTGCGTGAGGTTCTCCATCATGTAAGAGCCAGCCCAAGGATCGATCACGCTAGTAATGTGAGTCTCTTCTTGCAAGATCAACTGGGTATTACGGGCGATTCGGCTAGAGAACTCAGACGGCAAAGCAATCGCTTCATCAAATGAATTGGTATGCAAAGATTGAGTACCACCAAATACTGCAGCCATGGCTTCAACTGTTGTACGAACAACGTTGTTGTAAGGATCTTGTTCAGTTAAAGACCAGCCAGATGTTTGACAATGCGTACGCAACATCAGTGACTTTGGATTCTTTGGCTCAAAGGACTTCATGATGCGCCACCATAAGAGGCGTGCAGCGCGCAACTTAGCAACTTCCAAATAGAAGTTCATGCCAATGGCGAAGAAAAATGAAAGGCGACCCGCAAAGCCGTCCACATCCAAACCTTTAGCTAAGGCAGTTTTTACGTACTCTTTACCATCGGCCAATGTAAATGCTAATTCGAGAACTTGATTCGCTCCCGCTTCTTGCATGTGATAACCCGAAATGGATATCGAGTTAAATTTCGGCATGTGCTTGGCGGTGTACTCAATGATGTCACCGATGATGCGCATAGAAGGTTCTGGTGGATAGATATAGGTATTGCGCACCATGAACTCTTTCAGAATGTCATTCTGAATCGTTCCAGATAACAATTCTTGCTTTACACCCTGCTCTTCACCAGCAACGATATAACCCGCTAATACTGGCAACACGGCGCCATTCATCGTCATCGAAACTGATACTTTGTCCAATGGAATGCCATCAAACAAGATCTTCATGTCTTCTACAGAATCAATTGCTACTCCAGCCTTGCCTACGTCACCCGTTACACGTGGATGATCAGAGTCATACCCACGATGGGTTGCTAAATCGAATGCAACAGAAACGCCTTGACCACCTGCATCCAGCGCCTTGCGGTAAAACGCATTGGATTCTTCCGCCGTTGAAAAGCCAGCGTATTGACGAATAGTCCAAGGACGTACTGAGTACATTGTTGCCTGAGGTCCACGAACAAATGGCTCAAATCCTGGTAATGAATGTGTGTACTGAAGGCCTTCTGTATCTTCGGCTGTATATAAAGCCTTGAGATGGATGCCATCAGGTGTTTGCCAACCTAACTTATCGACATCACCATTAGGTGCTGATTTTTGGGCTGATTTTTTCCAAGCGTCTAAATTGCTATCCGGCACATTAGGCCAAGTATTGGATGCATTCGATGATGACTTTTTTTCATTCGTATTCATAAAGCACTCCCGGTTAGCTTTATTACATTGTTGCTAAATTTGTAGGGCTATTTTGCTTGACATTTTTTATTTTGTCTAGATACTGTATACATAATTATGAATACAAAACTAATTAACCGACCCTTATACGAAGACGTAGCTGAGCGCCTACGCGAGCAGATCTTCGCCCACGAATTAGCGCCAGGAAGCTGGCTTGACGAGCAAAGCCTGGCAATAGCCTTTGGAATTAGTCGCACACCGATGCGTGAAGCAATCAAGGTATTAGCTTCTGAAGGTCTTGTGACGACCAAAATGAACAAAGGAGCCTATGTAACAGAAGTAGATCGGCGTGATCTTGAACAAATCTTCACTGTTCTCTCTCTGCTCGAGGGACAAGCAGCTAAGGAGACGGCAATAAAAGCTTCTGAAGCCCAGCTAACGCAACTTGATAACCTGCATCACCGACTAGAAAAGGCTGCAGCCGACCGTGATACCGAGCAATTCTTTGAAATTAACGTCAAATTTCATGACTTGATCCAAGAAATCGCAGGTAATAAATGGATGAATGGTGTGATTGAGGACTTACGCAAGGTTCTCAAGCTTCAAAGGCGTGACTCTTTAAGTCGAAATGGACGTCTATTGAGCTCACTAGTGGAGCATCGCGAGATTCTTCAGGCTATTCTTAAGCGAGATCCATTGGGGGCGGAAATGGCCATGCGCAAACACCTTACCAGAGGCCTCGAGGCGACTAAATAGCGCTAACTAGCAGCTATGAGTGAAATAAACCCATAAAAACAAAGGCTTAGGTTCATCACCTAAGCCTTTTTGCTTTTGCAGCCAGAATCTCTGGATTATTTCTTGATAACGAAATTTCCAGGTAATTTGGAGATGTAAGCAGCCATATCCTCTAAATCAGCATCAGTAAATGGCTGAACCTGAGATCCCATCACAGCATTATTGCGACCGTATTGAGCATTACCGTTGCCTACTTTGTAGGCCTTCAAAGCGTAAAAGAGGTAATCAGAGTACTGGCCAGCCAACTTTGGATAAGCAGGCAAGATCGGTGCATTCAGACCAGCACCATGACAAGAGGCGCAATTGGCCTTCTCAACGAGTGCTTGACCCTTTTCAGCATTAGCTGCTTGAGCAACGCCGATACTGGATAACAAAATGGCGGTAATTAGTGCGAATTTCATAAACGTGCCTCTAAATATCACTTCAATGGGTTATTTGGTGAGCTGGCAGTTTGCGCAGCATAGTATTCGCCAAGGTCAGCCATGTCCTGATCAGACAAGCTGGCAGCAATAGAACGCATCGTTGGATGCTTTCTTTCGCCTTTTTTGTAGGCGGCTAAAGCGCTAGAAATGTAGGCAGCATTTTGGCCGCCCAACATTGGCACTTTGTAAACCAAAGGATAGTCCGCACGGTAGTCAGGAATGGAGTGGCAGCCAATACAGAGCCAAACCTTGCCTTGGCCAGCCTGAGCCGAACCTTTGACATCTTGAGCTTGCACTGCAAACCCAGCAAAAGCTAGACCTGCGCAGAGGGTCAATTGGGGAAGAATGAGGTGTTTTTTCATAGAAATCATCATTAACGAGTTTGATTTAGATCAATTTGGGAAGAGTATAGCGGAGACGGACTGATATACCTCGTTTCACCCCCTGAAATTAGTGAAAACACTGAAAATAAGCACCCTATTACCTATACTTAAACGCTGATTACAGACAAATTGATTGACTTCACGATGACCAAGACAAAATCCCGCTTTGACGGATCCCAAAGCTATGTAGCAACCGATGACCTGAAATTGGCAGTGAATGCTGCGATTGCACTTCAGCGCCCTCTCTTAATCAAGGGCGAGCCTGGTACGGGCAAGACCATGTTGGCGGAAGAAGTGGCTGCAGCCCTCAATATGCCTTTGATGCAATGGCATATCAAGTCAACCACCAAAGCTCAACAAGGCCTGTATGAATACGATGCAGTGAGTCGCTTGAGAGACTCCCAACTCGGCGATGAAAAAGTCAATGACATTCGCAACTACATAGTTAAAAGCGTGCTTTGGCAAGCATTTGAGGCTGATGAACCAGTCGTTTTATTAATTGATGAGATTGACAAAGCAGATATCGAGTTCCCCAACGATCTTCTGCGTGAAATTGATCGGATGGAGTTCTACGTATACGAAACACGTGAGCTCATTAAAGCAAAGCATCGCCCTCTTGTAATCATCACCTCCAATAATGAAAAAGAATTACCGGATGCTTTTTTACGCCGCTGTTTCTTTCATTACATCTCATTCCCAGATGCCCAAACTATGCAAAGCATTGTTGATGTTCACCATCCAAATATCAAACAGGAGTTGCTGGACGCTGCTCTGAAATCTTTTTACCAAATCCGATCTTTGCCGGGTCTCAAAAAAAAGCCCTCTACTTCAGAGTTAATCGATTGGCTAAAACTATTGCTTGCTGAAGATATTCCAGCGGAAGCGCTTTATAGCGGAGATGAAAAAATAGTGATTCCCCCCTTGCAAGGCGCACTTCTTAAAAATGAACAAGACATTCATTTATTTGAACGTCTAGTGATGATGAATCGCAATCACCGCTAAATTCGACATCCTATTGCAATAGCTGAATCATGTTGATTCAATTTTTTCTCAAACTCAAAGAGGCAAAAGTGCCGGTTTCTGTTCGAGAATTTTTAACCTTACTAGAAGCCTTAAAAGAAGGTGTCATTGAACCTTCGATTGATGAGTTTTATCAACTTGCGCGCATGACCCTAGTGAAGGATGAGCAACACTTTGATCGCTTTGATCAAGTCTTTGGCTCCTACTTTAATGGTGTAGAGCAAATCATGGCCTTGGCACCAGATATTCCTTTGGACTGGTTAGAGAAAAAATTACAGCGCGTATTAACTGACGAAGAAAAAGCTGCCCTTAAAAAATTAGGCGGGCCCGAAGCATTGCAAAAGCGTCTTCAAGAACTCATGAAGGAGCAAAAGGAGTGGCACGGGGGCGGTAATAAATGGATTGGCGCAGGCGGCTCATCCCCTTTTGGTCATAGCGGCTATCACCCAGAGGGCATACGCATTGGAGGTGAAAGCGCTGGTAATCGCACAGCCATCAAAGTCTGGGAAGCCCGTGAATTTAAAGACTATGACAGCGATCTGAGCCTGGGGACACGCAATATTAAAATGGCTTTACGTCGCTTGAGGCGATTTGCTAGAGAAGGATCCAATTTAGAGCTGGATCTGGATAAGACCATTCACTCCACCGCTGCGAATGCAGGCATGCTTGATATTCAAATGCGACCAGAGCGCCACAACCAGGTCAAGGTACTGTTGTTAATGGATGTTGGCGGATCCATGGATGATCATATTCAACGTATCTCTGAGTTATTCACTGCTGTTAAAACTGAATTTAAACACTTGGAGTATTACTATTTTCATAACTGCGTTTATGAGCATCTATGGCAAAGCAATCGCCGTAGACGAGACCAAGTCTCCGCTACTCAAGACATCATTAATAAGTATGGACCCGACTACAAGCTCATTTTTATTGGCGATGCCACCATGTCTCCTTATGAAATACTAAGCCCCAATGGTTCCGTTGAATACAACAATCGAGAAACTGGTGCAGCGTGGATCAATCGACTCATTGATCACTTTCCCCACTTTGCCTGGCTCAATCCAGAGCCAGAATCAGTTTGGCAGTATCGCCAATCGATCGACATCATGAGGGGCCTGATGAAAGATCGTATGTATCCCGTGACCATGAACGGTCTTGAGAATGCTATGCGTCAACTCTCAAAGTAATCTAGTAATATTTACTTCAGCCATCTTTCCTTTTTTCTTTTTAAATTTTTACTAACAATCTATGACAAATCACATTAGCGATCGCCTGAAAACCCTTGGTATTGATTTACCACCACCCGGACCACCTGCTGCTGCTTATGTCATGGCTGCCACGACTGGTAATACTGTTTTTCTATCAGGCCACATTGCCAAGAAAGATGGTAAACCTTGGGTTGGTAAGCTTGGTCTCGATATGGATACGGAAACCGGCAAAGCTGCCGCCAGGTCGATTGCAATTGATTTAATAGCGACACTACAAAATCACTTGGGCTCGCTCGACAAAGTTAAGCGCATTGTTAAAGTCATGGGGCTAGTGAATTCCACCTCTGAATTTACTGAGCAACACTTAGTAATTAATGGCTGCTCAGAACTGCTCTTTGAGGTATTTGGAGATGCTGGAAAACATGCACGCAGCGCCTTTGGTGTCGCGCAAATCCCTTTAGGCGCTTGCGTTGAAATCGAGTTAATAGCTGAAATTTAAAAAACTAAGTCAGGCTTAATTTGTGTGCTTGGATGTCTTCCGGCGTGTCAACATCCATAACAAATGCCTGATTACTGGTGGGCATCGTTCTCACCTTATCTGGATGGATATCCATATATTCTCGGCAAACCATACCGGGAGTTTCTAGTACGTCTAATACTGCTTTATAAGAAAACAGCACCGGATTACCACGCCTCCCTGCCACTATTGGCAAGATGATTTCTTCACAACCCTCTCGCTTGAGGAATGCCTCAAGTAATTCTTGAATTTCACTTGCGCCTATTTCAGGCTGATCTGAGAGCGCAACTAACAAGACGTCAAATTTTTCCTGAAGAGATTCAAGCCCCAAACGAACTGACGAGGGTTGGCCTTTTTCTGGAGTGGTATTTCGGGCAAACTTTATAGGAAGCGCTATTGAGGTGTTTATCTTTGCGATTTCTAATTCAATTGCCTGGGCATGAAAGCCAGTAACAACAATGTACTCAACAGGACTGAATGCCTGGATCTCGCTTGAAAATCGCTGCAATAACGTCTGACTCTCCTTGCGGAGCAGGACTTTAGGATGATTACCGAGACGACTGCCCTCACCTGCCGCTAGCAACAATACAGCTAGGCGCAATTGTGAAGCTTGCAGTAATGGGCTAGAACTTGTCATTAGAGTGATAATAAATACATTCGCAGTAAAAAAATAAATAAAAGAATATTCAAGACACGAAATGAACAGTACTGATTTAAGCGTATTAAATGCCGCTGTGGATTGGCTTAAAGCAGGCCATTCGGTTGCCATCGCAACAGTTGTTCAAACTTGGGGCTCTGCACCAAGACCAATTGGCTCTTGGGTGGCAATCAGAGATGATGGTCAAGTTACCGGCTCAGTTTCAGGCGGATGTGTCGAAGATGACTTAATTCGTCGAGTACAAACCGAAATCCTCACTAAAGAGCTTCCAGAAATGGTGGTCTATGGCGTTAGCCAACAAGAAGCTGCACGCTTTGGCCTGCCTTGTGGTGGAACACTGCGACTGCTGGTCGAGCCAAAACCTGAGCTGGTGATTTTAGAAGCTATTCTGGCCTCTATCTCCAGTCATCAAATTACTTCTCGTACGGTTGATCTATCTACTGGTAAATCTACCTTAGAAGCTGGTAATCGTAATGAGGCATTTATTTGCGATGAGCGCCTGATGAAAACCACTTATGGTCCTCGTTGGCGCATGGTCATTATTGGCGCAGGACAACTATCGCTCTATACCGCTGATTTTGCCCTAGCCTCTGACTTTGAGGTCATTGTGATCGATCCACGTGAAGAGTACGCAGAGGGAATTAATCGCGAACATATTCAATTTATCAAAGGCATGCCAGATGATGTGCTTCTGGAAATTGGCGTTGATTCTCATACAGCTGTAGTCGCATTAACCCACGATCCCAAACTTGATGACATGGCCTTAATGGAGGCATTGAAGTCACCTGCTTTTTATGTTGGGGCTCTGGGCAGCAGAATCAATACTCAGAAGCGGAAGGCTCGCATACTGGAGTTCGATGTTAGTCAGGAACAGGTGGAGCAACTTCATGGCCCGGTAGGTTTATTCATTGGCGCTTTAACCCCACCTGAAATTGCCGTGTCCATTTTGGCTGAAGTAATCGCCGTGAAGTACGGAGTGCCGATACCGGCAAAAGTTTAAGAGGCAATAAAAAACCCGATCAGTTGATGACCGGGTTTTTTATTTACCTAAATCAAGCCCAACTACCTAATTGGCCTTCAGCTTCCCATCTTTTAATCTTGGCTCTACGAAATGACCTTTACGAGCGCGATTCCCTGCAAATGATTTCAACGTTTTCGCATCAAGGCTCAACTCAGTAGGTTTACCCGCACGCCCAGCACCTGAATAGGTAGCACCATCAGGACCAACGGCGATGGCAGAAGCCAGCTTCTCTTTATCATCCAAGCCCATCAAAATCACACCCTTACCACCTGTAGGTAAACGCTTGAGCTCATCTAATGGGAATACCAACAACTTGGAGTTTTCGGATAAACAGGCTACCTGTTTCATGCCGGCCGTCACCTTAGCTGCGCCCAGAGGTGCATCACCGCCTGGGAATTTACTGTCGATGCCAACAAATGATTTACCAGCCTTATTACGGGTAGTCATGTCAGCGACGTTTGCAAGGAAACCGTTACCTGATCTTGTAGAAATGAGTACCAGGTCATCAGGCTGGCCAGCATAGTAAGCCACCATTTGGGATCCAGCCGCCAAGTTTACAAAGCTAGTCAATGGCGAACCATCGCCACGGGCACCAGGCAACTCGCTCACTGGCACGGTATAGACACGACCATCGCTACCAAAGCCTTGCATCACATCCACTGTGCGGCACTCAAATGTTCCGTAGAGGGCATCACCTGCCTTAAAGCCAAATTGCGTTGCATCATGCTCATGACCTTGGCGTACGCGCACCCAACCTTTTTGAGACACGATGACCGTTACCGGCTCATCCAATACCTTGGTTTCAGCAACGGCACGCTTGTCTTCCTGAATTAAGGTACGACGATCATCGCCAAAATCCTTCATATCGGATTCGATTTCTTTGATGATGCGCTTGCGAAGCACGGTATCGCTCTGCAATAAACCTTCAAGATCGTCACGTTCAGACTTAAGTTCTTTTAGCTCTTGCTCAATCTTGATGCCTTCCAGACGGGCCAATTGACGCAAGCGAATATCTAGAATATCTTCTGCCTGGCGATCACTGAGCTTGAATTCTTTAATAAGATCAGCCTTAGGTTCATCGCTATTGCGAATGATCTTGATGACCTTATCAATGTTCAGAAGGACAATTAAGCGCCCCTCCAAAATATGCATGCGGTCATTGACCTTGCCCAAGCGATGTTGAGTACGTCGAGTAACAGTCGCAACCCTGAAAGAAATCCACTCAGAAATAATCTCTTTCAGACCTTTTTGACGAGGACGGCCGTCCGTACCAATCATCACCAAGTTCATTGGCGCATTGGATTCCAAAGAGGTATGAGCAAGCAAAAGATTGGCAAACTCATTGACATCAATATTTTTACTCTTTGGCTCAAATACCAGGCGCACCGCAGCATCTTTGCTAGATTCATCACGTACACCATCGAGCACATTCAGGATGGTGGATTTCAGGTTGCTCTGCTCAGGGGTTAAAGTCTTCTTACCAACCTTCACCTTCGGATTGGTAATCTCCTCAATCTCTTGGAGTACACGCTGTGATGAAGTAGACGGTGGCAACTCATTCACCACAATTTGCCATTGGCCACGAGCTAATTCTTCAATAGACCAGCGGGCACGCACTTTTAAGCTGCCACGACCAGCCTCATAGATCTGCGCAATCTCGGCTGCAGAGGAAATAATTTGACCGCCACCTGGATAGTCTGGTCCAGGCATGATTTCGAGCAACTCAGAAGTGCTCATCTTAGGAGACTTCATTAAAGCAATTGCTGCACTCGCCACTTCACGTAGATTATGCGAAGGAATCTCCGTCGCCATACCCACGGCAATACCAGACGCCCCATTTAAGAGCACAAATGGCAAGCGCGCCGGCAACAACTTAGGCTCTTGAAATGAGCCGTCGTAGTTTGGCGCAAAGTCTACGGTGCCTTCATCGATCTCACTTAATAAAAGACCAGCGATTTTGGTTAAACGCGCCTCGGTGTAACGCATTGCCGCTGCGCCATCACCATCACGCGAACCAAAGTTACCTTGGCCATCAATCAATGGATAGCGCAAGGAGAAGCTCTGCGCCAGACGCACTAATGCGTCATAAGCAGATTGGTCACCGTGCGGATGAAACTTACCCAATACATCACCAACGACACGAGCACTCTTGACGGGCTTAGCGTCAGCGCGCAAGCCCATCTCGCTCATGGAGAACAAGATTCGGCGTTGAACTGGTTTTTGACCATCGGATACATCAGGTAGCGCACGACCTTTCACTACGCTAATTGCGTAATCAAGATAAGCTCGCTCTGCGTAGACCGCTAGCGTTAAGCTGTCTTTATCATCTTCATTTAGCTCAACTTTTTTGGGATCGTGTGGATCCCTAGGACCACCTGCTTGGGGAGTGATGGACTCATCGACTTCCACAATATTCATTTCAATAGGCTCACCTGCAAACAGGTCAGCTTGATCAGTGGGGCCTGTAGCACCTGGAGTTTTTTTAATAGCCATTAGATATCCGCCTCCACTTCATTACCGCGCTCTTCCAGCCAATCACGACGCGCACCGGATTCGGATTTACCCATCAACATATCCATTGTCTTAATTGTTTCATCTTCAGTCCAAGTGCCCAAAGTCACCGGCAAGAGGCGGCGGGTGTCTGGATTCAAAGTGGTATCCCAGAGTTGCTCAGCACTCATCTCACCCAAGCCTTTAAATCGGGAAATTTGCCAGGCAGACTCTTTGACGCCATCTTTGCGCAATTTATCTTCAATCGCTTGCAGCTCACTTGCATCTAGTGCGTAGATCTTTTGCGCTGGCTTTTTGCCGCGTGCTGGGGCGTCCACCCTAAACAAGGGCGGCCTTGAAATATGCACATGACCCAACTCAATCAGTTTAGGGAAATGCTTGTAGAACAAAGTGAGTAGCAATACCTGAATATGCGCACCATCCACGTCCGCATCAGAGAGGATGCAAACCTTGCCATAACGCAAGTTTGATAAGTCCGGAGTGTCATTAGCGCCGTGCGGATCAACGCCAATCGCAACTGCAATGTCATGCACTTCGTTGTTCGCAAATAAGCGATCACGCTCTGCTTCCCAGGTATTGAGAACCTTACCGCGTAAAGGCAGAATCGCTTGATATTCCTTATTGCGCCCCATCTTGGCTGAACCGCCCGCTGAATCTCCCTCAACCAGGAAGATTTCATTGAGGCCAATATCTTGGCTTTCACAGTCAGTCAACTTACCAGGTAGCACTGCAACACCAGAGGATTTTTTCTTCTCGACTTTTTGACCAGCGCGTGTTCTTGCTTGCGCCTGCTTAATCACTAAGTCGGCGAGTTTGCGACCGTAATCAACGTGCTCATTAAGCCAAAGCTCAAGAGCAGATTTAGCGTAACCAGATACCAAACGTACCGCATCTCTGGAATTTAAACGCTCTTTAATTTGACCTTGGAATTGAGGATCCAGTACCTTGGCAGACAAAATGAAGGAGGCGCGTGCAAAAACGTCCTCAGGCATAAGCTTCACACCTTTAGGCTGTAATGCATGCATTTCGATAAAGCCTTTAACGGCATTAAAGAGGCCTTCGCGCAAGCCACTTTCATGAGTGCCCCCTGCTGGCGTTGGAATCAAGTTCACATAACTCTCACGCACTGGAGGGCCATCTTCAGTCCAGGTCACAACCCAGGCTGCGCCCTCACCTTCAGCAAAGGAGTCATCATCACCATTGCCGGTTGCATATTGCTCACCTTCAAATGGCGGGATAACTTCTGCGCCATGGCCCGCTTGTGCCATTGCTTCGTTTAAGTAGCCGCGTAAGCCTTGGGCATATTGCCAAGTTTGACTCTCGCCAGACCTCTCTTGAATTAAGGTGACTTTGACGCCGGGCAGCAAAACTGCCTTAGAGCGCAATAAGCGAATGAGCTCGGGCATAGGGATGGCCGCACTATCGAAGTACTTACCATCTGGCCATGCACGCACACGCGTACCGTGGGATTTATCTTCCTTACCAGCGGCGCTGGTTTTTAGTTTTTCAATGACCTTGCCATCTGCAAAGGTCAAAGTGGATACCTGGCCCTCACGCCATACGGTAACTTCTAGACGCTTGGACAAGGCATTGGTAACTGAAACACCAACACCGTGCAAACCTCCAGAGAATGCATAAGCACCCCCAGTGCCTTTTTCAAACTTACCGCCAGCATGGAGTTGGGTAAATACAATTTCGACTACCGGTAATTTCTCCGTAGGATGCATTCCCACTGGAATTCCGCGACCATCATCTTCCACGCTCACGCTGCTATCCGTATGCAAAGTCACGATGATTTGCTTACCAAATCCACCTAAAGCTTCGTCGGAAGCGTTATCCAGCACCTCTTGAATGATGTGCAAGGGATTGTCGGTGCGGGTGTACATTCCCGGCCGCTGACGGACGGGTTCGAGTCCTTTTAGGACCTGAATCGATGATTCGCTGTATTCGGATGTTTTACGGGTAGCCATGCGCGCAAATTGTAGTCATGTCTGAACTAAAACCCGAATTTTCCTGAATTACCCCTATATTCATGCCAAAATTGCCGGATGGGAGCCTTAAGTCATATTCGCGTTTTAGACCTCAGCCGTGTGCTTGCCGGCCCGTGGTGCGCACAAAACCTCGCTGATCTCGGTGCAGACGTCATCAAAGTCGAGCGTCCAGGCCTTGGGGACGATACCCGCCATTGGGGTCCTCCCTTTGTAAAGGATCCGCAGGGCAATGACACTGCAGAAACAGCTTATTTCATCTGTATTAACCGCAATAAACGCTCCATTACTGTCGATATTAGTAAGCCCGAGGGCCAAGAAATCATTCGGCAACTCGCCAAAGAGTCGGATGTAGTGATTGAAAACTACAAAGTTGGGGATTTAGCCAAGTACGGTCTGGATTACGAAAGCCTCAAAAAGGTCAAATCGGACCTTATTTACTGCTCCATTACCGGTTTTGGCCAAAATGGTCCCTATGCTCAGCGCCCTGGCTATGACTTCATCATCCAGGGAATGGGTGGTTTTATGAGTGTTACTGGCGAGGCTGATGACTTTGAAGGCGCTAGCCCACAAAAGGCTGGTGTGGCGATTGCCGATATCTTTACTGGCATGTACGCCAGCACTGCCATCCTGGCTGCAGTCGTCCATCGAGATAAAACGGGACAGGGTCAATATATCGATATGGCCCTCCTAGATACTCAAATTGCAGTAATGGCCAATGTCTCTAGCGCCTATTTGTGCTCTGATAAGGTGCCGCGTCGCTGGGGTAACGCCTCCCCGATCATCGTTCCCTACCAAACCTTTCCCACCTCAGATGGCTGGATGATCGTCGCCGTTGGCAATGATGGTCAATTCAAGCACTTTGTGACTGCTGGTGGTGAGGCGCACTTAGCTAGTAACCCCCTTTATATTAATAATCCTATTCGAGTAGAGAATCGTAAGTCCCTGATTCCATTACTAGAGGTCATGACACGTCGCAAAACCAAGGCGGAGTGGATCCAGCTTTTAGAGGCGGCAAACGTACCTTGCGGCCCTATTAATAACTTCGAAGAAGTCTTTGATAACGAGCAAGTTAAGGCGCGCGGCGTCCAAATTGACGTTCCACACCCTACCGCGGGCAATATGAAACTGGTTGGCAGCCCTATGCGACTCTCAGAAACCCCGGTTGAGGTGCGCATGGCACCACCCACCTTGGGTCAGCATACGGATGAAATTTTGCGGGAACGCCTCAATCTAGACCCCCAGGCTATTGCCACCCTCCAAGAAAAAGGCATCATCTAAACCCAATGTCATCCAACAGCTCAAGCCCAAAGTTATCACTAATCCAAGTGCTGATTTTTGGCGGGCTAATGGTGACTTTTTCCATGGGAATACGCCATGGTTTTGGATTATTTAATCTTCCCATTACCTCGGCCAATGGCTGGGGTCGCGAAACTTTTGCACTCACTATTGCATTACAAAATCTTATTTGGGGAGCAGTTCAGCCGATCACTGGCGCTTTAGCTGATCGTTACGGTGCATTCAAAATCATGGTTGCTGGTGGTGCACTCTATGCACTCGGTTTAGCCGGCATGGCGATCTCCACTGACGCATTGAACTTTTCATTAGCTGGTGGATTACTAATTGGTCTTGCTCAAACCGCAACAACCTATAGCGTGATCTATGGAATCTTAGGTCGCAATGTTGTTGCAGAAAAACGTGTGTGGGCAATGGGTATTGCAGCAGCAGCTGGATCATTCGGACAGTTCTTAATGATTCCAGTTGAGCAAGGCTTGCTCACTAGCTTTGGTGCAAACGATGCACTGCTCATGTTAGCGCTCATGGCTAGCTTGATGATTCCGATTGCGTTTATGTTGCGCGAACCAAATGTTGCCAATGCGCAGCAAGGTAATAATCAAACTATTAAAGAAGCGTTAAAAGAAGCGATCCACAATCCTAGTTTTAAATTACTCACCTTAGGTTATTTTGTGTGCGGATTTCAGGTAGTGTTTATTGCCGTTCACTTAGCACCCTACCTTAAAGATTTATCCAAGATCTATCCTGATGTTGGTGCACCTGCAGTCGCGACAACGGCATTAGCACTCATTGGACTCTTTAATATTTTTGGCACCTATAGCGCCGGAATATTAGGTCAACGTTTTCCAAAGCGCTACCTCCTGTCGGGTATCTATATCGGTAGGTCTATTGCGATCATGGCCTTTATTTGGCTGCCTCTTAGCCCAATGTCTACCTACCTCTTTGCAGCTATCATGGGCTTCCTGTGGCTGTCTACCATCCCACTTACCAATGCCATCGTGGCACAGATCTTTGGTGTGAAATACCTCACCATGCTCTCAGGTCTAGTGTTCTTCTCGCATCAATTGGGGAGCTTCTGCGGCGCTTATTTTGGTGGCTACCTATTTGATCGCACCGGCTCCTATCTGATTGTGTGGAACATTGCGATAGCCTTAGGCTTGTTTGCATTCTTGGTCAACATACCAGTCAAAGAACGCGCGATTCATCGTGCTGCCTCTGTTTAATTTTTACCGATAAAAATGTCACTTGTACGTTTATTTTTTTACGCATTTTCATTGGTACTCTTAGGCATTATTTTTTCTGCTTACTTTGCTCCCGATATGATGGTGGCAATCACCAATTCAGTTTGGGCCTTGTGTGGTTGGTAATCAGTGGATAATGTTTCTTGCCTTAACATCTTTTTAAAAAATAGTTTTTTATTTTTTTACTCGCCGTAGCACAATGGATAGTGCACATGCCTCCTAAGCGTGGGATACAGGTTCGATTCCTGTCGGCGGGACCACTTCAAAATGAAAAACTTATCCACAGGCTTTGTGGATAAATACCCAAAAGTTTTCGTAAGTCGTAGATTTGTATAGAGAGACCTAGCTTGCTTAAATTATGGGCATCTATCTCTGATAAAAAAATAAATAAAGATCTATTGACAATTGAAATTCATTTATAGATTTTTAGACTACTTTTTTTCAGCATTCATAATTTCTCTTACACTTAAGGCATGCACAAGCTCACCACCAGCACAATTGCCGCGCTAGAAGAGATGCTTCAAAACACGGCAAGATCTGCACCACCAGATTTTTTACCCATTCACTTTTTAGGCGGCTCCTCATCTGGGCAAGTGATTGGTCATCTAAACCCTGAATTTATCCCCTACCTACAAGAATCACTTACTAAAAATCCCATCCCTCATATTCAAATGGGGCACGATCGGATCAGTATTAGCCATGCCAGGCCCTTAGCCCTATCCGAAAGCCTGGCTAAATTGGCTGATCGCATGCACCAAGGCGGGTTTATTCCGGGCTGGAGGCAGGAAGATTTTGCTTGGATTGACCAAAATGGTCACGAATACTTCCGTTTAGAGCGCTCCGCTTTTCGAACTTTTGGGTTTCGCAGCATGGCAAGCCACATTAATGGCTATACGAAGGCCGGCAATCTCTGGCTGGGACGCCGCAGCGAGTCCAAACCCACAGATCCTGGGCGCCTAGATAACCTTGCTGCAGGCGGCATTGGAGCGGATGAGACCCCCTGGGTTAACGCCCGTCGAGAGTTATGGGAAGAAGCCGGCGTACCGCGCCAGATTTCTGATCAAATTGAGCCGGTGGGCCGTATTCATATGCGCCGCCCCATTCCTGGGCGGGGTTTTCATGATGAGTTGCTCTATGTCTATGACCTAGAGCTCGCAGATAATTTTATCCCCACAAATCATGATGGTGAAGTCAGTGGTTTTATCGAAATCTCCCTTTCAGAGGCTTCTGCGCGTATTTTGGCTGATGAATTCACCAGCGATGCTGCCTTTGTGACGGCGGATTTCATTTTGCGAAATACCAAAACAGGCTAAATCCACCCTTCCGACTTTGACTGCTTGATGTTGATCATCTAGCTTGCGCTCATTTCGTGGTTAAATTAGCTTTAAGGATGAAACAGGGGTGCCCTTGAGGTGTTTTTTGCCACAAGGTGCTGAGAAAGACCCTAGAACCCGATCCAGGTAATGCTGGCGTGGGGAGTTTTCCATCAGACCGTCACCCGGTTTCGTCCATCTAATTACAGTCAGGAGATGGACATGAGCGATACCAACACTAAATCTAAACCAGAAATTCCGAGCTTAAAGAGCTTAGAGCGTGACTTTGGCCAGAAATTTGCCTATCCCGCTTCTACCAAAACCTATCTTGAGGGCTCGCGTCCAGATATCAAAGCTCCGATTCGCATGATCGAGCAACTATCGACTCGAGTAGGCGAAGAGATGGTGCCTAATCCTCCCGTACCGGTTTATGACACTTCAGGACCCTATAGTGATCCCGATATTGTGATCAATCTGGAAAAAGGTTTGCCTTTATTGCGCAAAAACTGGATTGAAGAACGCGGTGACACAGTGCAATTAGCTGGACCGAGTTCTGAGTATGGTGTTGCCCGCTCACAAGATGCAGCAACTCAAAATTTACGTTTTGCTCATATCAATCCTCCGCGTGTTGCCAAAGCAGGACAAAACGTAAGTCAAATGTATTACGCCCGCAAAGGCATCGTGACTCCTGAAATGGAATATGTTGCCTTGCGTGAGTCTATGGGTTTAGAGCAATTACGCAAGAATCCCGAATACAAACAACTACTCAAGCAACATCCTGGCAAGAGCTATGGCGCCAATTTGCCAGACATCGTTACCGGTGAATTTGTACGCTCCGAGATCGCAGCAGGCCGCGCCATCATTCCGGCCAACATCAATCACCCTGAGCTCGAGCCCATGATTATTGGCCGCAACTTCCGCGTGAAAATTAATGGCAATCTAGGTAACTCTGCTGTGACCTCATCGATTAATGAGGAAGTAGAAAAAATGGTGTGGTCGATCCGCTGGGGTGCAGACACCATCATGGATCTGTCTACTGGTAAGCATATTCATGAAACCCGTGAGTGGATTATTCGGAATTCACCAGTTCCCATTGGTACTGTTCCAATTTATCAAGCGCTGGATAAGACCGGTGGTATTGCAGAAGATCTCACTTGGGAAATGTTCCGCGACACCTTGGTTGAACAAGCTGAACAAGGTGTCGATTACTTCACCATTCATGCTGGTGTATTGCTGCGTTACGTTCCGTTAACAGCCGACCGTATCACTGGCATCGTTTCTCGCGGTGGCTCGATTATGGCGAAGTGGTGTTTAGCGCACCATAAGGAAAACTTCCTCTACACGAAGTTTGATGAGATTTGCGAGATCATGAAAGCCTATGACGTGTCATTTAGTTTGGGTGATGGTTTGCGACCTGGTTGTATTGCAGACTCGAATGATGCCGCACAGTTTGGCGAACTTCATACCCTTGGCGAGTTGACGGCAAAGGCTTGGAAGCACGATGTTCAAGTGATGATTGAAGGCCCTGGTCACGTTCCAATGCAGCGCATTGAAGAAAATATGACTGAGGAACTAAAGCACTGCTTAGAAGCGCCCTTCTATACCCTTGGTCCTTTGATTACCGATATTGCTCCTGGATACGATCACATCACTAGCGGTATTGGTGCTGCACAAATTGGATGGTACGGCACTGCAATGCTTTGCTACGTAACACCGAAAGAGCATTTAGGTTTGCCGGATAAAGAAGATGTGCGAACCGGCATCATTACTTACAAGATCGCAGCCCATGGTGCGGACTTGGCCAAGGGCTTGCCTGGTGCTCAAGTACGCGATAACGCCTTATCCAAAGCACGTTTTGAATTCCGCTGGGAAGATCAATTTAATCTCGGCTTAGATCCTGAACGTGCTCGTGAATACCACGATGCGACCTTGCCAGCTGAAGGCGCCAAGATTGCCCACTTCTGCTCGATGTGTGGACCGAAGTTCTGCTCTATGAAGATCACTCAAGAAGTGCGTGATTACGCGGCAAGCTTGGATGCCGATGGCAACCCTAAGGCGAAAGTAATCCCCATCACTGCAGAAGCCTCTACCGATCTAGAAAAAGGAATGGAAGAAATGTCAGCAGAGTTCCGTAAGCGCGGTAGCGAGATTTATCAGTAAGTGACTAAGTCAGTCTCAAACGGCAAATACGCCATCGTTGGCGCCGGCCTCATGGGTCGGTTGCTAGCGGTCGCACTTGCTAAGCGCGGCGCTCGGGTTGAGCTGTTTGAGAAAGGCGGCCCAGATGCCGCTAATGCAGCTGCGCGTATTGCCGCTGCAATGTTGGCACCACTGGCGGAATCTGCTATCACTGAAGATAACGTCGTGCGTATGGGTGTTCATAGCCTGCCGCGATGGAAGCAACTCATCGATGAATTGGCTAAGCCGGTTTACTTTCAACAAGATGGCACTTTGATCTTATGGCATCGTCAAGATGCTAGTGATGCAGAGCGTTTTTCCTCCCATCTTGAAAGAAACTGCGATCGCAATCGGACGTTGTCTAATCCGCTTCATTTAGATAGTCAGTCACTTGCGGAAATTGAGCCAGGGGTTTCTGAGCGCTTTACGCAAGGCCTCTATCTACCCAATGAAGGTCAGCTCGATAACCGCCAATTACTGGAAGCTTTATTAGTCGAGCTCACCTTAATGAAGGTGCCTTGTCATTGGAATCAATCCACCGATCCCGAGCAGCTTCGCAATATTACTAATGGCTTTGATTGGGTAATTGATTGTCGCGGCTTGGGTGCAAAGGATTCCTGGAATCAACTTGATAACTCTTCAAAAGATTTACGTGGCGTTCGTGGTGAAGTCATTCGTCTGCATGCACCTGAAGTGAAGCTGCGTCGCCCTACTCGCCTAATCCATCCGCGCTACCCGATTTACATCGCCCCAAAAGAAGATGATGTTTATGTTGTTGGAGCAACCGAGATTGAATCCGAAGATCTCTCTCCAATGAGCGTTCGATCCGCAATGGAATTGCTCAGTGCGGTCTATACCGTGCACAGTGGTTTTGCAGAAGCACGCATTTTAGAGATGGCAACCCAATGTCGCCCTACGCTAAAAGATAATTTGCCCGAGATTAGCGTTGATCAAAAGCCGCATCAAGCCAAGCTCATGATGATCAATGGACTCTATCGACATGGTTTCATGATCTCTCCAGCCATTCTGGACTGCGCACTAGAAATATTGAACACGGGCTCCAGTCCTTTAGCAATCGACTTAGACTTACAGGTGTCAGCCGCCACCGATCAGGAGTTAAGCGCATGCGCATAATGTTGAATCAAGTAGCTCATGAGGTTCCAGACAACAGCACGATTGATGATGTACTGGTGATGATTGATGCGCAACCACCCTTTGCCGTTGCAATCAATTATGAATTCGTGCCTAAGACTAGGCATGCCGAGGAAATCTTGCATGAAGGCGATGAAATGGAAGTCATTGCACCGGTCACTGGCGGCTAACTTATCAATGAATGAAAAATACGTAATCCATCTATTCACATGACCGCCCCTTTACCAAATCCTGTAGCTACCGCAGACCCCTTAGTGCTGTATGGCGAGACATTTGCTAGCCGTTTATTGTTAGGAACATCGCGTTACCCATCACCACAGGTTTTGGAAAATGCTGTCAAGCAATCCAATCCTGGAATGATTACTGTTAGTCTTCGTAGGCAAGGCACCTCCACAACAGAAGCGCACTCTGGATTTTGGGATCTCCTAAAGAAAATGGCTGTGCCGGTTTTACCTAATACCGCCGGTTGCCATAGCCCAAAGGAAGTAATTGCTACCGCGCAGATGGCTCGTGAAGTATTTGAAACTAACTGGATCAAGTTAGAGCTCATCGGCGATGACTACACATTGCAGCCTGATACATTACGGCTAGTTTCTACAGCAGAAACTTTAATAAAAGATGGTTTCAAGGTCTTGCCTTATTGCACCGAAGATCTGATTTTGTGCCAAGGCTTAGTGGATGTAGGATGTCAGGCTGTCATGCCCTGGGCCGCACCGATTGGAACTGGTCAAGGCCCTTTAAATCCCTACGCATTAAAACTACTTCGTGACCGTTTGAAGGTTCCGCTTTTAGTGGATGCCGGCTTAGGTCTACCGTCCCATGCATGTAGCGTGATGGAATGGGGTTTTGATGGCGTCTTACTCAATACTGCAGTTGCATTGGCCGATGATCCTGTTGCAATGGCTAAAGCGTTTTCGATGGCAGTAGATGCCGGTCGTACCGCCTACCTTTCAGGAGCTATGAAAGCCCAGCAATCTGCTCAAGCCAGTACACCATTGGTTGGTACGCCTTTTTGGCATCAAACTTAAAGAACCATACTGAATGAGCTTAGTTCGCGATCTTGCAGATCAAATTGTTGCAGCCCATATTAAGGATGACTTGTGTTTGCCTATACCGGCATACAGCATGTCATCACCTCCTCCAAAAATTGATAACGAGCATGCGGCAGATCATTACGAACTTGCTGGCATGGTCGCTGCAATTCAAATGGGCTTCATTGAGCGTGATGCCAATGTCTTAGGTAAAGCTTGGTCTCGAATGGTTCATCAAGACGGTGGATTTAATCCCTTTAAGTGGCCATCCAGACCTGAGCATTTTGATTTGCTGCCTTGGACTCGGAATATGAATCCCAATGCCTTTGCAGAGTGCCCAAAGCGTTTAGGTTTATATGCTGTCATGCCAGATGCCGAATGGGTAAAACGCATGGTTGATGCTGAAATTCCAACGGTGCAATTACGCTTTAAGTCCGAAGATAAAAAGCTGATTCGAAAACACATTGCAGAATCAGTGAAGGCTGTTGAGGGCAGTAGAACCTTGCTCTTCATTAATGACTATTGGCAAGAGGCAATTGAAGCTGAAGCCTACGGAATCCACTTGGGTCAAGAGGATTTGGAGACGGCAGATTTGGATGCTATTCGGTCTGCAGGACTGCGCTTAGGGCTGAGCACGCATGGCTATGCTGAGATGGCCTACGCAGATCGCTTCTGCCCAAGTTATATTGCCATGGGCGCTGTTTTTCCAACGAACTTAAAGAAGATGGAAACTGCGCCTCAGGGTTTGGGTCGTCTTTATAAGTATGCCCAGTTGATGAATCATTACCCCTTAGTTGCCATTGGCGGTATTGATGAGGGCAGCATTCATGCGGTTGCACAGAGCGGCGTGGGCTCGGTTGCCGTTGTTAGGGCAATCAGTGGATCAAGCGATCCTAAAGCAGCAGTAAAGCGACTGCAAGAGCTGATGAAAACTTAAGCCTTAATCTTCAATCCTGAATCTTTAATACTTGCCCTCTTCTTTCGGTAATGCGGTTGGATAAAAATCATGCATATGCCACAAGGGTCCAGGGCCTTCGCCAATACTCAAGAAACGCCCAGCCTCTAAGCCGGCCTCTACATAAGAGATGGCCTTTGCAACAGAATGCGAGAGATCGTGACCATCCGCTAAATAGGTGGCTATGGCAGAGGCTAACGAGCATCCAGTTCCATGCGTATTAGCTGTATTAACTCGGTAGTGTTTAAATTCTTTTGACTGAACCACTTCAAGACCCTCTTCCATCGTTCGCCACATCAGAAAATCCGTCAGCTGAGTATGGGTAGCATCCAGATGTCCGCCCTTAATCAAGACTGCCTGTGGACCTAACTCAAGCAACTCCTCAGCGGCAAGCTTGAAATCCGCAGGACCGAATAATTCTCGGCCCAAAAGTAAGGAGGCCTCCTCCAGGTTTGGGGTTACCAATGTCGCCATCGGGAATAACTCTTGAATGATTGCCTGGGCAGTGTCATCTCCACCTAGACTGGCCCCTGATGTGGCTCTTAATACCGGATCCAAAACGATTCTCTTAGCCCCATGACGCATGAGAGCAGAAGCCACGGTACGGACAATTTCTGGACTGGCAAGCATCCCGATTTTGACAATGTCCACCCCAATATCCATAAATACTGCATCGATCTGAGCCTCAACTACATCAAGGTCAATATCCTGAATGCGACTCACCCCCAAAGTGTTCTGCGCAGTAATAGCGGTGATGACCGACATTCCATATCCACCCAAGGCTGTAATGACCTTGAGGTCCGCCTGGATGCCCGCGCCGCCGCCACTATCGGACCCGGCGATGGTCAATACTTTAGGGATCTGTACAGAACTTGGAGTAGATGATTTCATCTTGCTATAATATCGGCTTATTCCTCGATAGCTCAGTTGGTAGAGCGCCGGACTGTTAATCCGTAGGTCCCTGGTTCGAGCCCAGGTCGAGGAGCCAAATATAAGAAAACCACCTTGCGAGGTGGTTTTTTCTTTTGCAACCTAGGTGAAGTGATTGAGCCTAGATCAACCCTTTCTTTCTTAAATTGGCGAGACGGTTATTGAGGGTTTTGATGGTGAGCAGATTCAGCTTGTCACCTTCAGCCCAATTACTCCCTTTCCACTCAATTCCCACTGGAGTGACATTGGCAAAGGGTTCTTTACCTGCTTTTGCATAGCCCTCCAAAATGGCAATGAGTGCAGGACGATCATCGGAACCCCCAGCATCCTTAATTGCATCCAAAATTGGTTTGGTGATCGTATCGCTGTAAGTCATCTTAGAGTCTGGATGCTTAGCTGCTACAGGTTCTTCAAAGATGTACTCATGCGGCCACTCAAATACATTTCTGGCTGAGTTTTTTACTGACTCTGGACTTATTGCAGTACTTCCGGGATTTTTTGGATCAGTTGGTAAGTTGAGCTCCACAATCCAGGCCTCAAATTCGGCGATACGGGCATAACGTTTTTCTTCACTATCGCGCTTTTGTTCTTCTTGTGACAGTAGCAAAGTAACCCAAGCCCAAGCGATGTCTTTGGGAATAGCAAACTCTTGCGCCAAAATACCGCTGGCTTTTTTAAGGATGGGTTTGGATGTGAGTTTGGTCATTGCATTCTTTAGTTAATGCCTTCGATTTCAGGTGGAGAGCTCAAGGGAAGACGCCTTGTTCGTTTTTAAATGCTGGCCACAGACCCCGTAGGATACTCTGCATGGAGGTTTGATTACCTAGAATGCTTGGTAAATACTTGACTGGTAGCTCCCAGAGCTTGATCTCGCCGTAAATCCAACAAGAATGCCTGTATTCACTAAAATAGCACCATGACTAAGATTCCAGAACTTCTAGCCCCCGCCGGCAGCCTCTCTATGCTGCGCACCGCCTTTGACTTTGGTGCTGATGCCATTTATGCCGGACAACCACGTTACTCACTCCGAGTGCGTAATAACGACTTCGGAAAAATGGAAACGCTGAAGGAAGGTATTGATACCGCTCATGCTCTAGGTAAGAAGTTTTACCTCGTATCGAATCTACTGCCTCATGGTGGAAAGACGCGTACCTACATTAAAGATATGGATCCAGTTGTTGCATTGAAGCCTGATGCCATGATCATGTCAGATCCCGGTCTCATCATGATGGCTAGAGAAGCTTGGCCAGATATGCCGATTCATTTATCTGTTCAGGCCAATACAGTGAATGGTGCGTCTGCAAAGTTTTGGCGCTCCGTTGGAATCAGTCGCGTCATTCTTTCACGTGAGCTTTCTTTTGACGAAATCGAAGAAGTTCGTCAAGATTGTCCAGAAATGGAATTAGAAGTCTTTGTTCATGGCGCTCTGTGTATTGCTTACTCTGGCCGCTGCTTACTATCCGGGTATATGTCACATCGCGATTCCAATCAAGGTGCTTGCACCAATGCTTGTCGCTGGGATTACAAGGTAAAACCAGGTCAACAAAATACCAGCGGTGATGTGGTTCTTCTTCAGGAGGCGCGTCGTCCAGATGATTTGATGCCAATGGAAGAAGATGAGCACGGCACTTACATCATGAACTCCAAAGATCTACGTGCGATTGAGCATATTGAACGCTTAACGAAGATGGGCGTGGATTCATTCAAGATTGAGGGGCGTACTAAATCACCTTACTATGTTTCTCGTACCTGCCAGGCTTACCGCACTGCGATTGACGATGCAGTAGCTGGTCGACCCATGAATATGTCTCTAATTGGTAATTTGGAAGGTCTTGCAAATCGCGGTTACACCGATGGCTTTTATGAGCGTCATCACGATAAAGAATATCAACTCTATATGCGCGGCCACTCCCTATCAGGTAGAAGTCTCTACGTTGGCGAGACCTTAGAGATTGATGAGGACTCAGGTCGCGTCAAGGTCGATGTTAAGAACCGATTTTCCCTCGGCGATAAATTAGAAATCATTGAGCCCGAGGGCAATCAGGATATGGTGCTTGATGCCATGTGGAATCTCAAAGGTGAGCCCATTGACGTTGCCCCAGGATCAGGTCACTTTGTGTGGATTCAGCTACCACTGAAGAGCAAGCATGCATTTATTGCACGGTATACCAACGAACCGGCTCCTGTTGAAGCTGGCGGCTCTTGCAGCAATTGCTAATCATATTCCCTAGAAAGCTTTCATGAACACAACTTCCTCAAATTCAGTTCCCACGCATACGTTTAAAGAAAAAGCCAAAGAAGAATTTGTAAAAGCATTTCAACTAACTATTTACTTTGGGGTCTGGTTTTGCGCTCTTGCCTTTTTAGCAGCAACCTCACTAGATGAAAGACCTATTCCCTTATCAATCTTTGGCTTTGCCCTATTTAAGGCGGCAGTTTGTGCCAAGTTCATGCTGGTTGCCCAGGCTTTTTTTCCAATTACAGTGGACAAAAAGAATGGCATTGTCAGTTCGCTCATCATGGAGTCCTTGATTTATCTTCTCGTTGTATTGGGCTTAAATTACTTGGAGGCCGGCATTGATGGCGTTATTCATGGAAAAGAATTCTTTATATCGATGACTGAGTTTGGTCGATCCAATCCATTGCGCGTTGTGGCTGTGTCGATTGTTTACTGGTTAATTGTCTGGCCCTATCTACTATTGATGGGCATGACACTAATGCTAGGTAGCAATGCCACCTTGGAGATTTTGTTTGGCAATAAGCCAAAATCAAAATAATAGAGCCGTTACAAGAAAGTCTTGATGATCAAGTCATCCATCATTTCACATGGCTGGATTCCTAGAGTCTTTCCCCATTTATTACTGGCTTTTTGCACTCTTTTTTCCACGCTAACGCATGCTCAAGAAATTGAGGCTCGCACCTATTCCAACGCACCAATTGGTATCAACTTCATCAGCGCTGGGGTTGCTCAAGCTAAAGCCGGAAATTACACGCTCACTAGTGAAGTAATGGGGCTGACCCATATCTTTGATGCTTTTGGTCAATCCGGAAAGCTCACCCTAGTTCTCCCCTATGGCCAATTAAGTGGATCGAGCAGTATTGGTGGTCGCACAGTCAATGCCAGCACCGAAGGCTTATCCGATCCACTGATCAAGGCAGCAATTAATTTGTATGGCGCGCCCGCACTAACACTGGATCAATTTAAGAGCTATCAACAAGATCTCATTATTGGCGCCAGTCTGGCAGCATCTGTGCCATGGGGCAAATATGATGACAATCAATTAATCAATGTGGGTGCCAATCGTTGGTTTATTCAACCTGGCTTAGGTATATCTAAAGCGCTGGGTCCCTGGAGGTTAGAGCTGGCGGGCGCAGGGATTTTTTACACCAGCAATACCAATTTTATGGGTGGCAATTCTTTATCGCAGAACCCGGTTTACTCTACACAAACTCATGGAATTTACTACTTTCAAAACACTGCTTGGATCTCCGTAGATGCAACCTACTTTACTGGTGGGCAATCTTACTTAAACGGTAATCCCATTAGCGGCAGTCAAGAAAACTGGCGCTTTGGAACAACCATGTCCTACCCAGTCAATAAACATAATTCAATTCGACTATCTGCCAGTACTGGCGCATATTCGAGAACGAATAACAGCTATGACCTGTATGGCGTTTCTTGGCAATATCGCTTTGGTGGCGGCTTGTAGTCTTTTATAAATCCCGCAGATGGCGGCGTAAGATTTTCCCAACATTGGACTTTGGCATTTCATCGATAAAAGCAATTTTTCTGGGGCGCTTATAACTCGTCATTTGCTGTTTGCAGTACTGAATGACTTGGACCTCGGTTAGCTCCGACTTTTCTTTGACAATATAAGCTTTCACAATCTCCCCAAGCTTGCGGTGCGGGAATCCAATCACCGCGCACTCCCTCACACCCGGCATTAAAGAAATCACCTCCTCGATTTCATTTGGGAATACTTTAAATCCAGCAACAACAATCATGTCCTTCTTACGATCGACAATCTGCACATAACCATCGGAGCTCATGATCCCAATATCACCAGACTTGAAATAGCCATCAGGGGTCATAAATTCTTTGGTCTCTTCAGGCCTATTCCAGTAGCCTGCCATCACTTGTGGCCCCTTGATGCAAATCTCACCAGGCGTACCAAACGGAACTTCTTCACCTTCATCATCCAATATCAAGATGTCTGTACTGGGCACTGGCATACCAATGGATCCAGTAAATTCCTTTACAAACGGCGTATTGACGCAGACTACTGGCGAAGTTTCAGAGAGGCCATAGCCCTGTGCAATCGGAACGCCGGTGAGCTTTTGCCACAGATCGGCAGTTTTCTTGAGTACAGCCATGCCACCACCAATTGTTACCAATAAATTCGGCAACTTCACCTTTGTAAATTCAGGATGATGAATGAGTGCGTGGAAAAGTGTATTAACACCCGGAAAAATATTGATTTCAGGATGCTTTATCAAGAGCTTAATAAAACCAACAATATCTCGTGGATTGGCAACCAATAGTAATTTAGCGCCTTTGCGTATCCCCAAAAGACCGCAAGCAGTCAATGCAAAAATATGGGTCATTGGTAAGGCGCATAAAAAAACGAGTTGTTGCTGCTGCCGATTTTTTAAAGCAGGATCAAGCCAGGACTCAATTTGGATCAGGTTAGCTAAGATATTTCGGTGTAATAAAACGGCGCCTTTCGAAACCCCAGTAGTACCACCGGTATATTGCAAAAAAGCAATATCCTCTGGCGTCAAGTGCGGCTTAGTAAAGCCGTGACCAGCACCAACTTTAAGTGCTTGGTTGAATTTGACGCATGGAAAATTCCAATGCGGAATAAGCTTCTTAATGTGGCGGGCAATCAGATTAACGATTACACCTTTAGGCCCCAGAGTTTCGCCTAAACTACTGACGATCACTTTCTTTACCAAATCTTGGTTGGCAATATCTTGATATATGTGTGCAAAGTTTTCTAGCATCACCAGTATGGATGCACCGCTGTCTTGTAATTGATGCTCGAGCTCACGTGCGGTATAGAGTGGATTGATGTTGACTACAACATAGCCAGCTCGTAGAGTACCCAACATTGCAATCAAGTATTGCGGAACATTCGGGAACATGATGCCAATTCGGGAGCCAGCATCTAGGCCCAAGGTTTGCAAATATGCAGCAAAGTCTTTTGACAGCACATCGAGCTGACGGTAGCTCATTGTGTGACCCATTGACTCTATTGCAATGCGATTGGGGTAAGCCCTAAACGATTCTTCGATAAGCTCAACAATCGATGAATGGCCGGCCAAATCGATCTCATGAGGAACGCCCTCAAGATAATTCTTTAGCCAGGGTTTAGGGGTATTCATCTGGGGAGTATTGGATAGCTAGATTTAAGCTCTCATGAGCTCACCGAGCTTATTCAAATAAAGATCTTGACCATGGTTAACACGATGAGTCCACTCATGACCGGAGTCTTCGTTGGCATCGTCAGTTACGTATTTAAATGATTGCCACGGAATATTAAATTGATAGGCTATATTTGCAATCGCAAACAATTCCATATCCACCACATCCACACCCTGAGAAATCAGCCAAGGATCATGGGCGGTTACAAAACTATCACCAGTACCGCAAGTATGTTCACCACCCATAGATAGATAGTGAGATGGTTTAGGACAGAAAGGTGTTTGACCTCTTGGTGCCAGTGGCACCGTCATCATGTCTCGCTGAATTACTTTGCCGATCTCGAGCAGACCCTGAAGTCCAGCATTGATTTTTCCGACAGTTCCAAAGTTCACTATGCGTTTGGGCTGAAATTCATGAATAGCCCGAATAGTTGCGGCCGTTGCGTTAATCTTGCCAACCCCTGAATACACAATATCCACGCCAGCTGGTAATACGCTTTTGTTGAGCTCAGACTCTAATGCGGTAATAATCAGTAATTGTGTTTTCATATCAGTCAAAAATGAATTTATTAGATTATCTACCTGGAGTGCCTGACTTTCCTAAGCCCGGAATCCTCTTCAGAGACATTTCCCCCCTTCTGGCCGATCCAGCCGCCTTTAAAGAGGCTACCCTGCAGCTTGAGGCTCTTGCAAAGCAGTTCGACTATAGCCACATTTTAGGCATAGAATCGCGCGGCTTTATTTTTGGTACTGCGCTAGCCCATCAGGCTCATAAAGGGCTCGCATTAGCCCGAAAACCGAATAAGCTACCCTTGGCTAGCCATCGAGAATCCTACGGCTTGGAGTACGGCTCTGATTCCCTGGAAATTCAGCAATCTACCCTACCAAAAAATGCGCGTGTATTGATTGTGGATGATGTTTTGGCTACTGGTGGAACTATTATTGCAGCTAGTCAGTTGCTTAAAAATGCAGGATTTGAAGTAGCAGGCGCCTTAACATTTTTAGAGATCGCCGGTTTAAATGGCGGCGACCTTCTAACTCAAAAAGGCATTGCCAATAAAACCGTATTGCTAGCCTAGAGGCTCGATTTACACCAGTTTTTTGGCGCTTTTAAGTAATTTAACGGCACCCCAACCAACCGCCAGGACTTTACTCGCTAGCTTAGGTTTGTAGTGAGCTAAAACTGCAAATGCGCTAGTCCATAACACTGGGGTGTTTTTTATCAAATTGAATGCGTCTACGCCTTTATCAGCCCAAGATAGCGGCTTTTCTATCGGTTCAAAGTGCAAGGCAAAATCAGCGCGCTCTTGCGCGGCCCGCTCCTGAAGGACTTTTTGCCTAGCTTGAAGATCCGACAGCTTTTGACTCATCGTTTAGCAAGCTCCTGACGATCTTTGGCCAACTCAGCAATCGTCGCTTCAAATAATTTAGGCATGGTCTTCAGTGAGCGCAACACTACGAGTGCCAAAATGCAACCAACCGCTAAGAAGCCAGCTGTTAGTAAGCTTAAAGCCAAGATGCGATCGGTCTCCCAGCTGTAAATCACAATCAGCAATGCCAACATGATCAAACCAAAAAATAAGAAAAATAATGTGAAGATCGCCATGACCAGCAAACCGAGAAACTTAGTGCGCGCAATCTGGACATCAGTAGAAATCAACTCCAAACGTGTCTGGGCTATGGAAGCTCCAGTGGAGACCAGATTCTTAAGAGAAGATAAGAGATTTTCTTGTGACATAAGGACCTAGCGACGACGAATGAAAAGGCCAATCAATAGACCAAGGCCAGCAGCAACACCCACTGCCTCCCAAGGATTGCGATGAACAAACTCATCAGCACGCTCAGCAACGACCTTGGCCTTTTCAGTCACGGTACCCTCAACAGATGAGAGGCTTTCTTTTGCATTGTTAAGAGTATCTAAGGCCTTTGAACGAATAGCGCTAAGGGGGCCATCATCATGACTTGCAGTAGCCTTGATGAGATCTTCGGCATCGGCCATGAGCGCTTTGAAGTCGCCAATCAAATTTTCAGAATTGATTTGCGCCTCTTCGTGTGAAGTTGTCGTTTTTTTAGCAGTCATTGCTACTCCTTGCAAATGCTCTTGTTTGGGATGAATAGACTCATTCTAAGCAATTCCACCCTAACCTCACAGTATTAATACTGTCATCCCAGCATTACCTTCCTTGAAATGCTTAAGATAGGCTTTAAGTCCAGGCCTTCTTCCTAGCAGTGCATGGTAGGCCTCGCTACCGAATGCTGTTTGTTCGCCAAAATGATAATCATCCACACGGTCAGAGAAATAGTTATTTTCCAGGGCGTCATGGACAGCCCGCTTAATTCTTCCGCCTTCACCACTAGCTCCGTAGCCATGAATCAAGATAATTACTTTGATGCCCACTTCTGATGCACGGCGGAGTGCAACAGTTAATCGCTCCAAAGCCTCTTCAGCACTTGGGCTATCAAACTTTAGATTCAGAACCAATGTATCGCTATATGGAATAGGAAGCTCTTCGCTGCCGCATTGACGACACTCGCCCAACATACCCCTAGGGTTGCCGCACTCTGGACACTCAAATGAATGGGTCATCAAACGCCTTTACAGCTGATAGGGTAACAACCCATTCATCACAATTTAAGAGCAATATTTCGCTTCCAAAGCAGATGCTGAATTTACTTGATCATCAACCATGCGGTTTAAGGTCATTTGAGCAGCATCTTTATTCTCCTGAACCTTGAGGTTTAAATTGATCAGGCCAGCCACGTCCTTGCGAATAGCGGTATTGCCGTAACGCAAATCCTTCAATGTTGAAACTGCTTCAGCTGAAATCTTGCATTGCTGGCTAACTAATTCAGAAGAATCAGACGAGGTATTTGCATATGCAAATGCAGCTACTGAGATTGAGACAACAGCTAATAGAGTCTTTTTCATCTTATTTCCTTAATTTGTGACCACATGTTGGACAACAACCTGAATCTTTTGCTTTTGTTTTTCTTAAGGCGGCATAGACGCTAGATTCTGAAATTTCCATCTTCCTAGCGGCTTGAGCTGCGGTCATTCCCTTCCCTATCCAATCTAAAGCTTGATGTGTTTTTGGTATCGCTCTTCTCATTTATCCTCCTTTAAAACTACTATACCACAGAAGTTGTGAAGTTGTGAACTTTAGTAATAAATATTTAAACGGGCAGAGGAAAAGGCTCGAATGCTTGAATCAGATGGGATTTAGCAAATGCGTCTACAAGAAGCTGTGGGCATAAAGAGGAAATAGACAATAAAAAAGCCCCGGTTAAGGGGCTTAGTTATTTGTCGTAGCGGCTCAAGCAGTTAAATCACAAGGATTTTGGCGGAGACGAGAGGATTCGAACCTCCGATCAGAGTTTTAGCCCCGATGCTCCCTTAGCAGGGGAGTGCCTTCGACCAGCTCGGCCACGTCTCCCTGCTTGATGCCTTTACAACGACCCACAGTTTAACGGATTCCGTTGGCTGCAGGGTTTTACTGCGGTTTTAAAGCGTTTGCTGCGTATTTTTACTTCTGATCAAGCTCAAAAGCCTTATGGAGAGCGCGTACAGCCAACTCCATATATTTCTCATCAATCACTACTGAAATCTTGATCTCACTGGTGGAGATCATCAGAATATTGATGCCCTCTTCCGATAAGGTGCGGAACATCTTGCTAGCAACGCCAACATGAGAACGCATACCAACACCAACAACGGATACTTTAGAAACCTTAGGGTCACCCGTGATTTCTTTGGCTTCGATATGGGCTTGAACGTTGTTCTTGAGCAAGTCCAAGGCCTTTTGATAATCAGCGCGTGGAACCGTAAAAGTAAAATCAGTCTTACCTTCGAATGATTGGTTCTGGATAATGATGTCCACATCAATATTGGCATCCGCAATTGGACCCAAAATTTGATAAGCGATACCTGGGCGATCAGGAACCCCAAGAACGGTAATTTTTGCTTCATCACGCGCAAAGGCGATGCCGGAAATAACTGCGGCTTCCATAGTGCTGTCCTCTTCAAATGTAATCAAGGTGCCCGACTTCATCTCTTGATCAAGGGGCATCAACGGATCTGTCAGTGATGACAGAACACGGGTTTTAACTTTGTACTTGCCAGCAAACTCGACTGAACGAATCTGCAACACCTTTGAACCTAGACTTGCCATCTCTAGCATTTCTTCAAAAGTAATTTTATCTAGGCGACGAGCATCCTCACATACGCGTGGATCAGTCGTATAAACACCATCAACGTCCGTATAAATTAAGCACTCATCAGCCTTAAGCGCTGCAGCCATTGCAACAGCAGATGTGTCAGAACCACCGCGGCCTAAAGTGGTGATATTGCCATCTGGATCAACACCCTGAAAACCAGTGACAACAACAGCACGTCCAGCATTGAGATCGGCAAGAATTTTCTTGTCATCAATACTCTTGATGCGGGCTTTAGTAAATGAGGAATCCGTGTGGACTGTTACTTGCCAACCAGCATAACTGACCGCGTCAACACCTTCGCGCAGCAATGCTAAGGCCAATAAGCCAGAGCTGACCTGCTCGCCTGTAGAGGCAATTTGATCGAGTTCACGTGGATTTGCATCTGGATTGATATCTTTAGCTAAACCAAGCAAACGATTAGTTTCGCCGGACATAGCAGAGGGCACCACAACTACCTGGTGACCTGCACGCATCCACTTGGCAACGCGTTTAGCGACATTCTGAATGCGCTCAACTGAGCCCATTGAGGTGCCACCATACTTATGAACGATAAGAGCCATAAAAACCGTCGTATTGTCTATTTATTGGGAATTACATTCCCTAGGGTCTAAAAGGGGCTTATTTTACAGGGTTTTATGGCTGTGCTAAGCCTTGTATTGATATACCGGAAGCACTCGCTTGCCGGTAAGCGCTAAATGTGGGTAGCTCACCCCTACTCCAGCAACCGCTACAAGCTGATCATTGATATAGAGCAGCGGCGCCTGACGCTCCCAAGGTGGCGTGCCTGACTCCTGAAAAAGATTCTTGAGTGTTTTGCGTGGGGTATTGGACTTAATTTGGATCTTTTCTGCCCCTTGACGCAATCTCTCCTCAACAAGGCCTTGCGCTTGGGCCTCTTCAACCCAGTTGACAGGTAAACCAAGTGACTTGCTTCGTGCGGGCACATTCTGAAACACCCATTGTCCAACTCTGCGCTCGGTTGCTTGCAAAGTGCCGCGCCACAAATAAATGCTTGCTTCATCATGCCGCCACTCCAGGCTTGAATCCGGCTTTACAGCCATCAGATCTTTCCACCAAGACTCAAGACGCTCCTGGGATGGCATGGCTAAATCATTCAACTTGAGCCAGTAACGCAGTAGATTATTAGCAGCGGGTTTATCTCTCTTAGCAAGCAATAAAAGAGGTTCTAACTTTATGTTCTTACCTTGAAGGATATTTTTACCATCTTGCTTCGCCAAGCGATCAAGCAGTAACTGCGACTGGGCAAGTAAATCTGCACTACGAGCCAGGTTAGCAATTGCGCCCGGCTGAATTTTTTCTAGCCTTGGAATAATTTCTTTACGGAGCGCATTGCGGCGATAGCGCGTATTCTGATTACTTGGATCCTCCACCCATTTGAGTTTGTGCTCTTTGGCGTAGGCCTCTAGCTCGGCCTTGCTTTGATTTAACAAAGGTCGCCAGAGGGTAATGGACTGATTGTCTTTAGCATTGGTACGATTGAGCGGCATACCCGATAAACCCGCTACACCTGATCCTCGCAGGAGTTGCAAGAGCACGGTTTCAGCTTGATCATTTTGGTGGTGCGCCAATAGCAAATCTTGAATGCCATGCTCAACACATAAGTCAGTTAAAGCGTCATAGCGCTCTGCCCTTGCCCTGGCTTCAATATTGCCCTGCGATTGATCTGCGAAATGCAATAAACGGAAATCAAAATGCACTTGGTATTTTTTGGCGAGCTTCTCACAAAACTCTAGCCACTGATCAGCGGACTTTTGAAGTCCATGATGAATATGAAATACCCAAACCTCAGTTGACTCTTTAACGGAATTTGATTGAACTGCCATACAAACGGTATCGAGCAACACAACCGAATCAAGCCCACCACTTAAGGCAAGCCCAATACGCTTGGCTGCTTTAGGTTTTGCTTTAAGACTTGGCTTCGATTTCCTTGAACTTGCCATAGCTCATCAGGCGTTCATGGCGACGCTCAAGAAGCGCATCCACTTTCATACCATCGAAGGTTTTGAGTGACTCAGTCAAAGCTTTACGCATGCTGCTCATCATGGTGTCATAGTCACGATGTGCGCCGCCAGTTGGCTCAGCAACGATCTTGTCGATCAAGCCGAGTACCTTTAAACGTTGAGCAGTCAAACCTAACTGCTCAGCAGCCTCTGGCGCCTTATCAGCAGTCTTCCAGAGAATGGATGCGCAGCCTTCAGGTGAAATCACAGAATAAGTAGAGTTTTGCAACATCAACACCACGTCACCCATGGCGATTGCTAATGCACCGCCGGAACCGCCTTCACCAATAATGGTGGCAATGATGGGCACTTCTAACTCAGCCTGAACGTACAGATTATGTCCAATCGCCTCAGATTGATTGCGCTCTTCTGCATCGATACCCGGAAATGCACCCGGTGTGTCAACAAAAGTGAACACCGGTAATTTAAATTTTTCAGCTAAGCGCATCACCCGCTTTGCTTTACGGTAACCCTCAGGACGACTCATACCAAAGTTTCTGAGAGCACGCTCTTTAGTGTCGCGACCTTTTTGATGGCCAATTACTACACAAGGCTGATTCTCAAAACGGGCTAAGCCAGTAATGATGGATTGATCATCTGCAAAATTGCGATCACCATGAAGCTCATGAAAATCCGTAAACAATGCACTCACGTAATCCAGGGTGTAAGGACGCTGTGGATGACGCGCAACTTGCGAGACCTGCCATGGGCTTAAGTTGGCATAAATGTCTTTAGTTAGTTGCTGACTTTTTTCAGTAAGCGTTTTGATCTCATCAGAAATGTCTACAGATGATTCATCTTGCACAAATTGCAGCTCTTCAATCTTTGACTCTAGTTCAGCGATTGACTGCTCAAAATCCAGGAAAGTCGTTTTCATAGCTAGATTTTAATATTCAACGGGAGCGGGGTCGATACTTCTCCACATATACCAGGTGGCAACCGTGCGCCAAGGGGCCCAATTTGCAGCCACTTCACGGGCTTCATGCCTGCTGACAGGCTCTCCACTGAAGTAATTGAGGGAAATGGCCTTTATGAGGCCTACGTCGTCCAGGGGGAGGATATTGGGGCGAATCATGTTGAACATGAGGAACATTTCAGCGGTCCAGCGGCCAATACCCCGAATTTCACACAATTCCTTAATGATGGCCTCGTCTTCCATCCCTTTCCACTGATTGGCATGCAAACGACCGGAGTCGAAGTGTTCAGCCAAATCACGGATATATTCCACTTTGCGACCGGACAAGCCAGCTGCACGCAAATCTTCAATACTTAAGGAAAGAATATTTTTGGGGTTTACTTTATTTTTTGAAGCCAGCAACACCCTATTCCAAACAGTCTGAGCTGCAGCTACAGAAATCTGCTGACCAACAATTGCTCGTGCAAGAGTTGTAAATGCATCACCACGCGTTTTCAAAAAACCAGAACCATGTTTAGGAATCAATTTTTTTAGAATACGGTCATGCTTCATCAACTCAGCACAAGCATGCTCCCAATACTCTGGAGCTACTTCTTCAAAAATGGCTTGCTCAACTACCTTAGTCAAAATACATTCTCAATCACAATTTGAATTACTAAACTTTAACTTCTACGCCATTCGGTGAGACCACCCGGCTTGTCTTCCAATACTACGCCCTGCTCCAATAAAGTTTTACGAATTAAATCTGCTTTTGCGAAATCTTTGGCCTGCTTGGCGTTAATTCGGGCGGCAATCTGCTCCTCAATATCAATGGCAGATAAAGCTGCATCACCACCTCGAGAACCCTCTTGCAAAAATACAGTTGGATCACGTTGCAAGAAATTGAGCGTTCCAGCAAGACCTTTCAGGGTACGAGCCAAATGCGCTTTCTCATCACCCTGTGCACGATTGACCTCGCTTGCCAAATCAAATAATGCTGCGATAGCCTCGGGTGTATTGAAGTCATCATTCATTGCATCAGCAAAGCGCTTTGCCCATGATGAATGGGGGTCCACAGCCTGATTACCAATCGGCGCTTGGGCTAAGGCTGTGTAAAGACGCACTAAACCAGAGCGAGCCTCCTCAAGCTGAGCGTCGCTATAGTTAATCGGACTGCGATAGTGTGCGCGCAACATAAAGAAGCGTAGAACCTCGGGATCAAAATTTTTCAGTACATCACGGATTAAGAAAAAATTGCCCAATGACTTGGACATCTTTTCTTCATTCACCCGAATGTGGCCGTTATGCATCCAGTAATTTACAAATGGTGCATCACTTGCTTTATGGTCTTGGCCATAGAGAGCTCCCTCGCTCTGAGCAATCTCATTCTCGTGATGAGGAAACTGCAAATCAGCGCCGCCGCCATGTATATCAAAGTGCTCGCCCAACAAATCACAAGACATAGCAGAACACTCGATATGCCAACCAGGACGCCCTTCACCCCAAGGGGATTTAAAGCGCGTATCAGCAGGTTCCTCTGATTTTGCGCTCTTCCACAAAACAAAATCCAAGGGGTCACGTTTGCCACCCCCAACAGCAACACGCTCACCAGCATTTAATTCATCAAGGGATTTTCCAGAAAGGCGACCGTAATCTGGGAATAGCCGAACAGCGAAATTGACATCCCCATCCTCGCCTTGATAGGCCAATTCTTTTTCAATCAAGCGGCCGATAATGCCCTGCATCTGCGCTATGTAATCGGTTGCGCGGGGCTCATGGTCTGGATGCATCAAACCCAACTCGTCTGAGTCAGCATGCATAGCGTCAATAAAACGCTGTGTCAGAGCAGAGATTGGCTCGCCATTCTCAATTGCACGATTGATGATCTTGTCATCAATATCGGTGATGTTGCGGACATAAACGACTTCGTAGCCACTCGCCCTTAACCAGCGCACCACCATATCAAACACAATCATCACACGGGCATGCCCAATGTGGCAAAAGTCGTAAACCGTCATCCCACAGACATACATCTTCACCTTACCCGGCTCAATGGGTTTAAAGGCCTGTTTAGAACGACTGAGGGTGTTATAGATTTGCAGCATAGGGGCTATAAAGGTGGGCAAGTAGCGCCAATTTGTTAGACTGAGCGCTGAGTATATCGAATGAGCCCGTTTTTCACCCCACCCCCTATGCCAGTTAACCTTTTTTCAGTACGTCCAGCCCATTTAGCTGGCTTGAGCACTATATTTACCGCCATAACACTTGTGGGCTGCAGCACCCCTGGTCAACAGCTGGCAGACGCTGAAATCAAGGCTCTAAATAGCGCTCCTGCTACAGCACAAGGTACTCAAGCACCCTATTTGGGCTCATATGGTCCCAATGACCCCCCGAGACTAGCTGGGAATGACGCTGGATATGATCAGTTCAACTCTGAGCTCTCAGACTCTGTAGCCGTTCCATTTCTTTCGTTTTTAATTATTGAGCCGGATCCGGTCACTAAAAATGGTGTTCCATCAGATATCGAAAAGCTTGTTAAAGCTAAAAAATATCTAGAAGCCATTGACCAAATTGATCAACGCCTCAAGAAAACCCCAGGCAATGTTCAACTTCGTTACCTTAAAGCGCGCATACAGATTGAACTCCGCCAGTGGGGCCCAGCTAAAAAGACCTTGATTGAAATTACCCAGCAGTTTCCAGAACTACCTGAGCCTTATAACAACTTGGCAGCACTAGCAGCAAATCAAGGCAATTGGATTGAAGCGCGAGATTATTTAGAGCTCGCCTTAAAGTTGCGCCCCACTTACACAGTTGCCTCAGCCAACTTAGGCGAAGTCTATATTCGGCTTGGGGCACAGGCTTATGACAATGCCGCAAAAGATGCAGCACTGAATCAGCGCCAGTACACCAACCGTGCAAAAGCTTTAATGGAAATACTAAAGCCACCTAAAAAGGTGGCTGCGCCAGCCGCACCAACCGCTCCAGCGGCACCAGAATCCAAATAATTTTTTACTGTTTTTATCTACTAACTCACCAGAAAGTTAATTCATCATGGCTCAAGTTTTACTCAAAACCAACAAGGGCGATATCACCCTCACACTAGATGCGGCTAAAGCGCCAAAGACTGTAGCGAACTTTTTAGAGTATGTAAAAAGTGGTCACTACGATGGCACCATTTTTCATCGCGTGATTGATAATTTTATGATTCAAGGCGGCGGCATGACTGCTGGCCTCAAAGAAAAATCTTCTGGCGCTCAAATTGAGAATGAGGCAAATAATGGCCTCAAAAATGAACGTGGCACAGTGGCGATGGCCCGCACCAGCGACCCACACTCTGCAACAGCCCAATTTTTTATTAACGTAAATGACAATGATTTTTTAAACCATACCGCTCCAAACGCCCAAGGCTGGGGTTATGCTGTTTTTGGCAAGGTGACTGATGGTCTTGATGTGGTTGATGTCATCCGCAAAGTGAAGACTGGTAACTCTGGATTTCATCAAGATGTTCCTGCAGAAGACGTTGTTATTGAAAAGGCAACGGTTCTCGAGTAATGATTCCGCAATACGCGAGCGCGCTGCTCATTTCGGATTTACATCTCACGCCGTCAATGCCCTTGACGGCGCAACGATTCTTCGATTTTTGTGAGAAAGATGCGCCTAAGGTAGAAGCCGTATTCATCTTGGGTGACTTATTTGAGTATTGGGTTGGTGACGATGCCGCCCTACACTCACCCTTTCAACAAGAAGTAAAACATGCGCTCGCAACACTTTCTACCAAAGTCAAAACCTATTACCTTCATGGCAATAGAGATTTTTTAGTCGGCAAGCATTTCTTGAGTAAAACCGGCATGACCTTATTGACTGATCCAAGCAAAATCAATGTTGCCGGCTCTGAGTATGTGCTGTGTCACGGTGACTCACTGTGTACGGCTGACATTGGCTATCAAGCTTTCCGCGGGTGGGTTCGCAAACCATGGATCCAAAAACTATTCTTGAGATTGCCTCTGAATTGGCGTCGCTCGATTGCCAATCAACTGCGTAGCAATAGTGGCGTGCAATACCAACGTGCGATGAACTCTGCCGTCGATGGTGCACAAGCCAAAACAGATGTCACCCTTGCAGCCTGTGCTGCAGTCTTAAGAGATCAGGCCGGAAATCAGTTGATTCATGGTCACACCCATCTACCCAAACATCATGAGGAACATCTGATAGACCAAACATGGCAACGCTGGGTACTGTCAGATTGGGATTTAGATCACCCAGAGAGTGGGCGACCACGCGCAAGTGCATTACTCATTAATCAAAACGGTGTGCATTACACCGATTTGATTAAAGCTTAATCACCTACTGAATTTAGCAGCTTGAGTATTTAGACAGGCACTGCACCATTTGTGCAAAGATGCGTGGGTTCGCACACATCACTTCACCGCTTTGCAAGAAACCTTCTTCACCACGGTAATTACCGATTAGGCCACCAGCCTCAGTAATTAATAAAGCGCCTGCAGCCATATCCCATGGCTTGAGATCGCTCTCAAAAAATCCATCGTAACGACCAGCTGCAACGTAGGCTAAATCTAAAGATGCGGCACCTGGACGACGCAGACCAGCGCAATTACGTGACATGTCTGCAAAGATTTTTAAATACTTTTCCAAGTCCTGATCTTCGCGATAAGGAAAGCCAGTGCCCAGCAAAGAATTAGCTAGACGATCTTGAGTCGCGACACGTAAACGCCGACGATCTAGATAGGCACCCGCACCTCGTGTAGCGGTAAAAAGTTCGTCGCGAGTTGGGTCATACACTACAGCTTGCTGGGTTACACCATTCACTGACAGAGCAATCGAAACTGCATATTGCGGGAAACCATGGATAAAGTTCGTTGTGCCATCTAAGGGATCGATGATCCATACGTTTTCAGCATCCGCATTTTGAGCACCAGTCTCTTCAGCTAAAAAGCCATGCGTTGGATAAGCTTCGCTGAGCGTTTCAATAATGGCCGCTTCAGCCTGTCTGTCCACCTCGGTTACAAAGTCATTATGTTGTTTGCGGTCAACCTGGAGACGCTCTAAATTGAGAGAAGCTCTATTAATCACGGTTCCGGCACGACGGGCAGCCTTAACGGCCACATTTAACATGGGATGCATAGTATTGATGGACAAATTAAATAAGAACAAGCTCACCAAATTGCAAACTGCAGGACAATAAGGAGCTAACACCCTGATTCTAAACGATTGCTCATTTGATCTCCAAAGCCTCTAGAGAATTCCTGTTGATATGAATACCGCGCAAGCACAGTTAATTCGCTGGGTCCTAGTTGAAACCAGCCACCCCGGAAATGTCGGTTCGGCTGCACGCGCACTCAAAACCATGGGGTTTAAGGATCTGCGGCTAATTTCCCCAAAAATTACAGGGGTTGCCCAGGCACCTGAGGCAATAGCCCTGGCCAGCGGAGCTGCTGATATCTTGGAATCTAGCCAAGAATCTGCCTCCCTAGAATCTGCCGTGCAAGACTGTGCACTTGTCCTGGGGCTCACTAGCCGCGATCGTGAATTTGGGCCACCGGCCTTAAATTGGCAAGATGCACGCCCCCTAATACAGGCGGCTATTGAAGGTAAGCAGAGGGTTGCCCTACTATTTGGTCCAGAGCGAACCGGGCTCGATAACCGCCATCTATCACTTTGCACTCACCGAGTATGGCTTGATGCAAATCCACTGTATCCCTCGCTGAACCTTGCTCAAGCGCTGATGGTTTGCGCCTTCACACTTAGAGAGTCTCTAAGCGAAGATTCAGACTCTGCACCTTTGGGCGGCAATTTAGAACCGGTCGATTTTGCGGACCCAGCAGCGGTGGCTGCCATGTTGGAGCACTGGCGCGAAGGACTGGAGGCGATTGGCTACCTTGATCCATCCAATCCAAAGAAGCTCATGCCTCGCTTACAAGCGCTATTTGCAAGAACGCGTCTTCACAAAGAAGAAATCGACCTTCTGCGTGGCATTGCCAAGCAGATGCTCTTAAGAAAATAAATTTGGCCTTTACCCGTTAAAATCGATGCATGTTTAATTCGCTTTTCGACCAAGTCGACTCCATTATTGTTCGCGACCCCGCCGCGAGAAATCGTCTCGAGGTCATCACTTGCTATCCAGGTTTGCATGCCGTATGGATACATCGAGCCTCACATGGCTTGTGGAATATGGGTCTGAAATGGATTGCTCGACTCCTGTCGATGCTGGCTCGCTTTATTACCGGCATTGAAATTCATCCTGGAGCCAAGATTGGTCGTCGGGTATTTTTGGACCACGGTCTTGGCATTGTGATTGGAGAGACTACTGAAATCGGTGATGACTGCACCATCTATCAAGGCGTCACTTTAGGCGGAACCTCTTTATACAAAGGGGTGAAACGTCACCCTACTTTAGGCAAAGGTGTTGTCATTAGTGCAGGAGCCAAAGTTCTGGGTGGCTTTACCGTGGGAGACGGCGCTCGCGTTGGATCAAATGCAGTAGTGCTAAAAGAAATCCCCGCTGGTGCAACTGCAGTCGGAATACCCGCACGCATTTTGCATCCTGACTTACCTCAGGCAAGCAAGCCTGACAGCAAAGTTAAAGAATATTTTTCAGCTTATGGTGTAACGCCAAATGTAGATGATCCCGTCTCCATGGCACTAAAAGGTTTGATTGATGCAACTTTGGAGCAAGAGGCCAAAATTGCTAGCCTTGAAAAGGCGCTAGCAAAGCTCAGCAATATGCCAGCATCGGATGCCAGCGGATCAAGCGATACCACGCGCGATCTAGGTGCCTTAAAAGAGTGGCTTAAAGAGTAATTTAGTGCAAGGTTGGTGATGAACTACCGGCATCAGTAATACCGCCTAGGATTTCATCATCCTCATCTTCATCATCGGAATCATCTGGCATTCCAAATGCGAATGCTTCAGCGCCCTCAGGATGGCGATTTTCAATTTCCTCATCAGTAGCGGCACGAATGTCTTCTACTTGTACCCAAAATCGCAGGGCCATACCAGCCAGCGGGTGATTGCCATCTAAAACTACTTGGCTATCAGCCACATCGGTAACGGTATAAATCAAAGGTTCATCATCGGCATCGCTAGGATCAAGCTCTTCCTCTTCAGCATCGGGCACGCCCTCAAATTGCATACCTACTTCCAAGGGCTCAGGAAAGCGCGCACGAGGCTCAATCTTCAATAACTCGGGATCGTACTCGCCAAAGGCCTCATTAGGCTCAAGTTGAATGGTTGCTTCGTAACCAACGTCTTGACCATCGAGCAAAGTTTCAATCTTCGGAAAAGTGCCCTCATAACCGCCGTGCAGGTATACCATCGGAGAATCCGGTTCCTCGATAATATTGTTTTGCGCATCTGTTAATTTGTAGCGCAGGGATACAACGGTATTTTTTTCGATCTTCATGCGTAATTCATTCGACATTGTGTTTTAAACAGCTTTTTACTTATATGACAGCATTTTACTTGAGCAAGCCCTACGAGCCACCGCAGGCGCCCCAAAATCTTCTGCTAGATCAGCCATGGGCGCTTCTGGGGGGCAATAGCCCGCAACAGTTCATGAAAACCTATTGGCATAAAAAACCGCTTTTAGTGCGCGGCGCCATCCCTGCTTTTGAACTTGCCAAGCAGACGGGGAAGCCCATCTCTAGCCCAATATCAGCAGAAGAGCTTTTCAACATATCGGGTAATGACGTAGTTGAATCCAGATTAATTCAAGCTAATCCTTGGTCCTTTTCAGATGGTCCATTTAAAAAGAGATCCATCCCTTCACTCGAGTCACGGGACTGGACCCTCCTACTGCAAGGCATGGAAGCAAGACACCCTGCCGCTGCAACAATTCTCTCCTGGTTCCGCTTTATTCCAGACGCGCGCTTAGATGACTTAATGATTAGCATTGCAGGTCGCGGCGGTGGCGTTGGCCCTCACTTTGATTCCTATGACGTGTTTCTCATTCAGATGTCGGGTCGCAGGCGCTGGCGCATTTCAGAACAAAAGGATTTGAGCCTGAGCCCTGATTTGCCTCTGAAGATCCTAAAACATTTTCAAGTTGAGCAGGAGTGGGATCTGGAGCCAGGAGACATGCTGTATTTACCACCGCATGTTGCTCATGATGGCATTGCTTTAGACGCTGGTTGCCAAACCTGGTCAGTTGGATTTAGAGCGCAAAGTTATAAAGAAATCTTACAAGAAGGTTTGTGGCGATTAGCTGAATCACTTGAAGATATTCCAGGGCTAGAAAAGCGTTTTGCCGACCCACAACAAGGAGCGACAGATTCAGCTGAGCAACTACCAGAAGAAATTATTAAACAGCTGTCACAAAAATTAAAAGGTTTGAAGCTAGATCGTGTAGAGACGTTTCTGCCTGGCATTGCCGCATATCTGAGTGAGCCAAAACCCCAAGCTTACTTTGATGGCACGTCAAATGATCTTTCAGCTAAGGAATTTCAGCGCCGACTGAGTAAGCAATCCTTGCGACCACACCCCCAAACCAGATTGATCGCCTTGGGTCCTCAGATTTATTGCAATGGCGAAGAAGTAACGAGCGGACAAACCGGCAAGACACAAAAGGCTTGGCAATCACTGGCTGCAAAGAAGGAATTTAAGGGTGCCATAGGCGAAATTGTGGCAAATAATAGCCTTTTTGAGGCGTTTGAAGCTGGTTGGCTGGTTTTCTAGCTCTGATCGGAAGATAGCTATAATGAATACTAGAAAGTACTTAAGGGGTAACCCTGTACCTTCCTTGTATTAATAACCGGTTATTAATGATTTTTTTTAGAGGAAATTACAAATGAAGAAGTCACTCGCACTCGTAGCAATGTTGGCAATCGCTTTGGCCGCTTGCGGTAAGAAAGAAGAAGCAAAACCTGTAGAAGCTGCTCCTGCTGCTCCTGCTGCTGCTCCAGCTGCTGACGCTCCTGCTGCTGCTCCTGCTGCTCCTGCTGCTGCTCCTGCTGCTGACGCTAAGAAGTAATCTTCTTCTTGAAGAGAAAAAAGCCGCTAATAGCGGCTTTTTTATCGTCCAGAGTTTGTGTAACTCGATAACTTACCTAGCCATTTGCTCCGTAAGCAAGGTGAGGAGCTGTAAACCGGCTGCAGTATTTTCTGGCTTACCATCCGCGTCTTGAACGTAGATGCTTGAAGAATTATCCCCAGTTGATTTAACCAGGACGAGATATTTCTTAGCCTTCAGGCTGGAATCATCTTTACTACTAAAGAGGTTTGAAAAGAATCCTTTGGTATCACCCAAGTCTTTGGGATTCACGTAGCGCACGTAGTAAACACCATTTGCACGGTTACGATCTTCAACAGTAAAGTTAGAGCGATCCAAGGCGAGGCCTGTGTCACGCCAGGCACGATCAAAGCCAGCGGCTATTTCAATATGGGCAGCATTCACACCCTCTTGAACTAATTTTGCTTTTGGAGTTTTAGGGCCCAATGGCGCAGCAACTTGAGCCTTAGCCATTTCTTGAGTCATACCCAAACGCTCCATCAAACGCGCTAGAAATGCTGCCTCGAGCTCAGGATCATTCGGTCGAGACTCCCAGATAGTGTAGTTGCAGGCACCACTGTTATCGCTAACGCACTTCTCAATTGCACCGCGTTGGGTAATAAAGATTTCCGTCTGATTGGCACCGCTAACTTCCAAACGTGTTTTGTAGCGATCTCTTTCGCCGGTATCATATATTGAGTCCAAGGCACTTCCAAGAGCTTTGCGAATAAAATCTTGAGAAACCTTAGCACGATTTTCTGCCCAATCAGTCTCCATGATACCGGTTGATGGTGAGTCAATCACCAATAGGAAACCATTCTCTTGCCAAAAATCTTTAATTTGCGGGTAGAGTTCGGGGGCTGGCTTTTCAACTACAAGCCAACGACGCTCGCCATCACGCGCAATACGCATGCCCGGAATACCGGTCATCACGCTCTTGCGGGTCTGGACTGATTTTTTAACGGCAGCGTTGTACTCAGACATCGTGGCAGAACCATCCTGAACGATGTAGCGACGATCAGCCTGCGCTGTGATGAGATCCGGCGGATAAGATAAGTTCGGACCACGCACTGCACCTGTAGTCTTGTAATCAACTGTGTCGTTAGTACCTAATGATTTGCATCCAAGCAAAGCAAGGCTTGTTAGAGATAGGATTAATAAAGCTGCGCAGTGTTGGCGCAAGAGTTGCATCAAATTCATCATAGTAAGCCGGCCTGTTTCATTGCAGTCTTCAAGGGTTCACGCAAAGCAACACTTAAAGGGGTTAAAGGTAAACGAATTCCAGCGGTGACTTTGCCCATCTCGTGCAGAGCCCATTTCACGGGTATTGGATTTGCCTCGGTAAACATGGCTTTATGAACAGCCAGTAATTGATATTGAATAGCGCGTGTTCGCACAACATCATCAGACATTGCAGCCTGACACAACTCATGCATCAATCGGGGTGCGATATTAGCGGTAACAGAAATATTACCTTTACCACCCATGAGCATGAGCATTGCGGCACTCAAATCATCACCTGAAAATACAGAAAAATCTTCATGTCCTGCGCGCTTGAGATCTGCTAACAATAAAGTACCGCGCTCGATGCTACCGGTGGCATCTTTAATACCGATGACTCCAGGAACGCCAGCCAGGCGGACTGTTGTCTCTCCAGCAAGATCGGCCACTGTTCTGCCGGGGACGTTATACAGGATCACAGGCAAGTCTACAGACTCAGCAATTTTCTTGAAGTGGACATACATGCCCTCTTGCGTTGGCTTGTTGTAATAAGGAACTACTTGTAGGCTGGCATCAGCACCAACGGACTTAGCAAAATTCGTTAACTCGATTGCCTCAGTGGTGGAATTTCCTCCAGTACCAGCAATCACAGGAATACGCCCAGCAATATGATCGACTGTTACTTTGATCAACTCGCAATGTTCTTCAACTGATACTGTTGGGGATTCACCGCTGGTACCAACAATCACGATGCCATCAGAACCTTCAGCAACATGCCAATCAAGCAAAGAACGTAAGGCCGGAAAATCCAGACCTCCATCCTCGAACATCGGCGTCACAATGGCAGGCATACTGCCTGCGATAGGCTTTTTACTGGCTTGGGAAGATGTTTTAGTAGTCACTGAATGTGTCTGAATTATCTGAATGTTAACCACCAAATTGTAACGGAATGAACCCTTTTAAATGCCCTTTTACGGCACAAATCCGCTGAACCATAGCTGGTTTAGGGTGATCAAGGTAAATATCCTCATAAGCAATCACTTTCAGGCCAGAACGCTGCGCCAAAGCAAGTAATTCAGCGGGTTTTAGCAAGAAATTGGGATTTGAGGGTTTACCAAATTCAGCATTCCCATCGGCAAAGGTTTCATAGATTAAAACCCCGCCCTCGCTCAGCATATTAGGCAACTCATCCAAGAATGGACGATAGAGGTAATTGGTCACCACAATTCCAGAAAAATACTGGCCTAGCAGGGGCCAATCAGAGCCTTCCAGATCAAGCTCTCGAGCTTGAATGCGGGCATCTTTTAGAGATTGCAGTGCAGAAATATCCTGGTCAACAGCCAAAACGGTCAAACCTTGAGCTGCGAGTAAAGCTGCATGCCTGCCAGCTCCGCATGCGAGATCTAATACGACCCCTTCTTTTGGAATAGCCGCTGCAAAACGCCTAACCCAAGGTGAGGCATCCGCAATGACATCATGATTTGCCATTAAAGAACCAGCCTTAGTCGTATGCCAAGCCCATAGCTTCGCGCACCTCGCGCATGGTTTCTTGGGCAACCTTGCGAGCCTTGTCAGAACCATCCGCAATAATGGAGCGCAATAAGCTAGGATCATCGAGGTACTTCTGAGCGCGCTCAAACATTGGCTGTTGCTCTGCCAGAATAGCGTCGATTACAGGCTGTTTGCACTCTAGGCAACCAATACCAGCAGACTGGCATTCTTTTTGCACCCAGGTCTTGGTGTCTTCATTCGAATAGACGGTATGCAACTGCCACACTGGGCAACGCGCAGGATCACCCGGGTCAGTTCTGCGGACTCGCGCGGGATCTGTTGGCATCGTACGGATTGAGCGAATCACCTCTTCAGGCTTTTCACGAATGGAAATCGTATTGCCGTAAGATTTGGACATTTTTTGCCCATCAATACCCGGCATACGTGATGCTGTTGTTAGCAAAGCCTGTGGCTCAGGCAGAATGATTTTGCGAGCGCCTTCCAAGAAACCAAATAATCTTTCACGGTCAGCCATCGAGAGACTTTGTGCCTCCTGCAACAATGCCTTGGCCTCTTCTAGCGCCTCATCATCACCCCGCTCCTGAAACGCTATGCGTAGTTCAGCGTACATCTTGGCGCGTTTACTACCCAATTTCTTAACCGCTTCTAGGGCTTTCTCTTCAAAGCCAGGCTCACGGCCATAAAGATAATTAAAGCGACGCGCTACTTCACGCGTCATCTCCACGTGTGGCACCTGATCTTCGCCCACCGGCACAAACTGAGCGCGATACATGAGAATGTCAGCAGCCTGTAGCAAGGGGTAACCCAAGAAACCATAGGTCTGCAAATCTTTTTCTTTGAGTTTCTCGATTTGATCTTTATAGGTGGGAACACGCTCTAACCAACCCAGTGGAGTACCCATGGACAACAATAAAAATAGCTCTGCATGCTCAGGGACTTTGCTCTGAATAAATAAAGTAGCTTGGTTTGGATCAACGCCACAGGCCAACCAGTCAATCACCATGTCCCATACGGATTGCTCAATGACATCCGGGGTTTCATAGTGCGTGGTTAAGGCATGCCAGTCTGCTACAAAAAAATAGCAGGGATACTCAGACTGCAAGCGAACCCAATTCTTTAAAACGCCATGGTAGTGGCCGAGGTGCAAGCTACCAGTTGGTCGCATGCCAGAGAGAACGCGTTCTTCAAACATCTTGATCTTTATTCTGTAAGGGTAATTAAAACTGGTTAAGCAAATAGGAAATCGATTAGTGGAAGAGCGACCATACTGGTGTTAAGTGGTCAGGCAAATGCGGTAAGACACCAAGATCAATATAACTCTCTTCTGGATCATGAAAATCTGATCCACGAGAAGCCATAAATCCATAGTGTTGGGCAATCTTGCCATAGGTTTGATATTGATTCGGGCTATGACTACCGGTAATCACTTCAATAGCCATCCCACCAATATCCTTGAAGTGTTTATACAGTTCATCCATCTGCATCGCACTCAGCTTATAACGGCCGGGGTGCGCAATCACAGCAGCCCCGCCAGCTGCTTTAATCCAAGCAACGGCATTATCCAATGTTGCCCAAAGGTGTGGCACATAACCAGGCTTATCTTCAACCAGATAATTCTTAAACACTTGATCGGTGTCGCGACATACCCCCTGCTCAACTAAAAACCGTGCAAAGTGTGTACGTGAAATCAGTTCGTGATTGCCTGCAAAATGCAATGCGCCTTCATATGCGCCAGGGATACCAGCTTTCAACAGCTGCTCCGCCATCTGCTTAGCGCGATTACCGCGACCCTCGCGAGTCATCCGCAATCCCTCGAGAATTCCTGCATGGGCAGCATCAATACCTAGACCCACAATATGAATAGTCTGCCCCATCCAGGTCACTGAAATCTCAACCCCAGAAAGATAATCCATACCAAGCGAACTTGCGGCAGCTTGCGCACGCTCCTGCCCTCCCAGCTCGTCATGATCTGTTAGGGCCCATAAACGTACGCCATTCGCATAGGCACGTTCGGCCAACTGCTCAGGCGTAAGGGTTCCATCAGAAACAACGGAATGGGAGTGCAAGTCTGCGTTGAGGACGGAATGACTGGTCATGACCCTATTTTAGGTCAAGCTGGTATCGATTACCCGGCGAGGCGCATCTAGGTAATCGCGGGACTGCATTTCAATTAAGCGAGAAACCGTTCTGGAGAACTCACTAGTAATTTGACCTTCAGTGTACAAATCAACAGCTGGGACCTCTGCAGAGATGATTAGCTTGATTTTATGGTCATATAGGACATCAATCAGCCAAATAAAGCGACGGGCCTCATTGGTCATTCTAGGAGGCATATAAGGCACGCCAGACAAAATTACCGTATGAAAGAGCTTAGCAATCTCCAAATAGTCATTTTGGGATCTTGGACCGCAGCACAGCGTTTGGAAGTCAAACCAGACTACCCCTTCAGCCATGTGCAAGGGCCTTAACTCTCGAGACTCAATACGAAGCACCGGCTTGGCTGTTTCTTTTTGATTGCCAATGAGCGTTTTAAACATCTGCATGAGAACGGTATGTGTCTCTGCATTGACTGGGGTGAGATAGGCCTCAACTTGAGCCATCTGCACTCGGCGATAGTCATTACCAGCATCAACGTTCATCACATCAAGCTGCTCTTCCAACAATTTAATAGCAGGTAGCAGACGATCGCGATGCAAGCCATTAGGATACAGCTGACTAGGTTGATAATTTGAGGTCATCACAAACTGGACGCGGTCTTCAAAGAGCGCACTGAGCAGGCGATACAAAATCATGGCATCGGCGATGTCATTGATATGGAACTCATCAAAACAAATTAGTCGATAGCGCTTAGCAATTCTTTTGGAAAGCTCATCTAATGGATCAGCCATTCCAGAGAGCTCATGAAGCTCACGGTGAACTTCTCGCATGAACTCATGAAAATGAATGCGAATCTTTTTTTCTAAGGGGGATGCCGCAAAGAAGCAATCCATAAGAAAGGATTTACCGCGACCTACTCCACCCCATAGATAAACCCCACGAGGTAACTTTGGTTTGAACAGCTTCTTCTTTAAGCCATTACTGCGGATTTCTTTATAAGCAATCCACTCGTCTTCACAGCGCTGTAAGCGCTCAATGGCAGCAAGCTGCGCGGGATCACTGTGATACCCGCGCGCCTTTAACTCTTGATGGTAATACTCTAATGCTTTCAATTACATGTTTAATGCACGTTTATCCGTCGCTAATGCTGCTTCGCGAACCACTTCCGATAAGCTTGGATGTGGGTGACAGATACGAGCAATATCTTCAGCTGCTGCTTTGAATTCCATCGCTACAGCTGCTTCAGCAATTAAGTCAGAGGCATTAGGCCCAATGATATGAACACCTAAGATTTCATCGGTTTTCTCGTCAGCCAAGACTTTAACAAAACCATCAGCACGATCCATACCCAGGGCACGACCGTTAGCAGCAAATGGGAACTGGCCTGCTTTGTAAGCAATACCAGCTTGTTTTAGCTGCTCTTCAGTTTTACCAACCCATGCAATTTCTGGATCGGTGTAAATAACCCAAGGAATACAGTTGTAATCAATATGGGGTTTTTGACCGGCGATTGTCTCAGCAACGAGCACACCTTCATCTTCAGCTTTATGAGCCAACATAGGTCCACGCACTACGTCACCCACAGCGTAAACGCCCGGTGCTGCTGTTGCACAGGTGTGATCATCGATTGGAATAAATCCGCGCTCATCTACCTTAAGGCCAATTTTATCAAGGCCTAATTTTTCAGTATTTGGAACACGACCAACAGACACAATTAAACGGTCACACTCTAATTTCTGAGCCTTGCCTTCACTATCGGTGTAGTTAACAACAACACCCTTCTTGTCAGCTTTGACTTCACCAATCTTGACGCCCATATTTATTTTGAGGCCTTGCTTGGTGAAAATCTTGTGCGCTTCTTTAGCAATACCTTGATCGCAAGCACCCAAGAAAGTGGGGAGCGCTTCCAGAATAGTCACATCAGAGCCAACGCGGCGCCATACAGAGCCAAGCTCCAAACCGATTACACCAGCACCAATGACACCAAGCTTCTTCGGAATGGAATCAAACTTCAAGCCACCTTCATTGTCGCTAATTAAAACGTTATCAACTGGAATACCAGGTAAATGACGAGCTTTAGATCCGGTTGCAATGATCACATTTTTAGCGGTCACCACTTCTTTATCTTTGCCATCAATTTTGACTTGGTAGCCATCGGCACCCTTGCCTTCAAAAGAAGCATGACCTTTCAATAAGGTAATTTTATTTTTGCGAAACAAGAACTGAATACCAGCAGTCATCTTCGTCACAATCGCATCTTTACGAGCGATCATCTTGCCGGAGTCGAGCTTCACTGACCCTACGGTAATACCGTGGTCGGCAACGTGATGACTGATCTTCTCAAATTCTTCAGAAGAGGCCAGCAAGGCTTTGGAAGGAATACAACCCACGTTCAAGCAAGTTCCACCTAAGCGTGGCTCACCTTTTGGATCGTCATAGGCATTCGATTCTGCGCAAGCAACCTTGAAGCCGAGTTGTGCTGCACGGATAGCGGCGATGTAGCCGCCAGGGCCACCGCCGATAACTAATACGTCAAATGATTGGCTCATATTCTTCCCTCTTACAAATCAAGGAGAAGACGTGAAGGATCTTCCAACGCATCCTTCATTGCAACCAAACCAAGCACTGCCTCGCGACCGTCAATAATGCGATGGTCATATGACAAAGCCAAGTAGTTAATTGGACGAATTACGATTTGTCCATTCTCAACCACCGCACGCTCTTTAGTAGCGTGAATACCCAAGATTGCTGACTGTGGAGGATTAATAATTGGGGTAGAAAGCATAGAGCCAAATACGCCGCCGTTAGAGATTGAGAATGTGCCGCCAGTTAAATCCTCTAATGACAACTTACCTTCGCGAGCCTTAACGCCAAACTCAGCGATCTTCTTCTCAATATCAGCCAAATTCATTTGGTCAACGTCACGCAGAATCGGAACCACTAAGCCACGTGGTGAACTAACGGCAATACCGATGTCAAAGTAACCGTGGTAAACAATATCGTTGCCATCAACAGATGCATTCAACAATGGGAATTTCTTCAGCGCATGAGTAGCCGCTTTAACGAAGAAAGACATGAATCCTAATTTCACGCCATGGACTTTTTCAAACTGATCTTTGTACTTGTTACGCATAGCAATTACTGGTGCCATGTTGACTTCATTAAAAGTAGTCAAAATAGCGTTGTTTGCTTGTGACTCGAGCAAACGCTCAGCAATACGAGCACGTAAACGGCTCATTGGTACGCGCTCTTCTGGGCGATCACCCATTGGAATTGGCGCACTTGGCAGTGCAGCAGATTTTGCACCACCGGCAGAAGCATTTAGCGCATCACCTTTAGTAATACGACCATCACGTCCGGAACCAGCAACTTGACCAGCGTCGATATTTTTCTCAGCAAGGATTTTTGCGGCTGAAGGTGCGGCTGCTGCACCGGTTGATTTAGCAGCTGGCGCAGCTTTGGCAGGCGCGGCTGCTGGAGCTGCTGCAGGTGCTGGAGCGGCTGCGGCAGCGGGAGCAGCAGAAGCAACGGCTGTGCTATCAATCTTTGCGATTAACTGCTCAGCAACAACAGTACCACCGTCTGCGATCACGATTTCTGTGAGAACCCCAGCAGATGGTGCTGGAACTTCCAACACCACTTTATCTGTTTCAATTTCAATCAAAATTTCGTCTTGACCGACGGCATCGCCGACTTTCTTTTTCCATTGCAACAAAGTAGCTTCAGCTACTGACTCGGAGAGTTGGGGAACTTTAACTTCAAAAATAGCCATGATTAATCCTATTTAGTGTTTGTATATTGAGTGACGTCTACGATTACTTCGTAATGACATAACCCTTTAATTTTGCGAATGCTGCAGTAAGAAGTGACTTCTGTTGTTCTTGATGGAGATGGGCATATCCACAGGCTGGTGAAGCTGATGCTGGACGACCTGCATATGCCAACTTCATGCCTTCAGACATGTTCTCCAAAATATTGTGCTGAACAAAGAACCAGGCACCTTGGTTTTGTGGCTCGTCTTGACACCACACGACCTCTTCTAGGTTTGGATACTTCTTCAACTCAGCAGTCAATGCCTTGTGTGGGAACGGATAAAGCTGTTCCAAGCGAATAATCGCCACATCTTCAAGTTTTTTCTCGGTACGCGCTTTAGCAAGGTCGTAATACACCTTACCGGAACACATGACTAGGCGAGTTACCTTCTTACCGTCAATACTGTCATCGCGCTCCGGCAGAATGGTTTGGAAACCACCCTTCGTGAACTCGGTTAACGGAGAAGCAGCTTCTTTGTTTCGTAGCAAAGATTTTGGTGTCATCAAGATCAGCGGCTTGCGGAACTGACGAATCATCTGACGACGCAATACGTGGAAGATTTGCGCTGCAGTCGTTGGCTGAATTACCTGCATATTGGTATCAGCACATAACTGCATGAAGCGCTCTAAGCGGGCAGATGAATGCTCTGGCCCTTGACCTTCATAACCATGAGGCAACATCATGACCAGGCCGTTTGCACGACCCCACTTGACTTCGCCTGAAGCAATAAATTGGTCAATCACTACCTGAGCGCCGTTAGCAAAATCACCAAACTGAGCTTCCCAAATAGTCAAAGTATTGGGTTCTGCTGCCGCATAGCCATACTCAAAACCAAGGACAGCCTCTTCTGACAAGATCGAGTCAATCACCAAGAATGGGGCTTGATCTTTGGCCACATGCTGAAGCGCAATGTAAGTACCGGTATCCCATTTCTCGCGGTTCTGGTTATGAAGAACGGCATGGCGATGGGTAAAGGTACCGCGACCACTATCCTCGCCAGACAAACGCACCGGATATCCACTTGCAACTAAGGATGCGAAAGCCATATGCTCACCCATACCCCAGTCAATATTCGCTTCACCACGACCCATCGCGGCACGGTCGTTATAAACCTTAGCCACTAATGGATGCGCTTTGAAGTCTTCGGGAATAGTAGAAATCTTCTCGGCCAAACGCTTCCACTCAGTTAATGGAATAGCGGTATCCGCTTCGTCAGTCCATTTCTTATTTAAGAATGGTGACCAATCTACTGCGAACTTGCCTTTGAAATTACTCAATACAGGATCTGAAGTTTGCTTACCGGCATCCATTGCGGCGCGGTACTCTTTCACCATCAAATCACCAGTGCCGGCAGGCAATACACCTTGAGCTTCTAACTTATCAGCGTAGTACTTGCGTGTACCAGGGTGAGCGGCAATAATTTTGTACATCAACGGCTGCGTCATCGCCGGAGTATCTTGCTCGTTATGGCCTAGTTTTCTGAAACAAACAATATCAATCGCTACATCTTTGTGGAACTGGCTGCGGAACTCAACCGCCAACTTCGTTGCCAACACCACCGCCTCAGGATCATCGCCATTCACATGCAATACCGGCGCATCAATCACTTTCATGATGTCGGTGCAATACAAGCTTGAACGCAAGTCGCGTGGATCTGATGTGGTGAAACCAATTTGGTTGTTAATCACAATGTGAATCGTGCCACCAGTGGAATAGCCGCGAACTTCTGCCATCGCCAAAGTCTCTTGCATTACGCCCTGACCTGCGATCGCAGCATCACCGTGAACCAACACTGGCATTACTTGCTCACCCAGTAAATCACCACGGCGCTCCATACGAGCACGGGCTGAACCCTCAACCACTGGGTTCACGATCTCTAAATGGGATGGATTAAATGCTAACGACAAATGCACTGGGCCAGCTGGAGTAGAAATATCGCTTGAGAAACCTTGGTGATACTTCACATCACCTGCAGGCAATGTCTCTGGACCTTTGTGCTCAAACTCAGCAAATAAATCTGTAGGCATCTTGCCCAAGGTGTTTACCAGTACGTTCAAACGACCGCGGTGGGCCATACCAATTACGATTTCTTGAACACCCTTAGCGCCTGCCTCACGGATCAACTCATCCATACAGGCAATGAAACTTTCACCACCCTCAAGAGAAAAGCGTTTTTGGCCAACATACTTGGCTTGAAGGTAACGCTCCAAACCTTCCGCCGCAGTGACGCGGTCTAGGATCTGGCGCTTTTGATCTACATTGAAATGCGGGGTTGAGCGAATGGACTCTAACTTCTCTTGCCACCACTTTTTAATCTTTTGGTCAGCAATAAACATGTACTCAGCGCCTAAAGTGCCGCAGTAGGTTTGACGCAATGCTTGCAATAAATCACGCAAAGTCATTTCGTTCTTGCCGAAGAAGGTATTGCTGGTGTTGAAGACGATATCCATATCGCCATCACCAAAGCCATAGAAAGCTGGATCTAATTCTGGAATATCGGGGCGCTCAGTGCGCTTCAAGGGGTCGATATCTGCCCAGCGATTGCCGACGTTACGATATGCCGCGATCAACTGCTGAACAGCTACACGCTTGCGACCCATGGCAGAGTCCGCTGAATCAGCAGAGACTGTGCGAATAGGGCCTTGCTTAGCGCGCTCAGCAAAGGAAGCAACAATGGGTCCATGGGCAATATCAGTTCTGGACGAACCGTCGACCGCAGGAATTTGCTTCACATTATCAAAATAATCTCGCCAGTGATCAGCTACAGAAGCTGGATCGTGCAAATAGGATTCGTAGAGTTCCTCTACGTAGGGGGCGTTTCCACCGAAGAGATAGGAATTATCTCTTTGATCCTGCATCATGATGCTCACCTTTCATCGGGTTTCCCGAATAAAAACTGTGGTTAAAACCATTCGCTCTGCGGCTTAACCGCTTTACGAATTGATCTGTGCGAATACTCTTACAACAGTGCTAATTTAACACGATTACCCATTGATTCATAAAGGGCTTTCCCTGATTTAGGGGGTTTCAGGGGTATTTCCCTATTTAGCCGCTGAATAAGAATTTTCCTACTCAGATTTAAACCCCTCCCGACAGATTCCAATAGATTTGATTCGTATTCTCTAAATCTTCAAATGAATTAATGAGATTAAGAATATATGAAAGCTATTACCCCAGATTTGGAATATCTAAGTACTCGTCAAAGCGCCAAAGTATTAAAGGTGTCGCTAGGCACAGTCCAGAAAATGGTTGAATTAGGCGAATTAATCGCCTGGAAAACTCGCGGGGGCCATCGTCGCATCCTGGCTAGCTCACTTGATCAACAGCTCGCCCGCCGCAAAAGGGCTATGCGCCAAAAAAGCACCCAAAACTGTATTGCCATGGGGATATTCAGGAGAGTTGAAAATAGCCATGAATTAATTGAATCTATTCAATACTGGCAATTAAAAGTAGATATGGAGGTATCTGTAGACAGTCTTGAGGGCCTCATGAAGGCTGTTTCTATTACCCCAGACTTAATATTCCTAGATGCACTGATCCCTCCAGTTGAGCAGGTACACTTAATACATTATCTTAGTAAAAACAAGGACACACAGCGTATTCCTATATTAGTAGATGAAGGATTTATACGCCTTCACCCTGGGGTTATGGGTCTAGCAGATGAAAATACAGTGGGGGTGAGATCGCGATACCCTGAGGCACTGCAGGAAGAGCTTGAAAACGGCTTAATTGATCAAAATCCACTCATTATTGGCTATCCAGCAACCAATCCAGAGCTAGAAACAGTCTTAGGAGACAAAAATCGACACGAACTCTTAGAGCCTATATTTATTCAGGCACTCAATAGAAAGTGCGCGTAGCAGCACTCATCGATCACAAAAAATAAAGGCCGCTCAATTTGTACTGAGCAGCCTTTTTTTGATAATTAAGTCTAACTAAATCAATAACTTATATCAAGAAGTTACTACGATCTCTACCCTCAATCCATTTTGGAGCCTTACCGCGACCTGTCCAAGTATCGCCAGTAGCTGGGTTACGGTACTTAGGGGCAACCTTGCCACTAGTGCTTCGCGCACCAGCCTTACGACTAAATAGGTCTGATGCTGTTAGATCGTACTGTTCAATAATGAGTTTGGCCTTAGCAATACCATCAGCCTTTTCACGTAGAACCGCTTCTTTAATCTGTTTATCCAACAACTCGCGTTGGGCTAAAAGCTCTTTATAAGAAGACATGTATTAATTTCTCCGAATATTAGTTTTATGGAATAACAAAGAATTAGTTATTCCTGAATCTTTATTATATACAGATATTAATTTATTAGGGTATATATTTAAATACAGCCTATATCCGCCTTTAAATAAGGCTTTTTAAACCTTTTTAATTTAATTAATCAACATAATCATTATAAATACTATATTTATTGAGGATATAAAAAGCTTATCTCCGTAGCATGAATGTACCGCTGGATTTAGCCGTAACCTCACCCGCCTCATTCAAAACCACAGCCTCGCAGTAATTAATTGTTTTCCCAGACTTCAAAACGCTGCCCTCCACTACGATCTTGCCCACGCTCGGACGCAGAAAACTCACGCTCATATCAATTGTCATGGCGCCAAGGGGCTGATCTATAGTGCTGCGAGCGGCTGCGCCCATCGCAAAATCCAAGAGCGTCATCACAACACCGCCATGAGCAATATGGAAACTGTTTTCAAACTCTGGCTTGATGACCAAACTAATGCGAGATTTTCCGCCTTCAGCATACTCAGGCACCACACCTAAGTGAGCTAAAAATGGAATGGTTAGACCAAAATAAGTAATGTCGTTTGAGCTGGATGTCATGGCAAGTGTGAAATTGAGGTGATGGTCGGGGCGAGAGGATTTGAACCTCCGACCACATGCACCCCATGCATGTACGCTACCAGGCTGCGCTACGCCCCGACGAGAAACAAAATTGTATCAGTAACTATTTGGAGAGAATTTGCAAAACAGCCTGCAACTCATCGCGCAAGCGAAGCTCACCACGAGCTTCTTCTAGGCGATTTCTAGCTCCACTGATGGTGAAGCCTTCTTCATATAAAAGCGCCCTAATCTTACGGATTAGAACAACCTCATGATGTTGGTAGTAGCGACGATTGCCCCGGCGCTTTTGAGGGCTTAACTGGGTAAATTCTTGCTCCCAATAACGGAGCACGTGAGAGCGGACACCGCAGAGGTCAGAGACCTCACCAATGGTGAAATAACGCTTAGCGGGGATTGGGGGGAGCTGCGAGCTCAGCAGCACCGACCCAGCATCAAATGCTGTTTTCTCGAGCATGTGACTCAACTACGTCCTTGAGCTTTTGACTTGCATGAAAAGTTACAACGCGACGAGCTGCAATCGGAATCATTTGACCGGTCTTAGGGTTGCGACCTGGTCGTGCAGATTTATTGCGCAACTGGAAATTACCAAACCCAGAAATCTTGACCTCAACACCAGTCTCTAGCGACTGTCCGATGCGATCAAAGAAAGCATCGATCATGTCTTTAGCTTCACGCTTATTCAGGCCAACTTGATCAAAGAGGGCTTCCGAGAGCTCATTCTTGGTAACGGTATCGTTGCTAACTAATTCATTCATGGCGGAAGTCTCTTCTTGCTCTAACTGTGACTAATATTAAACCTAGCGCAGACGAGCTGCACATTTTTTCTCAAGGGCTGCTAATAAGGCTGCCATCACTGGCTCAATTTGTGCATCCTGCAAGGTTTCCTGAGGATTTAACAAAGTTACACGGAAGGCTAAACTCTTTTCATCATCAGCCATGCTACTTGATCCGGCTTTAGGCTTGAACTCATCAAATAGCTCAATCGCTTTAACAAAGTTCTGCTTAGTTGCCTTCATAGCATCCAACAAATCTTGTGCAGAGACGGCCTGCTTCACTACAACCGCCAAGTCACGCTGCACTGCAGGAAACTTGCTGAGCTCTTCCGGCTGCGGAATACCCAGATCGCGAATCGCCTCTAAATCCAATTCAAATAGTACTGGCGCTTGAGGTAGCTCATAAGCTTGTTGTAAGCCAGGATGCAACTCACCAATCCAGCCAATATTTTTCTTACCTGATGGGGTAAGTAATTGAATTTGTGCGCTACGGCCAGGATGTAAGGCGGGATGGACTGCAGCCTCAGTCGTGAAATGCAATGGATCGAGCACACGCTCTAAATCACCCTTCACGTCGAAGAAATCAACTGTACGATCAGCGCTTGCCCACTGCTCGGGGACAAATGAACCGTAAGCTAAACCTCCAACTTGCTGCGGCTGATGAAAGCCCACCACCTTGCCGGCCTCTTCTTGCGCATTGGAATCTCGCCTAAAGACGCGACCCGTTTCAAATAAACGTACACGGCCAGCACCGCGATTCAGATTGGACTTGAGATTACCCAGTAAACCACCCCAGAGATTGCTCCGCATCACGCCATACTGACTGGCAATCGGATTAAGCACGGCAATGAGATCTTTATCTGTAGCAGAAGCTAAACGTTGCTCGCTCTCTAAATCAGTAAAACCAAAGTTGACCGCCTCTTGATAACCCTGCAGAGCCAAACGTTGGCGCAATAAATGAACGCCGCGTTTTGCTTCAGCTTTAGCACTCATCTTCAAAGAAGAGACAGGCGGCACATCCGGAATATTTTCAAAGCCGTACATACGTGCGACTTCTTCAATAAGATCTTCTTCAATTTCAATATCAAAGCGATAGCTTGGAGGCGTAACGACAAATGTATCGCCCTCTTGTTTGTATACAAAACCTAAGCGCTTGAACACATCTGCCACAACTTCAACAGTCAGGGGGATACCAATAACCTTCATGGCACGAGCCAAACGCATGCTCACCGGTTTACGCTCAGGAATGGCTAATATCTGATCATCAATTGGGCCAACTTGACCACCACACACCTCAGCGATCAAGGCGGTTAAGTACTCTAAGCAATGAGCCGTATTTTGTGGATCGACGCCACGCTCAAAACGATGTGCCGCATCCGTACTGAAATTAAAGCGACGGGCACGACCTTGAATCGCCGCAGGCTGCCAATAGGCCGCTTCAACATAAATATTTTTAGTGTCATCGGTGACTGCACAATGATTGCCACCCATGATGCCAGCTAATGCTACGGGACCATTTTGATCGGCAACTACGCCAGCCTCTTGAATCTTGCCAGCAGAATCCGGGCCTTGCAAAGTGACTGTCTGGCCATTTAATAGCTCGAGACTTTCGCCAGACTTTGCCCAACGAACAGAGATGTCGCCAGTCAATTTATCAATGTCAAATACGTGGGTTGGCTGGCCCATTTCTAACATGACGTAGTTAGATAAATCCACTAAAGGAGAAATGCTTCTTTGACCCGCATTGCAAAGTCGTTGAATGATCCAATCTGGTGTTTCAGCTTTTGGATTGACGCCACGAATCACGCGACCAGCAAAACGACCGCAAAGATCAGTGCTTTCAACCGTAACTTTGAGCTTGTCTTGCATAGAAACATCAACAGGGGTCCACTTGGGTACACACAATGGAGCACCAGTAATGGCTGACACTTCACGCGCCATCCCCATTAGAGACAAACAATCCGCTTTATTAGGAGTCAACTTAATCACAAAGATCTGATCATCCAGACTTAAATACTGACGAATATCTTCGCCAACTGGAGCATCTGCAGGTAACTCCAAAATACCTTCGTGATCATCACCAAGACCAAGCTCGCGACCAGAGCACAACATCCCCTGGCTTTCGACACCACGTAACTTACCCACTTTGATCATGAATGGTTTGCCACCCACTTCTGCTGGTGGCAATTCAGCGCCAACCATGGCGCAAGGGATCTTGATACCTGCACGCGCATTCGGCGCACCGCAAACAATTTGTAACTCTTGGCCAGTTCCTGCGTCGACCTTGCAAACGCGCAAGCGGTCTGCATCAGGATGCTGCTCAGCAGAAAGAATTTGTGCAACCACAATCTTGGTAAATGGAGGCGCTACTGAATGCTGCTCCTCCACCTCAAGCCCAGCCATAGTCATTGCATGACCTAATGCATTGCTATCGAGCGAAGGATTTACATATTGGCGTAACCAAGATTCAGAAAATTGCATATGCGCTATCTACTATTGGAAGGTTGGCAAATTAAGCCGGAAATTGCGCTAAGAAACGGAGATCGTTCTCAAAGAAAAGACGTAAATCATCAACGCCATAACGCAACATCGTCAAGCGCTCTAAACCAGAGCCAAAAGCAAAACCGGTATAGCGCTCTGGATCAATGCCCATATTGCGTAATACATTAGGATGAACCTGCCCTGCCCCAGAAATCTCTAACCAACGGCCAGCTAGCTTACCGCTACCAAAGGCCATATCAATTTCAGCTGAAGGTTCAGTGAATGGGAAATACGATGGGCGGAAACGAACCTGTAACTCATTCGTCTCGAAAAAAGTTCTCAAGAAATCGGTATACACACCCTTGAGATCGGCAAAGGAAACGCTCTCTGCAATCCACAAGCCTTCAACCTGATGAAACATCGGTGAATGGGTAGCATCGCTATCAACACGATATGTTCTACCCGGTGCAATCACTTTGATTGGTGGCATCACATCAGCATTGGCGTACTTCTTGACATGCTCACTCGCATAACGAACCTGAATCGGGCTGGTATGGGTGCGCAATAACAAAGGCTTTCCATTGGAATCTTTACCATCGATATAGAAGGTGTCCTGCATGGAACGTGCAGGATGATTCTCCGGACTATTTAAGGCGGTGAAGTTAAACCAATCAGTCTCAATTTCAGGGCCATCTGCAACATCAAAACCAATGGAGCGGAAGATCTCTTCAACACGCTCCCAGGTGCGCATCACAGGATGCAAGCTACCTACTGCTTGGCCACGGCCAGGCAAAGAGACGTCAATTGATTCCGCCGCAAGACGTTGTAGCAATACGGCATCAGCCAATGCTTGGCGACGCTCTTGTAATGCAGCTTCTACTTGGGTTTTGATTTGATTAATTTGGGCGCCAGCACTCTTGCGCTCATCAGGCGACATTCCACCAAGCGCTTTTAGACGCTCAGTGAGAACACCTGATTTACCGAGATACTTGGCTTTCGCGTCCTCTAAAGCCGCCGCATCGGCAGCTCCGAGGAAATCACGTTTAGCATCCTCGACAATGTGGTCGAGAGAAACCATTGCAGCTTAGTTATTAAATAAACTAAGAATTAAGCTGCAGCGCTTACTACGGATTTGATCCGAGTAACCAAAGCAGCAAAAGCCGCTTTGTCAGCAATGGCCATATCGGAAAGCACTTTGCGGTCGAGTTCGATCGCAGCTTTCTTCATGCCATTCATGAATACGCTATAGGTCATGTCATGCTGACGAACTGCCGCGTTGATACGAGCAATCCACAATGCGCGGAATACACGTTTCTTATTGCGACGGTCGCGATACGCATATTGACCAGCACGCATAACTGCTTGCTTAGCAATACGGAATACATTTTTACGACGTCCACGATAACCTGTTGCGGCATCGGTGATTTTCTTATGACGGGCTCTTGCTGTAACCCCACGTTTGACTCTTGGCATTTATTTCTCCTAATCTAGTCTGAGGTTAAGCGTATGGAAGCATGGAGCGAATTGACTTAACGTCTGCCTTCGCAACTTCCGTGGAACCACGGAGGTGACGCTTGTTCTTTGTGGTCTTCTTGGTGAGGATGTGGCGTTTAAAAGCCTGGCCTCGTTTGATCGTTCCGCCTGCGCGAACCGTGAAGCGCTTTTTAGCGCTACTCTTGCTCTTCATCTTGGGCATAAAGCACCCCTTCAATTGCTTGTGCAACATAGGTGGTAACCGACGGTTACGCTTCCTGTACCTAGAAGCACTTCAAACTACCAGAGTCTTGCGACTCCTCCCTACATAAGAACCAGGTAGAACCTAGTTACTTAGCCTTACGAATGGGAGCCAATACCATCACCATCTGGCGGCCTTCCATCTTTGGAAACTGTTCTACTTGACCATATTCAATCAGGTCTGCCTTCAAACGCTCCAACATTCTGACTCCGATTTCTTGGTGGGCCATTTCACGACCCCGAAACCGCAGCGTAATCTTTGTCTTATCGCCATCTTCCAAAAAGCGGATTAGATTGCGTAGCTTCACACCATAGTCACCATCATCTGTGCCAGGACGGAATTTCACTTCCTTCACCTGAATCACTTTTTGCTTGAGCTTAGCTTCATGCAAACGTTTGGCTTCTTGGTACTTGAATTTGCCGAAGTCCATGATCCGGACTACAGGTGGCACAGCTGTCGGAGCAATTTCAACCAAATCGGTCTCTTTCTCTTCTGCTAAAGCCAGGGCTTCACTCAACTTAACTACACCGATGGGTTCTCCATCCAGTCCAATCAGACGCACTTCAGGAGCAGTAATCTCCCGGTTTATGCGCTGCGATTTATCAGTAGCGATCTTCTTAATTCCTTTAAAAAAACAATAAAAACCATTCCACCCCTAGCTAGGCTCGGGTCCGACTTTCTGGGAAATATCCTGCTGGAGTCGGGCAACGAAGGCATCAAGAGGCATTACGCCTAAATCCACTCCGCCACGGGCACGAACGGCCACCGAATTACTTTCTGCTTCTTTATCCCCAACAACTAACAAAAATGGGAGCTTCTGTAATGCGTGCTCGCGTATTTTATACGTAATTTTCTCATTCCGCAAATCCGATTCGACTCTAAACCCTTGTTTTTTCAGAGATTGCTGGACTTTTTGTGCATATGCAGCGGAATTGTCAGAGATATTCAGGACTACAGCCTGGGTCGGGGCAAGCCAAACTGGCATGTTTCCGGCATGGTTTTCGATCAAAATGCCGATAAAACGCTCTAAAGAGCCCACAATTGCCCTATGAAGCATCACTGGAGCCTTACGGGTGTTCTCTTCGGTGACATATTCCGCACCTAAACGGGCCGGCATCGAGAAATCTACTTGGATTGTGCCGCACTGCCAAGTGCGTCCAATGGAGTCCTTGAGGTGATATTCGATCTTTGGACCGTAAAAAGCACCTTCGCCTGGCAATTCTTCCCATTCTTGGCCTGAAGCAGTCAAGGCGCCACGTAAGGCGGCCTCGGCTTTATCCCAAATCGCATCGTCACCAACGCGCTTTACAGGGCGTAAGGCTAGCTTGACGGCCACTTCAGTAAATCCAAAATCTTTATAGACATCACGAACTGCTTTATCAAATGCAGCTACCTCTGACTGAATCTGATCTTCTGTACAGAAAATATGGCCATCATCTTGCGTAAAGCCACGCACGCGCATCAAGCCGTGCAATGCGCCCGATGGTTCATTACGGTGACACTGACCGAACTCACCGTAACGCAATGGCAACTCACGATAGCTATGTAAGCCCGAGTTAAAAATCTGCACATGCCCTGGGCAGTTCATCGGCTTTAATGCATAAGCACGATTCTCTGACTCGGTCGTAAACATGTTTTCTTTGTAGTTATCCCAGTGACCAGACTTCTCCCACAATCCTCGATCGAGAATTTGTGGGGCCTTCACCTCTTGATAGCCTTCGCGCTGATAAACACGACGCATGTACTGCTCAACCTCTTGCCAAATGGACCAGCCTTTTGGATGCCAGAAAATTAAACCAGGTGCTTCGGGTTGAAAGTGAAATAAATCCAAGAACTTGCCGAGGCGGCGGTGATCGCGCTTCTCAGCCTCTTCGAGCATATGCAAATGGGCATCTTGGTCTTCTTTTTTCAACCAAGCCGTACCGTAGATTCGTTGCAGCATCTCATTCTTGCTATCGCCACGCCAGTAAGCACCAGCAACGCTCAGAAGCTTAAATACCTTGAGCTTGCCAGTAGATGGTACGTGTGGTCCACGACACAAGTCGGTGAACTTGCCTTCTGCATATAAAGATACGTCCTCACCTTGCGGGATGCTGGAAATAATTTCTGCTTTGTAGTTTTCGCCTTGATCTTTAAAAAACTTCACCGCTTCATCACGAGGCATCACTGTACGAATGACTGGTTCATCTTTTTTAGCCAACTCAGCCATCTTCTTTTCAATCGCCACCAAATCTTCTGGTGTGAATGCACGATGAAATGAAAAGTCGTAATAGAAGCCGTTATCGATTACCGGCCCAATAGTGACCTGCGCTTCTGGGAAGAGCTCTTTCACTGCATATGCAAGCAAATGTGCTGTGGAGTGACGCACGATTTCCAGAGCCTCTGGGCTTTTATCGGTAATGATGGCCAGTTGACTATCTTTGTCGATAACGAAGCTGGCATCAACCATCTTGCCGTCGACAATGCCTCCGAGGGCAGCTTTGGCAAGACCGCTACCAATGCTTTGAGCAACATCGAGAACACGCACGGGAGCATCAAACTCACGTTTAGATCCATCTGGCAGAGTAACTACAAGCATGACCACCCCATCTTATTAAGATTCAGCCGATTGACTGATGTACTGCATAACATCCACCAAAAAGAAAGCGCGGGAGCTTTTCGGCAACCGCGCACTTTTTGGGTCTTTATTCGTTGGTAGGCTCGATTGGACTCGAACCAACGACCCCCACCATGTCAAGGTGGTGCTCTAACCAGCTGAGCTACGAGCCTATATAGCCATAGAGTTTATCACCGGCGGCGCACTTGGGTCACGCCTTTGACCTCTTCAAGACTGTTTTGAACCAAACGTAAGGCTTCTGAGTCTTTAATTTCCACAGTCAATAGGATTTGAGCCAGGCCCCTCTTTGCGGATTTACGCAAATCAATCACGTGAACACCCTGGCGAGTCAATATTTCAAACAACTCGCGCATGAGCTCAGGACGGTCTAAACCAGTTACTGCTAAATCTGCAGGGAAGACACGCTTAGCGTCATTTCCAATCGTAGGTTCAACACCAGACTCATTCCAAGCGGTCTGAATCACACGCTCAGGAGCTCGCTCTAGCAACCCTCTAAAAGTTTTGCAAGATCGACGATGAATAGACACGCCACGACCTTGGGTCACAAAACCCGCAATGGCGTCGGGAGGTACCGGTCTACAGCAACGCGCCAACTGGGTGAGCAAAGAATCTACCCCCACCACCAAAACATCGCCCGCTTGACCCTGCTTACGAGTGCTTTGCTTGAGAATAATCTCTGGAGTTGGAGCAGCCGCCTTGGCTTCAGGCTTTTGCTCGGCTTTGGTATCGGCAGATTTAGCGCCAGCCTCTTCATCGTCCAATGCATTAAACCAAGTCCGCACACGCGTGCGGGCACGCTGCGAGCGCAAGTAGTTACGGTTCGCGCTAATCCAATCTCGTGAGGGTCCGCCATGCTTCACAGCAATGATTTCAATTGTTTGACCATTCTGCAATGGCGTATCTAATGGAACCATTGCGCCATCAACTCGAGCGCCACGACAGCGATGACCGAGATCGGTATGAACCGCATAAGCAAAGTCGATTGGGGATGAGCCCTTCTCCAAGGAAATCACTTTTCCTAATGGGGTGAGAACATAAATATGATCATCAATCTCGTGATGTTTGAGCTGCTCCCAAGCATCTTCTTTCCAAGAGATGAGCTGTCTAGCCCATGCAATTTGGCGCTCGTAGGCTACTGCTGCACTATGAGTGCCAGTTTGATGACTGGGGTTTGGAGAACTTGAAGCATTCGATGTGGGCTTGTTTTTTGGCGGTGTTGCAGCACCAATATAAGCACCCTCCTTGTAACGCCAGTGTGCAGCCAAGCCATACTCAGCCTGTTGATGCATTTCATTAGTACGTACTTGAATCTCAAATGCGGTGCCATGCTCATCCATCACCACCGCATGCAAGGATTGATAGCCGTTAGGTTTAGGACGCGCAATGTAGTCATCGAACTCGCGTGGGACAGGTTGCCACACGTTATGCACTATTCCTAAAATAGCGTAGCAAGATTTAACATCAGCCACTAAAACTCTGAATGCTCTGACGTCGTAGAGATTGGCAAAATCCAGTGACTTGCCCTGCATCTTTTTCCAAATACTGTAGATGTGCTTTGGGCGACCCTGAACTTCACCCTGAATATGAGCAGCAGTTAATTCTTCCTGGAGTTTTCTGACTATCTGCTCAATAAAAAACTCACGCTCAATACGCTTGCCATCCAACATCTTGGCGATATCACGATAGGTTTCTGGAGATAGCACTCGAAACGCCAAGTCTTCCATCTCCCACTTCATTTGCCAGATACCTAGGCGATTAGCCAATGAGGCATCAATATTTAAAATCTCTTGCGCCCAGGCCTTTGGCATCTCCATTTTTTCATGGGTAATCCATCGCAGTGTTTGAAGGCGAGAAGCAAGATAAATAAGGACTACACGTAAGTCATCACCAAAAGCGAGCAACATCTTTCTAAGCATTTCTTCCTGCCCAGAGATGCTCAGACCACCATCATTACGAACTAGCTTTGCCTGTGCTTGCCTGAGACCGCGATATCCAATCAGGAGTTTGGCTGACTCATCACCAATGAGCTTAGTGAGCGCCTCTTTGCCATGGGTACGAGCAATATTATTTGCGGCGATTAGCGTAGCTTCATCCAAGTGAAGCTGCTTGAGAATGCTGAGTACGCCAGCAGCATGATCTTCTGAAGGCTCACCATACCAGCCATCAATAATTTTGATACTCTCAGATGCATTACCAGCATTTGACATGGGCGACTAAAATCCTTAGCTAAAGAATTCTTTTGCTAATGCAACTTGTTCTGGCTTCACAAAAGCAGGTGCATGCCCCACTCCTGGAATTTCAATACTCCGAATATGAGGATTGACCCTGCACATCTCCGCTACAGTCTTGGCTGACAACAAATCCGATTCGCCACCACGAACAATCAACATCGGAATGTGAATTTGTTTAAAGGCGTGCCACATAGCCATCTCCCCTGCCTTTGCCATGATTGGATTGACGGAGGCAAACGGTACAGAAATATCTGGGTCATAGTGCATAACCCAGAGACCATCCTTTTGTACCAGCATTGGTCCGTTATAAACCTCCCACTCTTCAGGAGTATGACTGCCAAAAGATGCGCAAATCTCATTCAAACGTTGCAGAGCATCGGGGCGCTCTTTGAATACAAATGGCTGACCAACGTAAGAGCCGAGACGCTTAATAGCCTCAGGTTCAATGCGTGGACCCACATCATTAATCAACATACGACGAATTGGATTCTTAGGCATCGAGGCATAGACCATGCCAATGAGACCACCCATTGAGGTACCAAACCAATCTACTTGCGCAACACCCAACTGTTTGATCAGGCTCGCCATATCTGCGACGTACTGTGGGACTGCGTATAGCATGGGGTTCTTTAATCGATCAGAATCTCCTCGCCCGACGACATCAGGACACACAACATAGTAGTCATGACTCATGGCCTCAGCCAAAGTTTTGAAATCACTACCCCTACGGGTTAGACCATGAACACAAATTAATACTTTTGAGTTGGCGGGATTACCCCAGGCGTGATACGCCATTCGATGCGGACCATCAGGACTAGTGCAGGTAACAAAAAAAGTATCGCCCCGATGGATGACATCTGATTGCTTAATCTCTTCATTGAGCTGCTCATCGTGAGTATGCTCATCGACCATACCCGCAACCTCTGGCTGCAGAGTCACATGATCAATGCCATGCTTATTAAGCAACATCACATTAATGCGCGACATGATTTCTGGCCACTCAGACATCTGAGCAATCTCAATATGTCCAATCAGCGCAGGAAAACTAGGCGTCATTTCCCAAACATGTAAGTCGTGAACCGCCAAGACACCTGGAACCTTTTTTAAATCACTACCAACTTCCAAGTAATCAATATGCAGTGGAACGCCTTCCATTAAGAAGTGATAAGACTCACGCAAGATCGAGAAAGTAGATTTAAGGATCAATAGAGAAACAAAAATTGAAAGTAAAGCATCGGCTGGCATCCAGCCGGTAAATTGAATGACGAGACCCGCAATCAACGCACCAACTGATCCCAAGAGATCACCCATCACGTGCACTAGAGCGGCGCGGGTATTCACACTCTTTCTGTCATGTGAGAGAACCCACGCAACTAAGATATTCATGAGCAAGCCGACGGCGGCTACTACCGTGACAGTCAAACCATCTACTTGATGGGGCGTGAAAAAACGCGTTAGCGCTTCACCAACAATCCAGGCCACCAAGGCCAACATAGCAATACCGTTGACAAATGCAGCGAGCGCCTCTGCTCTGCCAAAACCAAAAGAATGTTTTGGCGATGGCGGTCTTCTAGCAATAATTTGCGCCAAGAGCGCCAGACCCAATGCGGCTGCGTCCGTCACCATGTGACCTGCATCTGAGATTAAGGCTAGCGATCCAGCAAAGTAAGCGGCGGCAGCTTCAACCCCAGAAAAGCCAAGAGTCAAAACTAAAGCAATCAGCAATAGATTCTGATTAGATACTTCCTTAGCATGGGAGTGCTTTGCATCACCCTGCTTGTGTGCGTGAAGGGAATGATCTACAACGCTCATATAAGGGTCTTTAGAAATAGAAATGGGGTCATCGACCCCATTATTTCACTATCCAATGAAAAAGGTTAGAAACCTGATGTATCTACAGGGGCGCCTGTTTTGGATACGACTTCTTCCTTGCTCACGCCGGGAGCTAGCTCAACTAACTTTAAGCCCTTAGGCGTGATATCAAGCACACAAAGATCAGTAATGATGCGGCTAATTACACCTACGCCAGTCAACGGCAACGTGCACTTAGGCAAGATCTTGATTTCTTCAGTGCCATCTTTTTTCTTGGCAACGTGCTCCATCAAGACAACCACATGCTTTACTCCCGCAACTAAATCCATAGCGCCGCCCATACCCTTGACCATCTTGCCTGGAATCATCCAGTTGGCCAAGTCGCCATGCTCGCTTACCTGCATAGCGCCTAAAATGGCGATATTGATTTTTCCACCTCGAATCATTCCAAATGAATCTGCAGAAGAAAAGATAGAAGAACCTGGCAAGGTAGTAATTGTTTGCTTGCCTGCATTAATCAAATCCGCATCAATGGTTGCTTCGGTTGGAAATGGACCAATGCCCAGTAAACCATTTTCAGACTGGAGCCATACTTCCATTCCTTCTGGAACATGGTTAGCCACTAGGGTTGGCATACCAATACCCAAATTAACGTAGTAGCCATCTTTTAACTCTTTAGCAGCACGTGCTGCCATTTCATCTCTATTCCAAGGCATATCGATCTTCCTAAATAACTATTCTGTAAGTGCAGCTAAGTAATATTTCTTAAGCCACTGATAAAGTGCGTTGCTCAATACGCTTCTCGGGCGTAGTGTTGAGTACTAGACGATGCACGTAGATACCCGGCGTATGAATTTGATCAGGATCCAATTCTCCGTTCTCCACAATCTCTTCAACCTCAGCAACGGTAATCTTGCCAGCCATAGCAACTACTGGATTGAAGTTGCGGGCGGTGTAGCGATATACCAAATTACCTGATTTATCAGCCTTCCATGCTTTTACAAGTGAGATGTCAGAGACAATTGCGCGCTCCATGATGTAACGCTCGCCATCGAATTCTTTTTCTTCTTTGCCTTCTGCAACTAAAGTACCCACACCAGTTTTGGTATAGAAAGCAGGAATACCACAACCACCTGCACGTAACTTCTCAGCAAGAGTTCCTTGCGGAGTAAATTCCAGCTCAAGCTCACCAGCTAAAAACTGACGTTCAAATTCTTTGTTCTCACCTACATAAGAAGCCACCATCTTCTTTACCTGCCTTGAATTCAAGAGCAAGCCCAAACCAAAGCCATCCACCCCTGCGTTATTGGCAATTGCTGTTAGATTTTGTGCGCCTAGGTCCTTAACTGCCTGAATCAAAGCCTCAGGAATGCCACATAAACCAAAACCGCCAACGGCGAGCTTTTGGCCATCCTTCAAGATATCCCGTAAGGCATCAACAGCTGATGGGTAAGTTTTATTCATAAATTCGTCCTAATATTGCCAAAAAGGGTAAAAAAGCAATCATAACGCTTTAGCCTCTTAAGCCCATTGGCATTGGGCACTAACTTGGTTTATTTAGCTTGGAACTAAACTATAGGTGTAGTTTTAGGCTGAGAAAATGGCAGAAATGCTAAAAATAGCTTGTGCACCCTATCGATAAGTAATGCCGGAGAAATGAAATGACTGCCCAAGAATTGCTAGAACAGTTTGGACCTAGAGAATCCATGGACTATGACCTGGTCATTGTCGGAGGTGGTCCTGCAGGCCTATCCGCAGCCATTAAAGCTAAACAATTAGCCAATGAATCCGGCAAAGAGATTAGCGTCTGCGTTCTTGAAAAGGGATCCGAAATCGGTGCGCATATTCTGTCTGGTGCGGTCATGGATCCCAAGGCACTCACAGAGCTCTTTCCCAACTGGAAGGAGTTAGGTGCGCCACTCGATACAGAAGTGTCTCAAGATGAGTTTTTATTTCTGACCAAAGAAAGTGCATTCCAAGTACCCAATTGGATGCTCCCACATTGCTTCAAGAATGAAGGTAACTATATTGTTAGCTTAGCCAATGTCACTCGCTGGCTCGGTCAACAGGCCGAGAATCTTGGCGTAGAAATTTTCCCAGGTTTTCCTGCAGCAGAAATTCTCTACAACGAGCAAGGCGCTGTTTGTGGTGTGATTACTGGCGCAATGGGTCTGGATAAAGAAGGTCAGCCCACCGATCAATTTCAGCTTGGTATGGAATTGCGTGCCAAGTACACCCTCTTTGCCGAAGGTTCACGAGGACATTTAGGCAAGCAACTGATTGCTAAGTTTGCGCTCGATAAAGATGCTGACCCACAAAGCTACGGTATTGGCATTAAAGAGTTATGGGAAGTTGAACCTTCGAAGAGCAAGCCTGGACTAGTGGTTCATACCGCAGGCTGGCCACTAGAAAGTGATACCTATGGTGGATCATTCCTGTATCACTTAGGTGATAACAAGGTTGCGGTGGGTCTTGTAGTTGGGCTCTCTTATAAGAACCCTTACCTCTCGCCCTTTGAAGAGTTCCAACGCTATAAGTTACATCCAAAGATTCGCGAGACTTTTGAAGGCGGTAAGCGCTTGGCCTACGGTGCACGTGCACTCACTGCAGGCGGCCTAAATAGTTTGCCTAAAACCGTATTTCCGGGTGGCGCATTGATTGGTTGTGACGCTGGCTTCTTAAATGCATCACGCATCAAAGGAAGTCATGCTGCCATCAAGACCGGCATGCTTGCTGCAGAAGCTGCTGTTGCAGCACTGGCTGATAACCGCTCTGCTGATGTGCTTTCCGCATATCCCAGTGCCTTTAAGAATAGTTGGTTACATACCGAACTCAATCAAGCACGTAACTTCAAGCCATGGATGTCTAAAGGGCTCTACATTGGTACCCTGATGGTTGGATTGGAGCAAAAGCTCTTAGGTGGCAATATGCCTTGGACGATTCATTTAAAGCATGCAGATCATGAATGCCTCGAACCAGCAGCACAACATCAAGCAATTGATTATCCAAAACCTGATGGCAAGATTACTTTTGATAGGCTTTCCTCGGTATTTATCTCCAATACCAATCATGCTGAAAATCAACCCATCCATCTCACCTTAAAAGATGCATCGGTACCAGTGAACCTGAATCTCAAAACCTATGCGGGACCAGAGCAACGTTACTGTCCTGCTGGCGTCTATGAGTATGTCGAAAAAGAGGGTCAAGCACAGTTGCAAATTAATTCGCAAAACTGCGTGCATTGCAAAACCTGTGATATCAAAGATCCAAGTCAGAACATTATTTGGATTACCCCTGAAGGTGGTGGTGGTCCTAACTACGGTTCAATGTAAGGGTAGTTGTTTTAAGTCTTTGGTTAATTAGCCGGGTAGTGGCGAGGACGTAGTTTCCCAATCGCCATACCGGCTAGACCACAAGCTAAAGCTGACATCACAAATACGTTGCGTGGCTGAGTAGCATCCCATAACCAGCCAGCAACTAAGCCGCCTAGCGTTCCACCTAAGCCATAAGATACGGTTGCCATTAAGGCCTGACCTCGCGCCTGTAGCGGGCCGGTAAACCAACGTTGCAATAACTTGGTAGCAGCACTGTGGTGCGCGCCAAAAGTGCCAGCATGCATGAGTTGCGCCAAAATCAGGACCCAGGTCACTGGGAAAAAAGCGATCAAAATAAATCGGAAGACACCGATACCAAAAGCGATTTGTAAAACCACTGCAGCATCTAAGCGACTGAGTACTTTACTTTGGAAATAAAAGAAAATGACTTCAGCTCCAACTCCTAGAGCCCAGAACAAACCGATCTGGAACTTGTCGTAACCCAGATCCGCTAAGTAGAGTGAATAGAACACATATAGAGCGGCATGTGCAAAGATCATAAAAAAACCAGAGAGCAAGAACCAGCGCACGTCCGGATTAAATAAAACAATGAGAAGTTCGCCTTTGACCATCTTGCGGCGTTCCATCTTCGGCTCGTGTAAGCGAAAGGTAACTAAAGCCAAGAAGGTCAATATCACCGCGCCCACAATCGGATAGAGCTCAATCCCTTTTCGCTGAAAGAGTTCGCCCGCAAATAAAACCATGGCAATAAAACCAATTGAACCCCATAAACGTAAACGGCCATAGCGCTTATCAAATGAATTATCTTTAAATAGAGCATGTACTGTGGCTGACTCACCCAAGGGCATCAAGCTGCTGAGGATAGTGTGCAACACAAACATCCAAATAAAGAATGCGATATAGCTTTGCAGAAAAAAGATGCATAAGAAAGTCACTGCTGCTAAGCACGCACAGAAGCGAATAATGCCAATGCGATCGGATAAATAATCCGATAACCATCCCCAGGAAAATGGGCCTACGATCCTTGTAATTTGCAGCATGGACATTAAAACTGCAATCTCAATTACGCTAAAACCACGCTCAAGAAAAAAGAGGCTGGCGTATGGAGAAACCAAACCAACGTAAGCAAAATATAAAAAGAAAAAGGACCCGAAGGCCCAACGCACTGAAGGTGTCATTTTCTTTTTCTTAGATTAGTCTGTAGCTGAGCCAGGACGTGATGCTGGTATTGGTGGAACGGTATGTTTCACATCGCCACATTGAGCACGATGACGCAATGCGTGATCGATCAATACCAAAGCCAACATAGCTTCGGCAATCGGCGTTGCCCGAATACCTACGCAAGGATCATGACGACCCTTGGTTTGCACAGTAATCGGCTTGCCATCCAAATCAACCGATTCTTTTGGGCTCAAGATGCTGGAAGTTGGCTTAATTGCAATCGAGACACGTAAATCTTGACCAGTGCTGATGCCACCTAAAGTGCCGCCAGCATTGTTGCTAGCAAAGCCATCAGGGTGCAACTCATCACCATGCTCACTACCGCGTTGTGCAACGGACTTAAAGCCAGCACCAATCTCTACACCCTTAACCGCATTGATACCCATCATGGCATGCGCAATATCGGCATCCAACTTATCAAATAAAGGCTCACCCAATCCAATGGGAACGTTGCGCGCCCTCACCTCGATCTTTGCCCCACAAGAATCCCCTGCCTTACGCAGTGAATCCATATAAGTCTCTAGCTGAGGCACGATATCGGCATTCGCAGCAAAGAAAGGATTGCTCTCAATGAGCGCCGCATCTTGAAATGGAATTTCAATCTCACCAAGTTGGCTCATGTAGCCATAAAACTCGGTACCGTATTGCTCTTTAAGCCACTTCTTAGCAATTGCTGCTGCTGCCACTACTGGCGCAGTCAATCTTGCTGAAGATCGCCCGCCACCGCGAGGATCACGCAAACCATATTTATTGTGATATGCGTAGTCCGCGTGGCCAGGTCTAAATGTTTGCAGAATGTTGCCGTAGTCTTGGCTGCGTTGATCAGTATTGCGTATGAGCAAGCCAATTGGGGCACCGGTAGTTTTACCTTCGTAAACACCTGAGAGAATTTCAACCTTGTCGGCTTCTTGACGTTGGGTCACATGACGTGATGTGCCAGGTTTGCGACGATCTAAATCAATCTGCAAATCTGCTTCACACAAGGACATTCCAGGAGGGCAACCGTCAACAACAGCGCCGATCGCGGGACCATGGGATTCACCAAAAGTGGTGACAGTAAAGAGAAGGCCTAAAGTATTTCCTGACATATCGACATTATGTCATTTGTCAGGGCCTACAGGTCAGGCTGCCTAGGAGGACGCCTTTGCAGTCTCTTCTGGCCAGTCGCGAATATAGGCCTTGAGCATAGTGTTTTCGAAATCCTGGGCCTCGACAACCGATTTGGCTACGTCGTAGAAAGAAATCACACCCATCAGCATTTTTTGATCAATGACTGGCAGATAGCGGGCATGCTCAACAAGCATCATCCGGCGTACTTCATCAATCTCGGTTTCCATATTGCAAGTCAGCGGCTTAGCATTCATCACGCTTTGCACTTTAAGGTCGTCTAACTTACCGCGATGTTTAGCTAATGCGGCGATCACCTCACGGAATGTCAGTATGCCAACGAGCTTGTCGTACTCCATCACTACCAAAGAGCCGATATCGTGCTCACTCATGACCATGACGGCAGTTTGCAAGGCAGTGTCTGGCGCCACTGTAAATAGTGTGCTGCCCTTTACGCGCAATATGTCACAAACCTTCATTTGATCTCCAGCAATGAGTTCTTATAGAAACAATATATTCCCAAGCCCCAAGGGAATCAAGGGTCATTTGAGGTATTTCAGTAACGAATAACCCTAACCACCCCACTCCGAATACTAGGAAGGTTGGCCACCAGTACGGCTCCAGCCAAGGTAATCCACCAGGTGAGATAAATCCAAGTAAGCGCTAAAGGAAAGATGGCAAAAGCGCCGTAGACGGTTTTATAGAAGGCCACATTAGTTAAAAAGAGACCAAAACCAAACTTCATTAATTCAAAAGTTAATGCAGCAAAAAAGGCTCCGCTCATGGCATCGCTCCATAGAATTTGGGCGTATGGAAGCATCTTGTAGGCCACTGAGAATACAGACATCGCTAGAAGCACCGGTACCACCGTGGCAAATAAGCTCAAGCCAAAGCTCAAGGTCTCCGTCCACCCTTCTGCAGCACTAAACAAAAGACCGCTCAAATAGGTCCCAATACCCAAGAGAATGGGGCCCAAAATGGTTGCTGCCGAGTAGATCGCAATCTTCTTCAAAATAGGTCGACGTTGGGTAACGCGGAAGATCTGATTGAAAGCATTCTCGATCACCGCCATCGTCATAATCGTAGTAATGACCAGACCTGCTAAACCAATTAAGGTCAAGCCTTTGGCTTGGGTCGAAAATTGATCAAGATAATTGAAGACCTGCTGATTTAATCCGCCTGGCATGTAGGTATCAAGTAACCAGGCCTGGAAAGCATATTTAATCCGGACCACGCTTGGCAAATAGCCGATCAGAATAGAAGCTACCGTCAGCATTGGCACCAGAGCGAGCGTAGTCGTAAAGGCCAAACTAGCCGCAACTTGCTTAAGATTTTGACCGCGATTACGCTCCCAGATCTCTTTTCCAAGAGAGAGCCATAATTGAGGATTCTGAATGAGGCGCATCGCCCATATCATAAGAGATAAGAGATCAATATGAGCCAATCTGACATTTTAGTTTTGTACTACTCACGCTACGGAGCAACTCGTGACTTAGCGCGTCTCATTGCTGAAGGCATTGAAAGCGTTCCAGGTGCCAACGCTAGACTGCGAACTGTCCCTGCAATCTCCACCGTGTGCGAATCGACTGAGGCGGCAGTGCCAACAGATGGTGCTCCCTATGTTGAATATGCGGATCTCAAAGAATGTATCGGCTTAGCACTCGGATCCCCTACTCGCTTTGGCAATATGGCAGCTCCCATGAAATACTTTTGGGATGGCAGCTCCTCAGAGTGGCTAAATGGAGCGCTCATCGGCAAGCCAGCCTGTGTTTTTACGAGTACCGGCAGCTTGCATGGCGGTCAAGAAAGCACCCTACTCACCATGATGATTCCCCTACTTCACCACGGCATGATGGTGATGGGTATTCCGTATAGCGAACCTGATCTGATGAGCACTTCGAGTGGCGGCAGCCCATACGGCGTAACCCATCTCGCCCACGCTGATGGCCGAGCCCCTATTAGCGCTGAAGAGCAACGCCTAGCAATTGCTCAAGGCAAGAGGCTGGCACTCACAGCACTCAAACTTGTTTAAGGTTATTCATGTTCAAAAGCTGGCTCACCAAAAATCCATACCAACTGATTGCTACGGCAGCTTTTGTGGATTTATTCATTCTGTGTATTGCCTGGGAATGGTTTATCTCACCACTTCGGCCTGGTGGCTCATGGCTGATCCTGAAAGCCATCCCCTTGTTATTTGCTATTCCAGGCTTATGGAAAGGCAATGTTTACACCATGCAATGGGCTTCCATGCTGATCCTGCTCTACATCACTGAGGGCTTGGTCCGCATTCTAGAAACTGGGGCTAATTTTTGGATGGCTGCGTTTGAAACCACCATCGGAACAGTTGCCTTTGTTTGCCTCCTGATGTACCTAAAACCCATTAAAGCAAGAGCAAAAGCATTGAAAAAAGAGCAGGCTGCAGCTGAAAAACAGGCTTAAAAGGCAAAAAGGGCGGTATTTGAGTGATTTTTGCTAATTTCTTTAAAAATATTACTTATTCCTGTCATCTCAGCCACTTTTCCAGGCGTTGTATGCTCATGGAGGTGGCAAATATGTCAACAAGACTCAAACGTTGGGCCCGTGCAATTCAACAGATCGACTTGTCCAAAAGGACGCCTGAAGTCGCTATTGGCTATTTAGACAGCAAATACCGCGATATCGCCTGGCGCTACATCCGTATTTTGGGCTTTGAGCGCACCATTAGCTTCATGGCCAGCAATAATTTCCACCCGGAATAATGCTCTAGAGCTCTAGCCTGCCAATCACCCCAGATGATGTCTTTATCTGGGGTTTTGTGTTTCTGGGGGCAAGATCAAGCCTCAGCACCTACTCCACTCCTTCAGTTGCAGCCTGAACAATCCATAGATTTCAGCTAGTCCAAAAAGCATCCATAAGGTGATACCAGAAAAACTCATTGCGATATAAAAGCATGTAAAAGCAGTCCAAGCAATCAGAATAAAGTTCTTGTGACTATATCGATCAGATACAAAACTAATGAGGTCGGTTAACCACACGGTTCAGGGAGGAGAAAATAAATGTATTCAACATACTCACTCAATCTAGCGCCAAATTAAATATGGCTCTGACTGTCACAATCGCTTGAAACTGAACTCAATAAAACGTAGCATCAGAGGGGGCGTAAGCCTCTTTTACCAAGCTTTAACAAATAGCACTCTCTTCAAAGGAATACATCATGAGTCAAAAAAAGTTAGTGAAGCAATTATTGAAAAAATTGGATAAGTTGGAAGCCGAAAGAGAGAAGTTGATTGACAAGCTTGCTAAGACCTTAGACAAGATGGAAAAGAAAGCTCCAGCCAAGAAAGTACCCGCAAAAAAAGCTGCTGCGAAAAAGGCTCCAGCTAAAAAAGCAGTTGCTAAGAAGGTTGCTGCCAAGAAGGCTCCGGCAAAGAAAGCAGTTGCGAAAAAAGCTCCAGCTAAAAAAGCAGTAGCTAAGAAAGTTGCACCAGTAACACCCGCTCAATAATCTTTGAGAAATTGTTAAGAACTGCCCGTGAGTAAATCTTTAGTTCCCGAACATACTTACGAGGCAGACTTAAGACTCCTTCAAATTGAATTAGTCAAACTCCAGCGTCACCTTATTCAAAAAGGTAAACGTCTCTTAGTTATTTTTGAGGGACGTGATGCTGCAGGCAAAGATGGCAGCATTAAAAGTATCACTGAGAATTTAAGCCCCAGAGATACTAAAGTGGTTGCCCTGTCAGCACCCTCATCTATTGAAGAGCATGAATGGTACTTTCAGAGATACGTTGCACAACTACCCTCAGCTGGTGAGACCGTACTCTTTAATCGAAGTTGGTATAACCGTGCCGGCGTTGAAAAGGTGATGGGCTTTTGCACTGATGATCAGTACAAATTGTTCATGGCAACGGTCAATGCTTTCGAAGCACTGCTTGTAAAGTCAAATATTCAAATAGTGAAGTACTACCTAGATATCTCCAAAGAAGAGCAAGCTAAAAGACTCAAAGATCGCGCAAAAGATCCCTTAAAGCAGTGGAAGATTAGCCCGATTGACCAAAAAGCCCAGAAGATGTGGAATGCCTACTCCGATGCTAGAGACAACATGCTCAAGCAAACGAGCTCATCAGATGCGCCATGGACAGTGATTAATGCGAACGATAAGAGGCTTGCGCACCTAAATCTGATTGCAGATCTATTGACGCGAGTTGACTACCCAGATAAAGATAAGAAAATTCTGAAGATCGACCTGATGATTGTCCTCACATGGGCCGCTAACTCTAAAAAGTTGCCAAAGCTGTACCTGTAACCACCTATTGGGAGTATTAGAAGCAAAATAATATCTTCTTAGGAAGCATTATGTTTTTTGCATCTAAGCTAGCAACCCGAAATCAATTTAATACCCGCACTAGCACTTATGAGTGCCAGTGCGGGTATAAGTCATCCTATTTATATTTGTGAAGTAAAAACCATTTCGTTTTGCAAAACGTAGTTTGAATGCCGACTGTATTAATCAGACTCTTCAGTGACTTCCGCGCCAGCATCGCCGGATTCACTCAAAGATATGCCATTAGGAAGGGTTTGAACTGTTTTGGCCTCATATTGATCTATGACAGCAAGCCCATGAATGCCCTTAAAGATACGGTTTTGAAAACTAGTCATATAGCGCGTATATTTATCCAATTCCATTGCCTCAATCATCTGTGAGGCTCGAATGCCTGCAATGATTGCTTCATATCGATCTGCGTCTTGTGCCCAAGTCAAGTGATGGCGATACTTCTCCTCAATTTCTTTTTGGACAGCTGCGTAATTAAGTAAGGGTGTAGCTTGCCGATAGCGCTGACCGAGAACACTTGAAAAAATCATTCCCTGACGTTGCCCTTCCATCACATATGCATAAAGATTGGGGAACTGCTGTGCAATTTGAGCGGTGAGCTGATCACTGAAGCAATCCCGCAAAACGAGAACGTCTGAATAAGCATTTAGCAATTTAGTAGCATGCGATTTTTGTGAAGAATTTTCTTTAAAAAACCAACTAGGTAATGACAACCCGTCTAATGCGCTCATCCCTGCTTGCTTGGCAAATTCCTGCGCGATTTCAAGCGACTGCATTTTTCCTTCGATCTTCTGTCGTAAAGCAAGCATTAATCGCTCGCACCCCAAATTGGCCTCCTCAACTGTTCGTAACAAAATCTGGCGAGTGGGATCCGAGGCACCCCATTGCTCGCACAGCAGCTCAAACTGAGCTTGTCGTTGCTCTGGGTTTTCAGATGGTAGATAACCCCTAACAAAAATGGATGCCTTTTGCGCATTTTTACTAGAAATACTTTTCCCGAGAGCTGTTTTGGGGCCGGTTTGCGGATTCACTACTTTATTACTCGTATTAGCCATGGCTGACTCCTAATAGATGATTGACGGCTTTCTCACAACGAGAAAACCTTCCATCATGCTGAAGCCGACAAAAGGATTTATACCCCCCGTTAAATCACCTTGCCACGCACAACCTTAAACCCAGATGCGATCAATATCTTTTTTCGATAGGACCGAAACTCCTCAAGGTGATCCTCCGCTTTTCCAATTCCAATCCGCTTTAAAACATAATCTGCAAAGTTCACAAAATTTGTTGCTGGATAGCCCTTGTTGTTGATCTTTGGGTATTGATCAAAACCTATCATCCAGGCACGGAACAAGGCGGAAAAAATATAAGCACGCAATAGAGTTTCATCCTGTCGGCCACGCGCCAAAGGCAGTCTAACTAGGAGATTGCCAGGTCGTGGAAAGCTTGATTTGTGTCGACTAGAGCGCATTATTCGAAAATATCGCACCGCCCTAACTAGTAGGTCTTCGATCTTCCGCCTCTTAGTAAATGGCATGTTTGTGCCAGCGATGTGCCGACGCATTTCAAGGCGAATATTTTTTGGGCTGGCAATGGCCATACTATCCCAATTGGTTACTTCAATTTCCAGCGCACTCCAGCGCCGTCTTCTGGTGTACCAATGAATTCAATCCCAGCTTTTTCGAATGCATCTTTGATTGCTTCAAGAGTCTTAAATTGAGCCCCAGGAACACCATCGGCCGACTCAAGTCTTTGCATTGAAGAAAACCCAACCCCAGATTTCTCAGACAAATCAGATCTAGTCCATTCCAGCATGCCTCTAGCTGCACGAATTTGAGCACTTGTAATCAAGTTTAAAATGACCTTATAATGAGTCATTATGAACTATTAATAGTTTATATAAACTTACTAATAATACTTAAGGACTGTAAATAAATGCTTATTAATCAAGATTTTAGCGTAGATCGCAGCAAATACATAGGTGGCAGTGACATTGGAGCAATTTTGGGCCTATCCCGCTTTAGATCGCCATTACAAGTCTGGATGGAAAAGACCGGCAAAGAAAACAAGAGGCTAGATTCCCTACCCTTGAGATTTGGCTCGTTTGCCGAAGAGTTTGTTGCTAGCGAATATGCCCGCGCTACCGGGTTTGAACTTGTTCACGATGAATCGATCTACATCCACCCCGAGCATGCTTTTATGAGCGCACACATGGATCGCTTTGTATTAGAAAATGGCTCCCCTTCTCCTGCTCGTATTTTGGAATGTAAAACAGCCAATCCCTTTAGCTCTGGTGACTGGGGAGAGGTCGGATCAGATGAAGTGCCTATGAGTTATCTATGCCAGTGCATTTGGTATATGGCCATTACTAACCTCGATAAGGTTGATCTGGCTGTGCTCTTTGGTAATAGCGACTTTAGGATCTATGAGATCGCGAGAGACCTAGAATTAGAGAGCGCCGTATTGCAAAAGGCTAATCTCTTTTGGAATGACTATGTTTTAAAAGATCTACCACCACCAGCACAAAGCGAAGCCGATTGTCAGGCCCTCTTTAGTAAAGGCGATCCAGCCAGGTCTGTAGAGGCCAAAGCGCAAACGCTGGAATTAACTTCCCGCCTACAAGTACTTAATAGTGAGATCGATGTTCGTGAGCAAGAGATCTCCTCCATTAAACAAAACATCATGAATCAAATGGGAGAGGCGGAATCCCTTACCCATCAAGGCAAGGTACTGGCAACTTGGAAAGCTCCTAAGCCATCCTTCAGGTTAGATAGCAAACGCTTAGAACTAGAGCATCCAGAGATTGCGAATAACTACAAGATGCCAGTACAGAACAGCAGGCGTTTAGTTATTAAACAGATTGCTTAGCCAATACAAGGAGACCCACATGAAAAACAATTTAGAGAGATCCAGTAAACCCAATAAGCGCTCTCAGGCTTTAAAGAGGATCCTGCAAAAGCAAGGCTTAGAACATATTGCAGAAGATCTTATTGAGCCGAGGATACAAGCAACTAGCCCAGCTAACAGCCCAACGATAGTCACCTTTGGCGCAGGATCCGTCATTCAAACTAGCGGTCAAACAAATATCACTCAATCCATTGAGCTCTTCAATAGCCTGATTACAAAAGAACTCGCTAGAGCAGCTAGTGGACTAGGCATTGATGAGGCAGAGCTCCATGCCTGGGTAGATCTGCAAATTGAAGTGCCTGCCAAGTCGATTTTGACATTACTCAGAATGATGCAAAGTCTGCACTTAGACCCCCTGTCTGAAGAAATCGGCTTTACTCAATATGAAGATGGGCAATGGCAAGTATTGATTACGATTGAAGGATGCGCTAAGTTACTCAATCAACATCCCCAATTTAATGGCTTGCACTTTACTCAAGCCGATACCCTCATTGATGGACTACCGGAATGGATCGAGTGCTCAATCTATCGCAAAGATCGTGAAGTACCCACCACTGTGCGGGAGTACCTAGCTGAAGTAAAAGGTGAAAACGAGATCTGGAAGAAGATGCCCAGAAGAATGCTAAGACATCGGGCATTACAGCAGTGCGTGAGGTTGGCGATAGCGTAGAGCTTGTCACTAGCCATAGCGATCTTTTCCATCTCTGGATACATATATAAATCTAATTTAGCCCTCAAGCCTGCGCCCAAATCCTTTCATACATTTCCCGCCTCTTGATTATGGCTGAGGCGCCTTATTTAGATATGGTAGCCCTAGGATCTGCTGAAGTTTCCATTGCAACTCTTACAACCTTCTTGGCCATTGCCACAAATGATTCAACTGAGCCACCACCAGTTCGGAAAGATTCACCCTCAATTGTTACTAGGCCTTCGCCAATCACTTCTTTAGTTTGGCTATCGGTAATCTTGCTTTCCACTAGCATCGCAGGAGTTTTGGAGTTGACACCACCAGCATAGGCAGCTGCATTCATTGCCAAACCAATCGGTGTGAAATTCCAGGGTTGCAAGCTATCTGCTGAGCTCTCTGCTCCAGTAATACCAACAGAGATGCGAGCTACTCCTGGACCAGCTTGATTCACGATCTTAATATTGCCGCGGCTAATGACTGCATTGACCATTGAGTCCTGTAATGCCACCTGCGCTTGACTAATTACTTCCGGTGAAATTTCTTTAGTCGCATTCTGATTCAAATAAATTGGATCCAAAATTACTGCAGTGTAGGTGCTTGCATTTACACCCGCCTTACGATATCTCCAAATACGGGTATCTGCTTCAGAAGTAGCCATTGGTACGAGCACGGAGTAATTTGGTAAGAAACCAGACTTTGGCATTGGCTGACTTGCTAGCTTAGGGGTGTTGCTACATGCTGCCAATAAAGTTACTGCAGAAATTGCTGCAACTAAAGCGCCTAATTTGTTCATTTTTAGATCCGATGCGTGATGTGGGGGGAATTAGCTCTTAAGCTAGTTGAGCTGATCATACGCTTCATTCATGGCTAAGAGCCACCCTACTTTATGGTCCTGGGCAAGGCATGAGACTGCCAGACTTTTGATGGAGTTGCGGCTTGCACTCAACTGGTGCACTAGTAGCTTTCGAGACTGAGGCGGGCTTTGACGCTGAATCTGATACCGAGCTTGCAGCGGCATTAGGCATCTGAACCTCTTGACCCTGCTTTACTTTTGGCGCAGCCGCATTTAAGGCCGGAATCGATTTATAAAATTGCCTGTCACTCCCAGGGCAAGGCATCAAGGCACCAGTCTTGGCATTCATGACTGGTTTACATTCAGGATCAGCTTGTAATCTTGCTTCAAGCTTATCAACAGTACAGGCGCTCAGCAATGAAATGATAAAAGAAAAAGTGGTAATGCGAAGCGAGTGAGAGATTTTCATGCAAACTATTCTAGGCTAAACAGCCGAGCATGAATAGTGGCAATATATGGAATCCATTTAATACGTCATCACTACAGGAGATCAATGTGAATAAGGAAGCATTTGAAAAAGGTTTAAAAACACGTCGTGAAGTACTGGGGGCTGAGTATGTAGATAACTCCATTAAGAATGCCGATGCATTCAACATGCCTATGCAGGAATTGGTGACTGAATATTGCTGGAATGAAATTTGGAACCGACCTGGTCTTGACCGTAGAACAAGAAGCATCATTAACCTATCCATGATCACCGCCTTAAATCGCCCTCATGAGCTTAAGCTTCATGTGAGAGGCGCCATTAATAATGGCCTGAGCAAAGAAGATATCCAGGAAGTATTTTTACAGGCCGCAATTTACTGCGGTGTTCCAGCAGCAATTGATAGCTTCCGCTGTGCGAAAGAAGTTTTTGCAGAAATGGGAATCTAAATTAGTGATCCAAGATTTTTGAGAGGAAATCTTTGGCTCTCGGCGATCTTGCTTCGGGATTGCCAAAGAACTCATCCTTGCTGCAGTCCTCGATAATTTTGCCTTGATCCATGAAGATCACACGGTGGCTCACCTTGCGGGCAAAACCCATCTCGTGAGTCACGCAACACATTGTCATGCCCTCATTTGCCAGCTTAACCATCACATCGAGCACCTCACCAACCATCTCGGGATCAAGCGCTGAAGTTGGCTCATCAAAGAGCATCACAATCGGATCCATGCTTAAAGCACGCGCAATTGCGACTCGTTGCTGCTGACCTCCAGACAACTGTCCAGGAAATTTATCCTTTTGAGCCATGAGGCCGACTCGCTCAAGATACTTAAGACCATGAGCCTTAGCCTCATCGACCGACCTTCCCAAGACCTTCATTTGCGCAAGGGTGAGGTTTTGAGTAACGCTCAGATGCGGGAATAGTTCAAAGTGTTGAAACACCATACCAACACGGGAGCGTAGTTTCGGTAAATTGGTTTTTGGATCATGAAGAGCTATACCATCAACCACAATCTCGCCGGCCTGAAAAGGCTCGAGGGCATTTATTGTTTTGATCAGCGTAGATTTACCTGAGCCTGAAGGACCGCAAATCACAACGACTTCACCTTTTTTAATCGATGTGGAGCAATCAGTTAGCACCTGAAATGAGCCATACCATTTGGAAACATTTTGAAGTTGAATCATGATGATCTATAAAATTTGTCTAGATGGAATTAGCGAATAATCGCAACTTTAGCTTGGATTATGCGAACCAATTTAGAAAGCCAGAAACAAATTAAAAAATAGGTAGCGGCAGCCAAGATATAGGTTTCGATTGGTCGGCCATAATTTTTGCCAGCAATCTCAAAGCCTTTGAGTAAGTCGTATGCGCCAATTGCATAGACTAAAGAAGTATCTTGAAACAGTACAATTGTCTGAGTCATAAATACTGGGATCATATTTCTAAAAGCTTGGGGCAAAACTACCAATCGCATATTCTGGCCATAAGTCATTCCCAATGCTTCTCCTGCATAGGTTTGGCCTTTAGGCACAGACTGAATGCCGGCGCGGACAATTTCTGAGAAAAAGGCCGCCTCAAATGCAATAAAGGTGATTGTTGCTGAAAGGTCTGCTCCAATCGGCCTGCCGATCAAAATTGGTATTAGCAAGAAAAACCACAGGATTACCATTACCAAGGGAATGGATCGCATCGTGTTCACGTAGAAGGTAGCCGGATATATCAAGGCTGACCGTCCAGACAAACGCATTAAGGCTAGAAAAGTTCCAAAAAGAATGCCACCAACCGTTGCAAAAACAGTCAACTGCACACTAAACAACAAACCCTTCAAGATGTAGTTTGTGAATAACTCCCAATTATAGAAACCCAGATCTAAGCTCAACATGTCATCTGCCCAATGAACACTTAGTGAGCCAAGCTTGCGTCATTAGACACAATAAAACCCGGGATGCGGCTACGCTTTTCAATCAAAGTCATCACTCTATTGACTGCGAATGCTGAGAGGGCATATAAAAATGTCACTGCCAAATAAATCTCAACGCCCTTGGATGTTTCCTCTTGAGCCTGCATGGCGAATAAAGTCAACTCTGGCACAGAAACAGCAAAGGCAACTGAAGAGTTTTTAATTAAATTCATACTCTCAGATGTCAGTGGTGGAATCACAATCCGCAATGCCATTGGTAAGATCACGTAACGATAACTTTGGGCAGTGGTTAAGCCCAATGCAGTTGCTGCAGCGGTTTGTCCGCTAGGCAATGCCTGGATACCCGCCCTCACCTGCTCCGCTATGCGGGCAGATGTGAAGAAGCCCAGAGCAATACTTACCAACCAATAAGATGGCAGAGACTTTAGGGGCAATACAAAGGATGGGATCACGTGATACCAAAGAAATACTTGAACCAAGATGGGAATATTTCTAAATAACTCGACCCAAGTAGTAGAAATACGAATTAACCATCTATTAAGAGAGGTAGTGATTGGCAAGGTACGTAGAGTGCCCATCACCACCCCCAAAAATAAAGCAATAATCAGACCTAGACCAGCAACAGCTAAGGTCCAACCCCAGGCCTTCATAAGCCAGTCAAGGTAGCTAGGATCGCTATTTTGGGCTAAGCCGAAAAGAGCGGAGAAGCAGTGATCCACCGCTTCCCCATCCAAGGTGTTTTTACAAAAAACACCTAAGTCTAAAAACATATCATTAGCTCGTAACTGTTGAGTACTTGCCGTTTACTTCTTGTTGTAATCTTCGGCAGGCTTGTCGTTGAGATTAGCCCAAGCATTTTTAGTGGCTGGAGATAACTCAAGACCTACAACAATATTTTTTGGTGGAATTGGGCCTAAAAACCATTTATTCCATAGTTTAGGCATATTGCCGTTAGTCACAATCTTGGCAATAGCAGCATTCACAGCAGCCTTAAATTCTGGATCATTCTTGGGAACCATAATCGCAATAGGCTCAGTTGCAAGAACCTCGCCAACAATCTTGTAATCTTTTGGATTCTTGGAGTTAGCAATATTGCCAGCCAAGATTGAACCATCCATTACGAACGCATCAGCGCGACCAGACTCCAGGAGCAAGAAACTGTCGGCATGGTCTTTACCAAATACCTCGTCAAAATTAACGCCATTGGCTTTTTCATGCTTGCGTAGTAGCTGTACTGATGTAGTACCAGTAGTTGTCGCCACTTTCTTTCCCGCCAACTGAGCAATTGACGTAATGCCAGAGTTCGCCTTTACCGCAATCCGAACCTCTTCAACGTAGAGAGTATTAGCAAAGCCAACATCCTTAGCGCGCGCTGTATTGTTGGTCGTTGTACCGCACTCAATATCCACTGTGCCGTTTTGAACCAAGGGCACACGATTCTGGGATGTAACGGGTTGATAGTTAATACGCAGAGTACTTAAACCCAACTTGTCTTTGACGTCAGCCAAAATCATGCGACAAACCTCAACGTGATAGCCATCAAAGCGACTATCTCCGGTTGTGTATGACATTGGAATTGACGATTCACGAACACCCATAGTTACAGTGCCGGTAGATTTAATTTTATCCATCGTCTGGCTTGCAGCATGAGCGTTTACGGCACCCAACAAGAATGTTGCAGCGATTAAACAATTAGTGCTCAGTCTTTTGCTTTTCACGAATATCTCCTATCGTCTATAAACATCAAAATATCAGCACCAGTATATTCATAGCCATCAAAATGAAGGCATGGATATCCCCCAATAGGGTAAACGAAGAGGAAAAAGTGGGGGTGGCCTGCCCAGCACGATTCGAACGTGCGACCTACGCCTTAGAAGGGCGTTGCTCTATCCAGCTGAGCTATAGCAATACCCTTATAAATCAAAGATTTAACGGGTACTGAGGCTACGCGGCAGAACTCTTGGACAACTATTTGGACAAGAGGTTAACAAAATGGCATCCATTACAAGGCGTAACGGGTCATATCGAGTTCGTATTTATCGCAAGAATCAGAATCCAATCTGTAAGTCGTTTACCAAAGAATCCGATGCAATTCAGTGGCTAAAGGTTACCCAGGCTCAACTAGAGCTAGGTTTATACCAAGAGCCGGCTATTCCATCTAATTCGCTTATGACGAGCTTTAGGGATGCTGCGATTCATTACATGAAAACTCACTCCATCCACAAGAAGATTGTTCGCTCTGAAACTTACCGATTACAAATCCTCATTAAGCGTTGGGGAGACTTACCTATTGAAAAGGTAGATAAGTTAGCAGTTCTCACCCTAAGAGATGACTTACTAAAAATGGGTCGTTCTGGGGAAACAATAAACCATTACTTCAATACCATCTCAAAGTTATTTCAGATGCTTGAGGGTGACTGGGACATAGTTATAGCGAACCCTATCAGAGGTATTAAACGTATGCCTAAGCCTCTTGGTAGAACCAAGCGAGTCAGTTCAACGATGGAAGAACATTTACTAGCATCTTGTCTTGAGTTATCGATGCCCCTACTCTCATCCATTATTCAATTTGCTATTCAAACAGGCATGAGACGAGGTGAACTTATGGGTCTCAAATGGACTGATATTGACCTACCAAATCGAAGAGCATATTTGCATACTTCTAAAAATGGAGAGCCAAGACAAGTGCCCCTTACTAAGATGGCTATAGCGGTCTTACAGGGGCTTAATAAAGGGGATGAAGACAAAGTATTTCCGATGACTTTAAATGTCCTCAGGAACCAATATGAGCGAGCTAGAGCATATTCAAAAGAGCATTGGATTGAGCTTGGAATCAACCCATTTATAGGACTTAGATTCCACGACCTAAGGCATGAAGCTATTAGCCGTATGTCAGATTTAGGTCTCAATGTAATAGAGCTCTCAAGTATCAGCGGGCATAAGACATTGGCTATGTTGGGACGCTACACTCACCCATCACATCAAGCTATTTACAATAAGCTGGATAAAGTGTTTTAAACCTTGATAAATGGTCGTAATACTTCTAAGGGGAGAGTTTATGGCGGGGAAATTAAATGATACTGCTCGTCTAGCCCTTCTAAAGTCATGGATTAGAGAAATTCAAGCAAAGAAACATACCAAAGCTGAGCTAATAAGTTGGGTTGCATACTTAAATGTCGAATTATCTCGTTTCAAGAATGCAATTCCAACTCTAGAAGAGCAAATTTTAAGAGATAGTATTCTTAAAAGCCTTGTCCCTTCAGCAGGCGGGAGAGGTAAATCGGCAATTAACGAACAGAAGAGAGCATTCGTCCATGATGAATGGTTGAAATGGAAGTCGAGCGGAAAGGTTGTTGGAAGATATAAGACTTCATTCGTTCATCATATTTTGGATTTATTTAACAAAAAACAAGTTAATGATAAGTATGGCGACCCTTTTCACGAAAAGTATATAAATAAACTTTGCCTTCAATGGGAGAAAGAATAAATATCTCCGTGCTAGCAGGATAGTTTATTAATTTCCTCATAGTTTTCACAATGAAGTCTTCTTGTAGACAACTTGTGAGAAATAAATGGAAATATATGACTGTGATAAGTTTGAATCATGCTCTGCTCCCGTTTGCCCACTGTGGAGACCAATTCAAAATCAAAAAATACTAAGGGATGAAAAGTCCTGCTTTTACTTGCTTGAATACCAAAAAAGAGATTCTAAGGATACTTTTGAGGGGTCTGGGCGTATTGAGCTCTATGATTTGATGGCTAGAGTTACGGATGAAATATATAGATGGCCAAACCTAAACTCCCAGCTATATAGGGCAGTTCAGAAGGCATCAAAAACAGGCTCAAGAATTCTTGCTGGGAGAAGTTTGAATGCCTAGCCTAATACTTAATCTAAAGAAAATCAAAGGGGTAAATCCACTTGAAACTTGTTTAAAACATAACTTAAGAAAGATAAGTGCTGAATTGGGTGGATACAGCGGAATTGATGCTACAAGAACTAACTTGAATAAGATTCTGATTGGTGGAAATAATATTCCATCATTGAATCTGCAGTTTGCAAAAATTCTAAGTTCTTACAAAAGAAAGATTCGACCAGATGCAGTTAGATTAATGGAGGCCGTTTTCTCCCCAAGTATTGATTTTGAGGGTGATTTTGATGAGTTATTCCGTGACTCGGTCGAGTGGATAGGACGTTACCTTAGGGTGCCTATTATTAGTGCGGTTATACACAATGATGAGAAGTTCCCTCATCTTCATATTTTGATGGTGCCCTACCAAGATGGGAGATTATCTGCAAAGACTGTATACGGCCCAAGAGGTCAACTACATCAAACAATCAATGCTTTTTTTAAGGATGTCGGATGTAAGTACGGCCTTTACAACCCACGAGCCGATAGAAATCTGTCCTATAAGCAAAGAGCTGAAGGGGCGTCCTACATAGCAGATGTACTTACTCGATTTCCTGAGTTAATAACAGAAAGAAGGATGGAGTTAGAGAGGGCTTTCAAAATTAACCCCCTCCTCTTTATGGATGCATTAGGCATTCATCCTCTTGAGAGCGGCCGAGAAGAACTCTAAGGTAAATAATGAATTAATGATGTAGGTGAGGAGAGAGACTGGATATGAACAGAGGAATGATTATGAAATATGTCTACACAAGATAGACCTTTTACATCTACAGTTAGTATTCTCTATAGGGCCAATCAAAAGTTATTTGTATAAATTCTTGTTAGAACTTATTTGACTCTATTTTTTTGCACATTCCAGAGAGATGAAAATTAACCTTATTACCTCTAGAGACAAGCTCCTTATCGAAGGCTGCCGCCCCTGTTTTTCTATTAATTTGAACCCTCTCAAATCCTTTTACCCCATAACTCTCATATCTCACAGATAAATTGTATTGACTGTCATTTGATTGATTTGAGGCAATTGAGTCTGCTGAATTTTGACTTATCAGACTTATGAAGGCCTTTCCATTGACGTCATCCACATTGATAGTCAGATAACTTGTACCCGAAGTTAGTGACACCAAAAAAGGAGTTGAAACTATCTGCTTTGGCTTTCCATTATCAGAACTAGTTCCACTCATTTGGCAATTCAATGAGATATCTTCTGCAAGTACTACATTGCTAACCAATAAAGTAATTATTAGGCACATTAGTCTCATTGTTGCAACTGCCTTTTTCTCTTTTCAATCTCCAATCTCCTTAGCTCAATTTCTTGCTTTCGAAGTTGTAGCTCTTGTTCTTGAAGGTCATATCTTTGAGAGGAGTTGAATCCATCGTTAAAAGCCTTACCAGGGTCAAATGAATTGACCATGTTGTAGATATCCTGAGGAGAGTTCTGTCTTTGAATTTGCACCTGACATGGAGACGTATAAGGCGTACCGCAACCACTCTGTGCCTCAGCAAAAACTGCAAACCCAAGAAATCCCAATCCTAATAATCGATGAAATGTCATCACCACCCCCCCCTACTTGTCTTATGTCGATATTCTATATCCTAATATGGGATATTTGGGGTTAACTCATAGCATGGGGTCATGCTTGAACGACAACGCTATGAACTACTTAGAGATGAGCTTAAAAGTGCCAGGGTTCAGGCTAAGTTACTTCAAATCGACCTTGCCAAGAGGCTTAGGAAGCCACAGAGCTATATCTCCAAAGTTGAGTCTGGGGAACGTAATTTAGACATCATTGAGTTTGTATCCTACTGTGAAGCCCTTGAGATTGAGCCAAGTAAGTGGCTGAAGAGACTGATAGATAAATTCTAAACCTCATCATCAAAAAGAAATCGACTTCAGCGATTCATATGACCGAAACAGTCATCAAGCCAGCCTTCAACTCTCGCTCTTGTATATGCAGAGGCAGATAATTTCTTAAACTCAGCCCTTGATTTGCAAGTTTTAGCCAATTCAATACATTTTTCATATGTCCAAAGTCGCTTAGATTGATTACTTCTTCCATCAATCATATGTTCAGTACATTGCACTACCCATCCTTTACTTACCGCGACAGAATAACCACTAGGCTTAGCCCGTGACCACTCTGTTTTAGTTTTATATTTTTTTGCATCCTCAATACATCGCTCAAGAGTCCAGTGATTCTTAGGAGCTAACATTCTCACCATATGGGAGGAGCAAGACTCAAGCCATCCTTTTTTAAATGCAGCCTGATATCCGCCAGGACTATTTGTAGACCAATCTTTTATTGTTTTGTATTTCTTAGCATCAGCAATACAAGAGTCTAAAGTCCATTTCAGTCTGTTTTTAGTTAGCTTAATTTCATCAGATGTGAGGCTACGCTTGCGAAACTCGAAGCTCAACCTATTCTCGATGGCCACTCGCTTCAATGTATTGATAACTTTATCTTGAATATCTTTCTTTGATGCCACATCCCTTTGCCAAATTTCAAGAAATTCAATCCCTTTTGCGAGAGCCCAATTTTTCTTAATTGCATCTCTCTCCTGAATACTCTTTGCGTCACCAGCCCGCCTACCCCACCCAACCAAATGCTGCTCACCATGAAACTCAATGATTAAATTAAATTCAGGCAAATAAAAGTCAAACGGGCGTCTTGCAACCTCAGGAAACTCCTTAAAGCGATGCTCCATTGAGTAAGGGATATCGTATGCAATCAATATTTCTAGTATTGAGGCCGGGCCAAACCATAAACCTTTTGTTTCCATGTGTTTACAACACTCTTCAAGCCAGCCCTCCTTATTTGCCTTAGAGAATGATGTTTTATGTGTCGCCCTCCACTCCACTTTGGTGCGATATTTAAGTGCGTACTCTTTGCATCTATCTAATGTCCAGTATCCATCTGGCATTTTTGTTTGAATCATGTGACTTGCACACTCATCAAGCCATCCATTTTTAGATGCACTCTTGTGACTCATAGGGTTGCCCCTCATCCATTCAACCCTACTTTTATATTTCAACGCTTCAGATTTGCAATTAGCTAAATCGTCCCAAAATCCATTTGGGGCCTTTTTTCTTTTAACCTTTAATTCAGACTCCTTAATTTTGGGATGATGACACTCAGGACACCATGACATTTTATGAACGACATTTAATGGAATTGCCTCCCATTGATGCCCCTTCATACACTCCCACAACAATTTAGTTTTTGAATTTTTATATGAATCAGACAGACATTTGCCACCTCTATCAGAGGCAACTTTTCTCATATAGTCAATACTTGCCGTAACACCCTTTTGTCCAACGCAATATGGACACCAAGAATTACGACTCGTAACGTTAACTGGGGATGCACTCCACTCATGGCCTGCCGAACATTTCCAAGTTAATGGAGTCCTAGCATCTATATATTTATCTGATAGACAAAATCCACCCCTAGAGTTTGCTACCTCCTGCATTTCGTGAATTGTTTTTTTCTTCATAGCAGTGGTTATTGCTTTATAAAAATAGGAATTTGTTATTTATATTAATTCTAGTTTGATAAATTGGGCTATAAATTTAGTCAAATCAAAATTAAAATAATTGAACCCGATATCTATGCATATTTATATGCGAACTTTCACCTCAAAACATAAACTGGGTAATATCTTAAAGCTGCATAAGAACATATAAAATCATTTCTCATGGCTTATGTTTATATACTTGAAAATAAGGTTGCAGGACGCATCAAAATTGGTGCGACCGTTAATCATCCCAATGACCGCCTTTTAGATATCAGCAGGATGTGGCGTGTGATTAAGGGTCGTTGTCAAATTTGCCTTAACTGGAGAATGCTGGTTGATGGTCGCATGCCAGACCATGTCCAATGCACTGGAAGCGGGGAGCTACCCCTCGAGTACGGCACCCAGTTAGCCGAGGAACAACTAGCAGATTTACAAGAACAGATTCAATCACTAAGTTATAGCGATTTGAATTTTGCAACGAAACGAATTAAAAATTTAACAAAAATTCTCAAGAACTATAAAGAAAATCCATCTAGATTAGGCGTTTGGGAATTACGGGCCTCATTCAAAACTGATTCAGCTTACTTAGCCGAGGAGTATGTACATTTAAAATTGGAGAATTACCTAGATAGAAAGGCTCCATTTGGAGAGGTATTTAGTTGTCCACCAGAGAAAGCAATTGCAGTTGTGGAGAATGTCATAGCCCAGCTAGAAAATCAGTAACATCACTATATAGTGGGTTACTGTGGCTCAGTCCATGAGTAGACAATCTCCTTGTAAAAGGTCACCGAACCATTCTTAGAGAAACTCCAAACTGTAAATGGACCCCCTTGAATACTTACTGGCTCACCTAACAATGCTCGCACTTCAGGCTGCGACAAATCTTTACGAAGCTGTCGCCAGCCAGTTAAATCAATCGCTGGCTTTTGGGAAGCTGGTAAAGATGTTGACTTGCTTGGCTGAATCTTTGCGGGAGCAGTCTTTGATGCCTTGACTTGATTAGCTTGATTATCGGTATAAACTGCCCACCCGATAAGTCCAATAGCTACAACAATTACACCAACAACAATAATTGCAAAAACTAGGCGAAGAAAGCTCATAATAGTTTCAAAGAACATTTGGATTTTGGCCATGGTGCCAAACTGAGCAACTTCTTTATTTTCTATTTTTAGATTGATATTTTGGTCTTTATCCATTCATAGCTCCTATACCTCTTATAACTATAACTCTCAAATTTGAAAAGTTTAGTAATCGACTCAAGCACCCTTATATATATTTTTTAATTTCTAGATTTTCCCCCTCCCCCCATCTGGACAAGAGAGTGGACAAGTTTCTAGCGTTTTGGACAAGTTTTGGCTATATTGGACAACTAGGTGAGTTCAGTCGTAAAGACCTACATGCTCTAGAACAGTTGATTAGATGGCATACAACAGGAGGATTTGGCCTGCCCAGCACGATTCGAACGTGCGACCTACGCCTTAGAAGGGCGTTGCTCTATCCAGCTGAGCTATAGGCAGTGTGTACTGGGACTGAAAATTCGTAAAACTTAGAGAAAGTGGTCGGAGTACAAGGATTCGAACCTTGGACCCCCTGCTCCCAAAGCAGGTGCGCTACCAGGCTGCGCTACACTCCGACGGAATCGATATTCTACACCGAGAAGGCCCAGGAGGGCAAATACTGTAAGATTCGGTGCATGGAAGCCTTATTTTTAAGCAGACTGAACAAGCAATTCCGGGGATGGATCGCCCTGAGCTTTTTGCTTGCCAGCTTAATAGGCACCCACTGGATCGGCTTTACCCACAGCATTAATCACTCCGGATTACAGTCTCATCATGTTGAGCTGAGTTGTGCAGATCAAGCGCCCACCCTCGACCATAGTTCTGCTAGTTGCCATCTACTGGATGCACTCACACTAGCTGGCTTCGTTGCAGCGACACCCAATCTTTTCCTTGCTAACAACTTCTTCCATGAAGTGCAATTGGCATCCAATGATTCTTTACCAGCCCGCATCCATGTAGGGCTGTATCAATCTAGAGCACCACCTAGCCTCATCCTATAAATCGTCCGACACACCAAGCTGAATTGTTTGGATTGAGATTTATTGCTCCACTCAAGTAGTGGCACGCATTAGGAAAGAAGGAAACACCATGCATCAAATCAATAAACCATTGGGTAAGCGCAAGCTGATCTATGTTTTAGTCTTGGGATTCATTAGCACTACCGCTCTTGCGCAATCTCAGCCCTCTCTCGAAATCACAGCTACTGGATCTCAAGAAGCAACCCAAAGTATTTTGACGCCGACCAAAATTTTGCAAGGCGATGAGTTACTTAATAAATTAGGAAGTACCTTAGGCGCCACCCTCGCTAATGAATTAGGTGTATCGGCAACTGGATATGGCGCAGGATCATCGCGGCCAGTGATTCGTGGTCTTGAGGGTGCTCGGGTGCAGATCTTGCAAAATGGTTTATCAGTTGGGGATGTTTCGAACATTTCTCAAGATCATGCTGTTGGCAACAATATGCAAAATACCCATCAAGTCGAGATTCTGCGTGGCGCTGCCGCCCTACTCTACGGCTCAGGCTCTAGTGGCGGACTTGTTAACGTTGTTAATGATCGTATCCTGACTAACCTGCCAGATAGGCCTACAGGCGCAGTCAATACCAGCTATGAAACTGTAAATAATGGTAGAGCTGGAGCAGTTGAAGTGGATGGCGCTTTTGGTTCAGTAGCAGTGCATGTTGATACCGCCATCAATAACGCTAATGACTATCGTATTCCAGGGTTTGCTAACCAAGGCGGTCCAAATCAAGAGTGGTCTATAAATCCTGGTCAGCCGCAAAGCGTTCCATACTCTGGAAAACTACCTAACTCCTTTAGCAATCAAAATAATTTAGGTGTTGGTGTTTCTTATATTGGTCAGAACGGCTATACCGGTGTTTCGGTTGAGCGCCTGAATAATAATTACGGCATCCCAACACCTGAAGGCGGCTCGATCAATCAGTCACAGAATCGCTACGATTTACAGCATCAGACACGCGATCCATTTTCAGGCTTCTCTTCATTCAAATTTAGCGCGGCTAACTCCAATTACAACCACACTGAGTTCAATAATTCTGGTGTAGCCCAGTCCCTTTGGAAAAATATAGCCAATGAAGCCCGCTTTGAATTAGCCCACAATCCTATTGCCGGATGGAAAGGCACATTCGGAGCACAGGTATCTGCAGCCTCTTTGAATGCAACAGAGGTTGGGTCAGGTAGCTATGCAATTGTGCCGCCGACCAAAACGAATTCCAACGCCTTGTTTTGGATTGAGGAAGGGAAATGGAATTCACTACAAGGAAATTTAGGACTGCGTTACAACAATGTGGCACAAAATCCTAACCTCGGTACGGCACTAGAAACCCAAACAATGAATAATGCCAATCCTACACCGAGCATTTTGTTACAAAATCGCAGCTTTAATTTAATGTCATACTCAGCCGGTGGCTTGTGGAACTTTATGCAAGGTCATGGTGCTGGAGTAGCTTATACGGTTTCTCAGCGAGCTCCTAGCGCTCAAGAGCTTTACTCTTATGGCGCACATGAATCTACGGCAACATTTGATATTGGTAACCCCAATCTCAATAAAGAAACCTCGCATAACCTTGAGTTCAATATCCAAAAAACTAGCGGCTTGATGCGAGCTAAAGCCAGCGTCTATGCCAACCGTTTTAATAATTACATCTACGGTTACTACACCGGTCAATATGTGCCCGCTGTAGAAAATTTCTCAGTAGTTGTTGCGCAACAAGCAGCGGCCACCATCAAAGGCGTCGAGGGTGAGCTCACTTATAACTGGCAACAACATGGTGTTGGTGGACGCGTATTTGGTGACGCTTCACAAGGTACATTTGATGCTGGAGGCAATCTACCCCTACAACCTGCTCCTCGCTTAGGCGCTGAAATTGCTCATCAACGCAATGGTTGGCTTACTAATGCAACGTATATCTACAGCTATCAACAGAATAAATTGGCAAGCTGGGAAATTGGACCTGCACCGAGTTACAACTTATTGAATGCGGGCATCTCATACACAGAAAAAATTAAGGATGTGAATTGGACTGTGTATATGAACTTAAAGAACTTACTCAATGAGCAAATTCGATATGCAACTACTCCAATGGCTGTGAGACTGTTTGCACCACAACCCGGCAGAAGTCTCATGGTTGGCTTGCGAGGAACTTTCTAAGCTTTAGACTATTTTAGGTAAGCCATCAATAAAGCACCCAATCCTCCGGAGCCAAGAATGACTAAGACTGGATTAATCTTGGTTCTGAGGATGAGGTACAAAGTCACGAGGGCAAGCATCAAAGTAATACCACTCACTACAGATGCTTTTGCAACAGCAAAGACTCCGGAGGACATCAGTCCAATCGAAATTGGCTCTAGTGCATTTTGAATAGATCGTCGCCATGGACTTTCCCCAAAGCGGTTCCATATGCGACCAACATAAAAACAGAGAACACTCGAAGGTAAGAAGAAAGACAGCAAGACAATGCCAGCGCCAATCAGCCCAGCAATTTGATATCCAATTGCCAGGACCATCAGCATATTGGGACCCGGAGCTAGCTGGCCAATACTATAGATGTGTACAAATTGAGTGTGATCAATGCCAAACTGATGTGCCAATATGATCTGCATCTCAGGCAGGACTGCCGTTCCACCGCCAACCGCTAAGACGGAAAGCAAGGCAAAGGTCAGGGCTAAGTGAATCAATAGACTCATACTTGCTTACCTGGTCGATATAGGTAAATAGAAATCGGCGCCATAATCAGGATCACGTATGGCAGTGATAGCTTGAGAATACTCATCAGAGCAAATGTGCAAACAATAATGCCCAAGGATTTGAAGTGGCGCCAATGACTATCGCCAATTTTGTAAGTGATTGCTGCCAATAAACCTGTAGCCGCAGCAGCAATACCACCTAGGATCAGATTGACTGAGGGATGATCGGCAGCACTGGCATAAATCATGCCAATACAAAGCACAAAGAGTCCACCAGGGAATATCAATCCAAGGGTAGCAATAATGGCGCCGAGAGCACCTCTAAGGTGATCCCCAGAAAGCACGGCCATATTGACTGAATTGAGCCCAGGCATGGTTTGACTAATCGCAAGATAAGCCATGAACTCATCGGCACTAAGCCACTTACGCTTCTCTACCAACAAGATGCGTTCGTAAGCAATAATGCCGCCCCCAAAACTAACAGCACCAATAATTAAAAACTGAATGAAGACATCACGTAAGTACGGAGACTTCGCCATCTCAGAATCAGATTGAAGCTGTTGACTCACTCAGGCTTTCCATAAATCAGCGCTGTTTTTGTACTGCCAATTTCTAGCCAACTTGCTAACTCCAGCTGGAGCTTTTTGAAGAACTTATCTGCACGCTTATGGGCCTTGGCTTGACCTCTATTAGCGTCATTCACTCGATATGAAAAAGCAAGCTCGCCAATAATTGGATCACCTACGCTTTTCATCCAGATGGCAATCTCACAATGTGCCTGAACACCATCGCCAAACACTAAATTACCGATTGGAAGGCATGCCTCCAGAATCTTATTGGTACGGCCCCCAACAATCCGAATGGGTGCTTTCTTATCAATTGGTAGCGCCATTATCCCGGGGAAATATTTTCCAACGCTAGCTAAAGACTTATCAAATAAGCTATCAATCGGAACGGCGTCCAGAATGGCGTTATTTGAATAGATCGATCTTACAGACCCAACTGCATCACCTCTTAAGATTTCTTCTTTCAGGCGCAATCTAGATTTAATACTTTTTTTCGGCGATGGATCAAATTGATGAGATTGGGCAAGACTCCCTGTGCGGCACTTAAGAGTAACTTCGCACCAATCATCAACCCAGACGTTTTGTCGCGATTCACGAACTCGTAGAATGACGTTGTTGCGTCGAAAGTCTTCGCCAGGTGTATCGTAAAAATAGATGTTCCGTAATCCGGTAGTGGCATTATCGAGATGGAAAAACTCGACTTTACTTTTCTTACAAAACTTTAGGATTTGTTCGCTTAAGGCAGTGATCCTACTTCGGCGATCAAGGCCTTGAGGCTTAATGAGAAGTTTGAATTCTCGATTGGTAATTAATGGCTTAGATTTCATACGGTTAACCCCTCATATTGATGAGAGGTTAACACTTTCTAGCGCAGATCAGTAGATCTCTGGAACGTACATATCCTTGGGAACCGGACCGCGCAAATAGTCTGGATTGTGGACGCGTGCAGGCAAAGTAATCTCTGGATGCTCAATTTCTTTATAAGGAATTTGATCCAGTAGGTGTGTAATACAGTTCAAACGTGCTTTTTTCTTATCATTAGCAGCAACAACCCACCAACGGGCTTCAGGAATATTGGTTCTCTCTAACATCGTCTCTTTTGCCTTTGTATAGGCTTCCCAGTGACGTCGTGCATCGAGGTCCATAGGACTTAACTTCCACTGTTTTAGAGGATCATGAATACGCATCATGAAGCGGTTGTACTGCTCATCATCGGAGATGGAGAACCAGTATTTAATGAGAATAATTCCGGAGCGGATAATCATGCGCTCAAATTCAGGAACTGTACGTAAAAATTCCTCATACTCATCATCAGTACAGAAACCCATTACCTTTTCAACGCCAGCACGGTTGTACCAACTACGGTCAAACAAAACGATCTCGCCGCCTGCGGGCAAGTTGGATACGTAACGCTGAAAATACCATTGGGTCTTTTCACGCTCACTAGGGGCGGTAAGCGCAACCACTTTACAAACACGGGGATTGAGTCGTTGGGTAATGCGCTTAATGGCTCCACCCTTACCGGCTGAGTCACGACCCTCAAATATGACAGCAACCTTGAGCTTGTTCTCTACAACCCAATCTTGGAGCTTTACCAATTCGCCTTGCAAGCGAAATAATTCCTTAAAGTAAACCTGACGCGGAATTACTGAGGAACTACCACTGTCCGGAGAAAGGCGGTCATCATCGAGCTCCATTTCGAGCTCTTCATCCATGCTATCTAAGATTTCTACTTGTGCACGGCGATACCACTCGGCCATCTCTTTGTGTTTTGATGTCATTTTGTCCATTGAACCATTACTAGCTTTGTATCCCAAGGATATGACACTTTTATTACAAATGTATTAAATGGTCTTTGCTATTAAGTCCTGAGCGTGAGTGGCAAGCACTTTCCTGTCGATGGGAGCCCCTAAATCATGCTGGTAGGAAGGCAAAATTGTCAAAGTTGCCTCTAAATCACGCGCATCGAGAATATTGGCCATGGATTCTAATAAACCCATATCTCCTATAAACGCTGGGGCCTCGCTACGCATTCCTGTCGATCTATCAATATAGCGAATCGCCATTGGAAAGACAGGGGCCTGGGCAACTATTGCCCCTTCAAATAAATTAGGCCTGAAAGGTAAAACAGACTCCCCATTGGTCGAGGTGCCCTCAGGAAAGATGCAAATAGACTCGGCCTGCAAAACCTGAGCCATTTGGCCCACGACCTGCCTTGCGTGGCGAGAACTGTCCCGGCGGATAAATACCGTGCCGAGCTGCTTAGCCATCCACCCAAATATTGGCCAACTTGCAACTTCGGATTTAGCCACAAATCGGATCGGCCTGAAGGCGTTAATCACATGAATGTCCATCCAGGAAATGTGATTGGATGCAATCAGGTGTGGGGTGTCAGTCAACAGCTTAGCACCACTCACTGAGAGCTGAATATTAAATATCTTTAATAAACGCTTTGACCAGTCTTGAATCTTTCTATCTTTATTGCCCCTGGTCAAAAAAGGAAAAATAAAAGAAAGTGTGCAGACGCCACAAATGACATGCATCCATATTTGCATCCAACGCCAGATTCTTGGCGTACGAGAAATGCGATTGGCGCGGTGGTTTTGCAAAGATTTATTCATAAACTGACATCAATATAAATCATGTCATCAAACTGACTCAAAACTGTCATGAGCGGTTCATAAAGCACAGGCTAAATGTCTACTCATGATGCATTACAGAGCTATCTGGATTTCTGACATACACCTAGGAACATCAGGGTGTCAGGCAAACTATCTTCTAGACTTCCTCAAACATAACGAGGCTGACAAATTCTACCTAGTTGGCGACATTATCGATGGTTGGCGACTTAAACAATCCTTCTACTGGCCCCAAGCCCATAACGATGTAGTACAAAAGTTATTACGTAAGGCGCGTAAGGGTGCTGAAGTTATTTACATTCCCGGCAATCACGACGAAGCAGCTAGGCAATATTTTGGTATGTCCTTCGGGGATATTCAGGTTCAAGAAGAAGTTATTCACACAACACTAGATGGTCGCAAGCTTTGGGTTACCCATGGCGATCTATTTGATGGGGTCATGCAATACGCCAAATGGTTGGCCTATGTTGGAGACTCTCTCTACTCATTTATTTTGTATATCAACCGCTACTTCAATATGTTGCGGGTCAAAATGGGCTTGCAATATTGGTCGCTTTCTCAGTACTTGAAGCATCAAGTTAAAAATGCAGTGAGCTATATTGCCGACTTTGAACACATCATGGCTAGAGAAGCCCGCTTGCGCGACTGTGATGGAGTAGTTTGCGGCCATATCCACAAAGCGGAGATCAGAGAGATTGACGGCCTACTCTACTGTAATGATGGTGACTGGGTAGAAAGCCTCTCTGCCCTAGTAGAGACTACTACCGGCGAACTCAAGATTATTTACTGGACCCATATCAAGGGTGATCCAGCTACAACACCCGAAATTACCCTTCAACCTGCTGTTGAATCACTTATCAAAGAGGCCGCCTTATGAAAATTATGATCATCACCGATGCATGGGATCCACAAGTAAATGGTGTTGTAAGAACGCTGAAGCAGACTCGTGAAGAATTAATCGGCATGGGTCATGAAGTGGAGATGATCACACCGAATGGCTTTAAATCTATTCCTTGTCCAACCTACCCAGATATTGCCCTATCCCTTTTCCCGGGTAAAGAAGTAGCGCGTCGCATTAAAGCATTTGCTCCAGATGCAATGCATATTGCTACAGAGGGACCCCTAGGTTTATCAGCCCGTTCATATGCAGTCAAAAACAAACTCCCCTTTTCAACTGCATATCACACCCGTTTTCCTGAATACGTTAAGGCCCGCACAGGCATCCCACTCGCCATCACTTATGCCTTCATTCGATGGTTTCACGGCCCCTCCATGGCAGTAATGGCTCCAACGATTGTGGTTAAGGATGACCTGGAAAAGTATGGTCTATCCAATGTCGTATTGTGGTCTCGAGGCGTAGATTTAGATATCTTCAAAATGCAAGACTCTAAGGCACTGAATACGGCTCACCCTATCTTTCTGTACGTGGGTCGGGTTGCGGTTGAGAAGAACATTAATGCCTTCCTAGAGATTGATTTGCCAGGATCCAAATGGGTTGTTGGCGATGGTCCAGCCATGGCAGGAATTAAAGAAAAGTATCCTGACATTAATTATCTTGGCGTACTACAACAGCACGAGCTCGCTAAAGTCTATGCAGCGGCAGATGTGTTCGTCTTTCCAAGTAAAACCGATACCTTTGGCTTGGTACTACTCGAAGCAATGGCCTGTGGAACACCAGTTGCTGCCTATCCAGTCACTGGGCCTATTGATGTCTTGGGCAAATCAACAGCCGGCGCAATGAATGAAGACTTACGGGAAGCTTGCCTACAGGCACTCAAAATTCCTCGTGAAGTGGCAAGAGCACATGCTGAGAAATTCTCATGGCGTGCGGCATCCGAGCAGTTTGTTAATCACCTCAAGCCAGTTCCAACGCCCGAAGTGCATGTGACTGCTTTAGCTTAAGGACTATTTTGACTACGCCTTACAACATTAATCAGAATCCACACAAAGGAAATCGCGGGCTCACACGGGCCTGGTATGCAGCGAAAAATTCCTGGTGTGGATTTGTTTATGCCTTTAAAGAAGAGAGCGCGTTTAGACAAGAGCTCACTTTACTAATAGTGCTATCCCCTGTCGCCCTACTCCTGCCTATCAATCCATTAGAAAAATGTGTCCTTATTTCTTCTCTGGTGATGGTTCTAGTAGTTGAACTTTTAAATTCAAGCGTTGAAGCAGCGATCGATCGCATTTCATTTGATCATCACGATCTATCTAAAAGAGCAAAAGATTTTGGCTCAGCAGCTGTCATGCTATCCCTGCTTATAGCAACAGCATTTTGGGTAACGATCTGCGCTCCACTTGTCATCAATTCGTAATACAGCAGGCTTACGATTTAGATATATTCATTAAGGAAAACTATGTCTGATATTCCAAACCCATTAGGTGCATTTGATATCTTCAACTCACGTTTTGAAGGTCATCCAAAGAAGTTAAAAAAGAATAAAGCCGAAGCAATCAAGAAGTTATTCTCTAAAAAGATTGCCAAGAAACTGTTCGGGAAAAAATTTGCTTTACGTACACGCACTGAATTGAGTGCACTTGAGCCTGTAGCCATTGATAGGGCAACGACAAAACCTAAGCGCCCTGCTTTTCAAATTACCTGGGCTAGCAACGCCAGTGAAATCAAAGAAGCGCAACGCCTGCGCTATAAGGTATTCGCTGAAGAGATGGGAGCAAAACTTCCAGAGAATGCGGAGAATCTGGATATTGATGAATTTGATGCCTACTGTGACCACCTCTTAATCCGCGATCAAGAATCATTAAAAGTAGTTGGCACATATCGCGTCCTTCCGCCTCATAAAGCGCTTGAAATTGGTCGCCTGTACTCTGACTCTGAGTTTGACTTGTCCCGTTTAAATCATTTGCGCCCAAAGATGGTTGAACTGGGCAGATCATGCGTCCATGCTGATTACCGATCCGGTGCAGTGATCATGGCGCTCTGGAGTGGCTTAGCTCAATATATGCAAAAGCATGACTATGAGATCATGCTCGGCTGCGCAAGCATCCCTATGGGTGATGGCGGCCACTTTGCTGCGAGTCTCTATAACTCCCTGACCAATGAACAAATGGCACCGGTAGAGAATCATGCTTTCCCACGACTGCCGCTCCCTCTAGAGCGCTTAAATGGTGGCCTAGAAGTTGAGCCGCCGCCATTGATTAAAGGCTACCTAAAGCTTGGTGCAAAGATTTGCAGTGCGCCTGCCTGGGATCCAGACTTCAATACAGCAGATGTTCTAACCATGCTACGCCTCTCAGAGATTAACCCACGCTACGCTAAGCACTTCTTGGGACTCTAGGTAGTTTAGGAGGCTTGAAATACACCTCCTAATGAAATTATTTCAAATTGACTTTATAAGGACGGCCGATACGCTCCCATTCGGCCGCTTCTTTTTGTAGGCTAAATTCTGTTAAGGGATGCTCCTTTGCCCATTCCTTTGAAAGACTGACCAAATAAGATCCATCTTGCTCTGATACTTTCACTTTAGGAAAGTTAACGTCACTTCTGCCGCGACATAGGGCCTGGGCCAAACGCAAGCAAAACAGCATGCGCCAATCTTTGAAGCTAGGATTATTTGCCAGCTTGCCTAACTTGCCAGTATGTCCAATTAGTAGCGCAGCCAACCTCGCTTGATCGTTTTTTGAGAAACCTGGCATATCGGCATTCCCGGCTATATAGGCAGAATGTTTGTGATAGCCATTATGAGAAATGGATAGCCCAATCTCATGTAAGTTTGCTGCCCATTGGAGTAAGGCAATATTATCTGATCTACTCTCGGCATCTGGCTTAGGTAATTGCGCTAAAAAATCGGCAGCATGTTGACCTACTCGCTTTGCCTGCTCTCGATCAACTGAATAACGTTGCATAAATTGCTCGACCGTGACAAAACGCATATCGTCATGCTGAGAGCGCCCTAAGAGATCGTATAAAACACCGATACGTAAGGCGGCATCAGTCACTTCCATGCTATCAATACCAAGCTCATCGAAAACGGCAATCATAATTGCCAATCCCCCAGGCCAAACAGACCTGCGGTCATCTTTCAGGCCCAGTAGCTCAACATCATTAATATGCTCATATTTGAGAAGATGCTTTTTCATGGCTCTGAGACCATCGCGCGTGATGAGTCCACTCGAGCCGTTGACACGGCCCATAGTTAGACCCTCATCAAGCTGGCCATTGAAATTATTCTCTGAGATCAGGTCTGCTAAGGCGCGAGCAGTTCCAGAAGAGCCAATTACCTGCTTCCAGCCGCTTTTTAAATAGGCGCCTGCAATCACCTGGATCTCACGACGAGCGGCTAGCTCGGCCTCTTTAAAAGCATGCGCATCGATATTGCCCTTAGGGAAAAAACGTAGGCTATGAGAAACGCAGCCGATATAAAGACTCTCCATCAGCTTTGGCTCATAGCCTTTGCCAATAATCAGCTCTGTAGATCCGCCACCAATATCCACAACCAAGCGATTTCCGTGGACTGCCGAAACTTCATGAGCAGCGCCAATATAGATCAAGCGCGCTTCTTCAACGCCAGCAATAATTTCAATTGGAAAGCCTAGAGCTTCCTCTGCATCCCTGACAAAGCTAGGGGCATTTTTAGCAACCCGTAGCGTATTGGTGGCAACAGCACGAACCTTTGATGGATCAAATCCACGAATTCGCTCACCAAAACGACGGATAGCCGTTAAGCCTCTCTGATAGGCATCATTACCCAGTAATTTGTTATCAGTTAAGCCTGCCGCCAAGCGAACCGATTCGCGGAGGGTGTCAATAGGACGTAATTGCGTACCAGAAGGCGTATGCACCACCTGAGCAACTAACATTCGGAAGCTATTTGACCCAAGGTCAACAGCAGCAACCAAGTCAGATGAATTTTTTCCGGAGATGTCTTTAAAGATGGTCAAAATATTTCCAGCGGCTAAGCAAAGTTAATTGAATATGTCTATTTTATGAAAATTACGTGACATATTCATGAAACGAGGCCTTAGTCTACTAGTAAATATCTAAGCCGCTAAATTTTGCTCCGAGCTGGAGCAATCAATATTTCCAAAGCTACAGAATATGCAGCAATCACCAGACTTTGGCCTCAATATGGCATTACAAGCTCTGCAGCGATAGAGGTGTTGAGAGCCACCGACAGGAATACCCAAGGTTTCTGATTGGAGGCAGAAGGGACAAGTAATTGTTGAGTGAAATTCGTTGTTTTTTGAGTTCACATCCACATCATCTAGCAGCAATATGACAACTTGATGTCCGCAGATGACATGGGAATGTCACATTAACTTGTTAGGATGAACTCAATCTATCACTGGGGTCTTAAAAATGAGCAAATACCACTATGAAGACGCCATCCTACAGCTTCAAGAGTCTGGGGCAATAGGCTTGGCGGATTTTAAAAAACTGCCATATGAGGATCTTGTTGAGCTGCTTGAAGAGATCAAGGTATGGTGTCTTTATGCAAATGGCAAACTAGAAAAATTACCTAAAGAGTCGAAAAAGAAAAAGAAAAAGAAAAAGGATTGATGTGCCATAAGCCGATCAACAGGCTACACGATCTTTAGGAAAACGTAATGTGAATGTGCTGCCCTTGCCCGGCATACTGTCAATAATCAGCTGTGCTTGATGACGATTAGCAATATGCTTAACGATAGCCAAGCCTAAACCAGTTCCACCAGTATCTCGAGAACGACTTCGATCCACACGATAGAATCTCTCTGTTAAGCGCGATAGGTGCTCAGAGGCGATGCCTGGCCCGGTATCCGTAACTGAGAACTCACCTTGCCCTTGAGCATTAACGGACCATCTTGCTGTAACAGCACCAACATCTGGGGTGTAACGAATTGCATTTGAAACCAAATTACTAAAAGCAGAGAGAATCTCACGCTCCTCACCCATCAAGTCACAAGGTGAAGAAGTTTCAAAATTTAATGCATGTCGACCTTGGGAAAGTGCCTCAGCATCATTCTTGAGCAAGGCCATCAAAGTTGGAATTTGGACTGACTGCATAGGCGCTGGCAAAGTATTGGCCTCAAGGTTTGCGAGCGTTAATAAGTCCTCAACTAGGCTTTTCATTCTCTGAGCCTGAGACATCATCATCTCAAAATACTGGTCTTGTTGAGCTTTATCCAGATCCAAGGTATGAATAGTCTCTAAGAATCCCATCAGCACCGTAATAGGCGTCCTCATTTCATGGGAGACGTTTGCGACGAAGTCACGACGCATAGCATCCGCTTTTTGCAAGTCAGTCACATCCTGGACCAGCAAAAGGTGTCTATTTTGCCCAAATGGAAACGCCTGAAGCATCAAGCTTAGATTGGCATCCGCACCCATACGCTCCAATAACAATGGATCTTCAAACTGGCGCTTGGCAAGATACTGAATAAATTCTGGACGCCGAATCAAAAAATTAATTCTTTGTAATACGTCGCGTTTGAAATTGAGGCCAAAAAAACGTTCTGCAATCGAATTGCACCATTCAATTTGATCTTGATCATCCAGCATCAAGATACCGTTTGGCGATGCTTGAAATGCCTCAATAAAGCGATCGTGCTGTTTTTCGACTGTTCTAATCTCTTGCTTAAGGTTGCGAACTAAACGCTGCAAGCGAAAAAATACCTCTTCCCAAAATCCACTAGGTAGCGGCATATTCTCAACGGAATCCTGGATTACATACTTACGTAGGCGCGCTAAATTGATGTAGGAGTACACCAAAGGAATAGCTAAAACAACCAAGCCCGCAGGAATGGCAATATCAGGACCCCAATTGGCAAGTGCAATATAGGCTGCCACGAATGCGAGGCAAATGAGGAGAGTAAATCTAGTTAAAACAGATAGCATGGTGCAATCTTAGAGCATCCTTAAACCTTGCTAGAAAATCCTTAAAACTGCCTAGTAAATAGGCAATTAAACTTCCGTAGGTAGCTTGGTAATCCTATAGCCACTGCCTCTAACGGTTTCTATAAAGCGATCACAGTCCATGGGTGCCAAGGCTGCACGTAAGCGCTTGATATGAACATCAACCGTCCTTTCTTCAATATAGACGTCACTACCCCATACTTGGTCAAGCAAACTAGCGCGGGAGTGAACACGCTCGGGATGGGACATAAAGAATTGCAGCAGACGATATTCTGTTGGACCCAGCAGAATTGGCTTTGGCTCAACATTTGGCCATACCGCAAGAACGCGATGAGATGCCGGATCAAGCCGTATTGGCCCAACGGATAAGGGTCCAGTATCTTCAACTGGAATCTGCCTACGCAAAAGGGCTTTTACCCTGGCTAACAATTCCTTAGGCGAGAAAGGCTTGGTAACATAATCATCCGCGCCGGAATCTAAGCCCAATACTTTGTCTGACTCCTCGCTTTTTGCGGTGAGCATCAAGATAGGAAGGCCTCTAGTTCGCTCATTGGCCCGCAATTCTCGAGCAAATTGAACGCCTGATTTTCCAGGGAGCATCCAATCCAAAATCAGCAGGCTAGGCAACTCATCCTTCATCATATTTAAAGCTAAATCTGTTTGCATTGCCTTTTCAACCTGATAACCTGCGTGAGTTAAGTTAATTGAAATAAGCTCTGCAATAGAAGGTTCATCTTCAACAATCAAGATACGATGAGTCAAACTCATGGTTAATCCCTGTTCGCCTCACGGATTAAATCTTCGTGAGGGAGGTGACGCACATCAGAACCCTTGGCAATATAGATTACAAACTCTGCAATATTTTTAGCATGGTCACCAATGCGCTCAATCGCCTTAGCAATTGTTAGCATATCAAGGCCAGTAGTAATAGTATGCGGATCTTCCATCATGTACGAGATCAACTTACGCACAAATGCCCTAAATTCCTCATCAATCTGACGATCCTCTTGAACCACTTCCGCTGCTGCCACAGTATCAAGACGTGCAAATGCATCCAAACTGCGGCGCAACAATGAAATTGCCATCTGACCAGATAAGCGAATTTCAGCAACGTTGATATTGTGAGTTGCACCAGATTCGATTAAACGCTTTGTTCTTTTGGCAACGCGCTCAGCCTCATCGCCCGCACGCTCTAAATTAGTGATTGCCTTGGATACGGCCATCACCAGGCGAAGATCTCGCGCAGTAGGCTGACGACGTGCAATCAATTCCGTACAAGCCAAGTCAATTTGGATTTCTAGGTCATTGACAAGTTTTTCATTTTGAATAACAACATTACAGGTCTCAATATCCATCTGCGTAAATGCTCGCATAGCAGTAGAGATTTGAGACTCAACTAGACCACCCATTTCAAGCAAACGACTAGAAAGGGAATTTAAATCTGCATCAAATTGTGATGATAGGTGTTTATCTGGCATTTATTTCTCCAATTAACCGAAGCGGCCGGTAATGTAGTCTTCTGTTTCCTTGCGCTTAGGCTTAATGAATATTTCATCCGTCTTGCCATACTCAATTAAGCTTCCAAGATACATGTAAGCGGTGTAATCGGATACGCGCGCAGCCTGCTGCATATTATGAGTAACGATAGCAATCGTATACTCGTGCTTGAGCTCATTGATTAGCTCTTCGATCTTGCCTGTAGAAATTGGATCCAAAGCAGAGGTTGGCTCATCAAGCAAAATAACGGATGGCTTGACGGCAACTCCACGAGCAATACATAAACGTTGTTGCTGACCACCAGAAAGCGATAAGCCACTCTGATTTAACTTATCCTTAGCCTCATTCCAAAGCGCAGCTTTATTTAAGGCCCACTCGACACGCTCATCCATTTCGGATCGTGAGAGCTTTTCATAGAGACGAACGCCAAAGGCAATGTTCTCATAGATGGACATCGGGAAAGGCGTCGGTTTTTGGAAAACCATACCAATACGTGAGCGCAATAAATTCAAATCTTGGCCAGACTCAAGAATATTTTGGCCATAGAAATTAATCTCACCTTCGGCACGCTGACCAGGATAGAGGTCATACATGCGATTTAATGTACGGAGCAAGGTTGATTTACCGCAACCCGATGGGCCAATAAAAGCAGTTACTTTACCCTCCTCAATATTTAAATTGATATTCTTCAGGCCTTGAAAAGCCCCGTAGAAGAAGTTGAGATTACGCACTTCAAGAGCATTAACAACCTCTTTTGATGCCTGTTGATTACTGTTTAAATCCACTCTACCCCCTTGACTATCAATCTGATTTAAGTCAAACATTGTTTTCATATTACTCATCAACCCTGAACCTTTTTACGAAACACTACTCGGGCCAGGATATTTAAACCAAGTACTGCAAATGTAATTAATAAAGCACCGCCCCATGCAAGCTCAACCCAGTTATCGTAAGGACTCATTGCGAACTGAAAAATCACTACCGGCAAGTTAGCCATTGGTGCATTCATATTGGTTGAGAAGAATTGGTTATTCAGTGCTGTAAACAATAAAGGTGCCGTCTCCCCGCTAACACGCGCTAGCGCCAACAAAATACCAGTCATTACGCCACTTTGTGCGGCTCTTAAAGTGATCATAAACGCCACCTTCCACTTTGGAGTACCCAAGGCGTAAGCAGCTTCACGCAAACTACCTGGCACCAAACGCAACATGTTCTCTGTGGTGCGAACTACCACTGGAATAGCAATTAAAGCCAAAGCAATTGTTCCCGCCCAACCTGAGAAATGACGAACCTGCGCAACTACAAATGCGTAGACAAATAAACCAATCACAATCGATGGTGCCGATAGCATGATGTCAGTAACAAAGCGGGTAATAGCAGCAATGCGGCTACGATCACCATACTCAGAGAGATATAAGCCTGCCAATACCCCAATGGGTGTACTGATCAAAGTGCAGCAACCCACCAGCATTAAGCTGCCGACAATAGCATTGGCCAAGCCACCGCCATCCGAGCCTGGCGCTGGAGTGCTTTGTGTAAATAAACTGACATTAAGAGCAGAGAAACCCTTAAATACCAATACGCTCAATATCCACAACAAGAAGATCATGCCTAAGGCCATGGCACCAGTGGACAGCGCTAAGCCAATCTTATTGGCTCGCTTACGTTTCGCAAAAATAGCCTGATCAATATTGGAGATGTTATTCATGTTTTTAATCCTTGCTTCTTCTCCATATTGCTCAACATCCATTTCGCACATGCCAGCACTACAAAGGTAATAATAAAGAGCGCTAGACCAAGGGCAAAAAGGGAAGATAAGTGATTTCCAGCTTCGGCCTCGCCAAACTCATTAGCAAGAGTCGAGGCAATTGATGTGCCAGGAGCAAATAAAGATGGGGAGAGGCGATGGGCATTACCAATCACAAAGGTAACCGCCATAGTTTCACCAAGCGCCCTACCTAATCCAAGCATCACACCACCAATTACTCCAGCCTTGGTATAGGGGAGAACAACATTCTTGACCACTTCCCAAGTAGTGCAGCCTATTCCGTAAGCTGACTCCTTGAGAACCGGTGGGACAATTTCAAATACATCTCGCATTACAGAAGCAATGAACGGAAGAATCATCATTGCCAAAATAAGACCTGCACACAAGATGCCGATACCGTTAAAAGCACCGGAAAATAAAATGCCTAAGCCTGGAATATGTCCAAGTGTTCCAGCCAATGCAGGCTGAATGTAATCGGCAAATAATGGAGCAAATATAAAGAGCCCAAACATGCCGTAGATGATGGATGGAACTGCTGCAAGCAACTCAACAGCAGTACCCAATGGCCTACGTAATGGGCTTGGGCATAGTTCAGTTAAAAACACTGCAATACCAAAGCTGAGAGGTACCGCGATTAGCAAAGCTATCAATGAAGTTACTAAGGTGCCATAGATTGCAATCAAGCCGCCAAACTCACCATTCACAATATCCCATTCTTGGGTAAAGAAAAATCCTGGGCCAAATGTACTTAATGCAGGCCAAGCATTACTCACCAATGAAATCATGATGCCGAGCAGTGCAATCAAAACAGATAATGCAAAGAACTGTGTGATTCCATGAAATAGAAAGTCCTGAACACGTTGCACTTTAGCAATACGAAGAGCCTGTGGCGTCGGTGCCGAGTGGGACTGGGTTGTTTCTATCATATATTGCGCTTATTTAAATATTGAAACAGCCCCACCCAAAGTGGAGCTGTTTTATTGTCAGGTGAAGTTAATCAACAACCTAACTTTACTTGGTTACAACCTTAGAAAACACATTCTTACGAATAAAATCAGTGGTCACATCAGGCATCGGAACGTAATCCAACTCTTCTGCCATCTTTTTGCCATCTTTGAATGCGTAGTCAAAGAATTTGATTACTTCAGCCGCATTAGCCTTGTTCTCTGGGTTTTTGTAAATCAAGATGAAAGATGCGCCAGTAATTGGCCAAGACTTAGCACCAGAAGCATTGGTAATGAATGTACCCATACCTGGAATCTTTGACCAATCTGTACCAGCAGCCGCTGCTGCAAAAGTAATGTCGTCAGGCTGCACAAATTGACCATCTTTATTCTTCAAAGATACGCTGGTCATTTTATTTTTCTTGGCATATGCATACTCAACGTAGCCAATTGCACCTTTAACACGTGATACGTTTGCCGCAACACCCTCGTTACCTTTGCCGCCAACAGATGAAGCTGCAGGCCATTTAACCGCAGCACCCTCGCCAACAGCATCTTTCCAGTTCTGACTAACCTTAGCTAAGTAGTTTGTAAAGATTGCCGTTGTTCCTGAACCATCGGCACGATGAACAACAGTAATTGGCAAATCAGGCATCTTCATGCCAGGGTTGTTCAACACAATACGCTTGTCGTTCCAGTTTGTGATAACGCCCTGAAAAATATCTGACAAAGTATCAGGCGATAACTTCAACTCATATGGCTTAACGCCTTCAACATTAATGACTGGTACTACGCCACCGATAATCGCCGGGAACTGTACTAAGCCATCTTTTTCTAGATCTTCAAATTTCACTGGATTGTCGGTTGCACCGAAATCAACAGTTTTTGCCTTGATTTGCTTGATACCACCAGAAGAACCAATGGATTGGTAGTTCATATTGGAACCAGTCTTTGCCTTATAGGCCTCTGCCCATTTAGCGTAAATTGGGTATGGGAAAGTTGCGCCAGCACCAGTCATATCCGCTGCAAAAGCAACTGGGGCAATTGAAATTGCGCTAATAACTAACGCTTTTTTCAAGAAAGATTTCATGTGGATCGATCCTCAAATTAATACCGCAACATTGCGATATCAGAACGATACGACTTGAGTATGACGCTTTTATGACAATGCTATTATATAAAAAATATCTATACGATTCAATAGCTTAGGATGTTGGAACCAGGTCTGCAATACTCTTAGCGGAGCTCATGGCTAGACTGCCATCTTGGGCCTCCACCATAACTCGCAGGACGGGCTCTGTGCCTGAGGCACGAATAAGCACCCTACCCGTTCCCTTGAGATCACTCTCTACCTGGCTTATTTTGGATTTAAGGCTGGTATCTGACTTCCAGTCGTAACCTGCCTTAAATTTGATATTCAAAAGCACTTGGGGGAAGATTTTGACGGCATCTAAGAGTTGGGCCAAACTCTTCTTGGTCTGGCTCATAGCGGCTAGCACCTGCAGTGCGGCAATGGTGCCGTCACCGGTTGAGTGCTGATCTAAGCAGAGGAGATGGCCTGAGCCTTCACCACCAATAATCCAGCCTTTTTGTTTGAGCAACTCTAAGACATAACGATCGCCTACATTGGCGCGCTCAAATCCAATCCCCAAGCCTTTGATGGCGTTCTCTACTGCGAGGTTCGTCATTAGGGTGCCGACTACGCCACCGATGGCTTGACCACGCTCGATGCGGTCTTTTGCTAATACATATAAAAGCTCATCGCCATTAAACAATCGACCGGAGGCATCAACCATTTGCAGACGATCAGCATCACCATCTAGAGCAATGCCAAGATCAGCTTTGGTTTCTTTAACCTTAGCAATCAATGCTTCTGGTGCTGTGGCACCAAAGCCGTCATTGATATTGCGGCCATCAGGCTGAACGCCAATAGAAATTACCTCTGCGCCTAGCTCATGAAAGACATGGGGTGCGGTGTGATACGCAGCACCATGCGCACAATCGACAACCAACTTCATTCCCTTTAGATTGAGCTCACCAGGAAAAGTGGATTTACAGAATTCAATATAGCGGCCAGCAGCATCATCTATACGAAAGGCTTTGCCTAAATCCTTTGAACTCACACAGCCCATCGGCTTTGCAAGCTCAGCTTCAATGGCGAGTTCAAACTCATCGCTTAACTTACCGCCTTCAGCAGAGAAGAATTTAATACCGTTATCTTGATAGGCGTTGTGTGATGCCGAAATCACGACTCCTGCAGATAAGCGCAAGGCCTTAGTAAGGTAGGCAACTCCTGGAGTCGGCATTGGTCCGCACAGCTTGACATCGACACCAGCAGCAGCGAAACCAGCCTCTAAGGCAGCCTCCAGTAAATAGCCAGAAATACGGGTATCTTTGCCAATCAGAATCTTGCAACGTTCACCGGGTTTTGCTTGGCTACTCAGCACTTTGCCTGCAGCATAACCAAGGCGAGTAATAAACTCCGGAACAATCGGAAATTGCCCCACTTCGCCGCGGATACCATCAGTACCAAAGTATTGTTTTTTCATGGGTTTGATTATAAAACTTGTGGGCTTTTTTACCCTTGAATCGCTTCCCAGAGCTTGAGAGCGTCGACTGTCTCCTGGACGTCATGGACGCGGATGATGCGAGCCCCTCGATCAGCAGCCAGGATGGCGGCGGCCACACTGGGTGCCACACGGTCATTGGTGTCACGGCCGGTTAACTTACCCAACATAGATTTACGAGATATTCCAGCTAACACCGGGTAACCCAATTCGGAGAATTGATCAAAATCAGCCAGCATCTTGAGGTTGTGCGCAAGACTTTTACCAAATCCAAAGCCAGGGTCGATGGCAATTCTGTTTTTAGCGATGCCGTGATTCTCTAGCAAACTAGTACGCTCTTCCAGAAATTCTTTTACTTCTGCAATCACATCTTGATACTCGGGATCAAACTGCATTGTTTGCGGATCACGTTGCATGTGCATGAGAACAATGCCGCACTGCTTATTTGGATTGCTTTTATCGCTCTCGATGACAGCATCTACTGCACCCTCTTGTCGCAATGCCCAAATATCATTGACACAATCAACACCAGCCTGGAGCGCTTGACGCATCGTCTCAGCTTTATAGGTATCAATAGACAATGCGGCGCCACAGTCTTTTAAAGCTTCTATTACTGGCAAAACGCGATCTAATTCTTCTTGCAAAGATACAGGCTCGGCACCAGGGCGAGTTGATTCACCACCGATATCAATCATGTCTGCCCCATCAGCAATCATGCGCTGCGCTTGAGCAATCGCATCACTTGGGGTTCTGAACTTACCACCATCCGAGAAGGAGTCTGGTGTGGCATTGAGGATACCCATGACTAAAGGGCGTTGACGTTTACTAAAGTCAAAAAGAAAACGCCCGCAACGCCATGTTGCGGGCAGAGTTTGCTTCATCACCTTGCTATTAGCTTAGGGCTAATTAAGCAGTCGCTGGTGCGGCGCCCGCAGCAGGACCTGGCGTACCAGCGGAGTTGCCAAACTGAGTTGCTGGCGGTGGCTTAGGAGCACGTGGTGGACGACCTTCCATGATGTCAGTAATCTGCTCGGCATCAATGGTTTCCCATTCAAGCAAAGCGGTAACCATGGCTTCAACCTTGTCACGATTTTGTTCAAGAATAGATCTTGCCAATGCGTACTGACTATCGACCAATGCACGAATCTCTGCATCAACCTTTTGTTGGGTCAACTCAGAAACTGTCTTGGAGCTCGTGCGACCGAACATACTTTCAGATTCGGTATCAACATAAACCATCGTACCCAGGCTATCGCTCATGCCATAACGCGTCACCATATCGCGCGCCATTTTGGTAGCACGCTCAAAGTCATTGGATGCGCCGGTACTCATGGAATGCAGGAAGACTTCTTCAGCAGCACGACCACCAAACAAAATCGCCAACTCTTCCATCATGCGATCTTTGTATAGGTTCACACGATCAAACTCAGGCAACTGCCAAGTCACGCCCAAAGCCATACCGCGCGGCATGATAGTAACCTTATGAACTGGATCTGCTTTAGGCAATACCTTAGCAACCACAGCGTGACCAGACTCGTGATACGCCGTATTACGACGCTCTTCTTCACGCATCACCGCTGACTTACGCTCAGGACCCATATAGATCTTGTCTTTGGCATCTTCAAAATCTTTCATATCTACGGCACGCTTATTACGACGTGCTGCAAACAATGCTGACTCATTTACTAAGTTTGCTAAATCGGCGCCTGAGAAACCAGGTGTGCCGCGCGCTAATACAGCAGCATCTACATCTGGATCAATCGGAACTTTGCGCATATGCACTTGAAGAATTTGCTCGCGACCACGAATATCTGGCAAACCAACGTGTACCTGACGATCGAAACGACCTGGACGCAATAAGGCGCGATCCAATACATCAGAACGGTTGGTTGCAGCAACAACGATTACACCGCTATTACTTTCAAAACCATCCATCTCCACCAGCATTTGATTCAAGGTTTGTTCGCGCTCATCATTACCGCCGCCCATGCCGGCACCGCGATGGCGACCAACCGCATCGATCTCATCAATAAAGATGATGCAAGGAGAATTTTTCTTGGCGTTCTCGAACATGTCACGCACACGTGATGCACCGACACCAACAAACATCTCTACGAAATCTGAACCAGAGATTGAGAAGAATGGAACTTTTGCTTCGCCTGCAATTGCACGTGCTAACAAAGTCTTACCAGTACCTGGAGGGCCTACTAGCAAAACACCATGCGGAATGCGACCGCCGAGCTTTTGAAATTTCTGCGGGTCTTTTAAGAAATCAACAATCTCAAAGACTTCTTCCTTCGCTTCATCGCAACCCGCAACATCAGCAAAAGTAACAGTATTGCTATTCTCATCAATTAAGCGCGCTTTGGATTTACCGAAAGAGAATGCTCCACCCTTACCGCCGCCTTGCATCTGACGCATCATGAAGAACCAGAAACCAATAATCAACAAGGTTGGTCCGAGGTAATACAAGGCAGAAACCAACATATTTGGCTCATCATCCGCCTTGCCAGTGACCTGAACACCGAATTTCATGAGATCACCAACCATCCAAATATCTCCCGGGGAGATGATGGAATATTTGTTGCCGTCATTTGGAGTGACTTGCAGTGTGCGGCCTTGCACATCAACTCGTTTGACTTTGCCAGCCTTGGCATCGTCCATGAATTGAGAGTAAGTGACTTGTGTCTGATCTTTAGGCTTGTCAAACTGCTTAAAAACAGTAAACAGCACCAGACCCACAATGAGCCACACGCCAATTTTTTGCAACATATTGCTATTCAAAAGGAGACCTTTGCCGGATTAATCCGGGAGTTAAAGCGGATTGCTATACCTAAGTATTTGATTCTACTACTAGGCTTTTTCAAGGGCTGAGAGCCAATTTATTTAATAAACCCCTGCTTTTGGGGGGTTATTTAGGTGGTTTGAGATCTCTACCCAATAAAAAGATCTCAGAAGACTTCGCGCGAGAGGCTTTTGGCTTTCTAGAGGCAACAGTTTTGAAGACCTTTTTAAAAGATTCCACGATTTGGCTATAGCCACTACCGTTAAAGCACTTAATCAACAATGCACCTTCGGGCTTGAGATGCTGAACCGAAAAATCCAGGGCAATTTCTGCCAAAAAGGCCATGCGAGCAGCATCAGCCACCCCTACGCCAGATAGATTTGGCGCCATATCGGACATCACGAGATCGACTTTTCCACCTGCATCAGCCGGCAATAGCGCCTCCAGGGCTTTAAGGCCCTCATCTTCACGGAAATCCCCCTGAATAAAGGAAACGTCTGCAATATCCTCCATTGGCAGAATATCAATCGCAATAATGGTTCCATCCGGCTTACCGGATTCAATATTGGGATTACTTTTGCCAAGCTCGGTGAGGCGATTACGGGCGTACTGAGACCAGCTCCCGGGAGCGCTCCCAAGATCCACGATGGTCATACCTGCTTTGATGAGTCGGTCTTGCTCGTCTATTTCGCTCAACTTATAGACTGCTCGTGCTCGATAGCCCTCTTTTTGAGCCATCTTCACATACGGATCATTCAAGTGATCCTGCAACCAACTTTTATTAAATTTATTCTTTGCCACAACTTACCCACTTTCGGAGTCCATTTTCCTTGTTTATGTCCTACAAGGCAAAAGGAATCGACTTAAAACATCTTGATATGGGTCTATATGAGGCCGAAAGCCCTGTTTTACAAGCCCTAATGCTCTATCATCGAGCCCATGACTGCACTTACTATTACCCCTGCACAACGAAAATCTCTTAAAGCCGACGCTCATGGACTCAGCCCTGTCGTCATGATTGGTGGCGATGGCCTAACTCCAGCGGTCATTAAAGAGGCTAAATTAGCAATCTCCCATCATGGATTGATAAAAGTTCGCGTTTTTGGCGATGATCGTGATGCACGTGTTGACATCTATGAGGAGCTTTGCGATAAGCTCGGCGCAGCGCCAGTTCAGCACATTGGGAAATTACTGGTGCTGTGGAAACCGATTGATATTGTTGATGCAGCTCTCTCCAACTTAGGAAGATCAAGTAAGCAAACGAAGAAATCATTGCAAGCCCCCCGTACTAAGCGTCAACCGAATCGCGTTGTGGCAAAAGCCGGCGTACGCACCAGCACTTCCGAAAGATCAGATCGACGCTCTGCTGCTAGCAAGTCGCCCTTTGAAAGAGCTGCTGCAGTCAAAAGCGCTGCTCCTAAAAAACGTGTTCTGCGTGCTGATGCTGCCGAATCTAAGATTGGTTGGTCATCACCCGGCTACCGCAAAGCAGTTGCAGCACCTGCACCAATTAAGAAACGCAAAGTACGCATGAGCAGTACAAAGAAGAAATCATTGGGCTCTTGATGCACAGAGAATGAAACAGTGTGAAAGCACTACTTCCAAGTAAAAACGCCGCTAGTCGGCGTTTTTTATTACCTATCCCTTGCTTTATCTCTTTGTCAGACGCCAAACCAAGAAGATTCCCAAAAGACTCTGCAGCATAAATAGGATGCTAGATACACCATGCAGTCTGCCAAACAAAGTGGCTGAGGGAGAAACCATCACGGGCATCCCTTGAGCTAGAGCGTTATCTCTGAGCGTATTCATCCAGGGGATAAAGATAAAGGCAGCGGCAACAGAACACAGCAGCATTGCCAATAAAATCCATCGAATCAATCTGAACTGATTAAGTCCACGATTAACCAATAGATTAGATAGAACCATCAGGCCGATGCACACGATTAAGCTAAGGTAAGCCTCTATTCTGAAAATGCTACCAGCCACCATGCCGGCAGCTTGGCGATCAGTCATCGTGCTGAAAATTGCTGGAGCTACTAAGTAGCCTACGGTTAGCAAACTACCAACCCATAAACCTGCAATCAAAATAAAGAGTCTTTGAGCTCCTAAATGATTAGGAGTCTCTAAAGTCTGCATATAGATTCTGGCTTGTATTAGATGTAACGAACCGCAAGAATTTCCACTTCGCGATTACCGCCGGGAGCCTGAACAGCAACAACGTCGCCCTCTTCTTTGCCAATTAAAGCGCGGGCAATCGGTGAGCTAATCGAAATCTTATTAACGGCAATGTCAGCCTCATCATCACCCACAATTTGATAGGTCAGCTTAGTGCCATCCTCTAAATCTTCAAGATCTACAGTCGCACCAAACACCACACGGCCATTCACATCCAAGCTTGCTGGATCAATGATTTGTGCTGCAGAGAGCTTACCTTCCAACTCCTGAATGCGGCCTTCGATGAAGCCTTGCTTCTCTTTGGCGGCATCGTACTCGGCGTTCTCAGAGAGATCACCTTGTGCACGCGCTTCAGAAATGGCATTAATCACTGATGGACGCTCAACATGCTTTAAGCGATGCAACTCTTCCTTCAGAAGTTCTGCACCATGTTTAGTAATAGGGATTGTGTTCATGCTTCTTACCTAACTTAAATTAATTGAGGGTCTTATGCAAGTTCTGCAATGAATACACTTCAAGAGACTCTTTGTTACCGTTTTGTGAAGCCATCAAACCATCCATTACCGCACGTGCTGCACTAATCGTAGTGTAGTAAGTCACATTATTCGCTTGGGCACTTGTACGAATGGAACGTGAATCTGCAATCGCAGTACGAGTCTCGTCAACGGTAGTGAAGACCAGTGAGATTTCACCATTTTTGATCAAATCAACAATGTGTGGGCGACCATCTTTTACTTTATTCACTACACGCACGGGTAAACCAGCTGCTTCAATCGCTGCAGCAGTACCCTTAGTGGCAACCATTGGGAAACCCAATTGATGCAAGAGCTTAGCCACTTCAACAGCCTTTGGCTTATCACTGTCTTTAACAGTCAACACCACAGTGCCACTCTTTGGCAACTTGATGCCGGCACCTAATTGAGATTTAAAGAGCGCTTCGCCAAATGTTTTACCAACACCCATCACTTCACCAGTAGAGCGCATCTCAGGTCCTAAGATCGGATCAATGCCTGGGAACTTGTTGAATGGGAATACCGCTTCTTTTACTGAGTAGTAGGCAGGCTTCACTTCAGCCTTAATGCCTTGCTGATCTAAAGTCTGACCAACCATGCAGCGCGCTGCAATCTTAGCCAACTGCAAACCAGTGGCCTTAGATACAAACGGGACAGTACGAGAAGCGCGTGGATTTACCTCGAGAACGTAGATGACATCCTTGCCATCGACATTCTGAATCGCAAACTGGACGTTCATCAAACCAACTACGTTCAGACCTTTAGCCATTGCCGCTGTCTGACGCTTGATCTCAGCAATAGTCTCATCAGATAAGGAATAAGGTGGCAATGAACAGGCAGAGTCACCAGAGTGAACACCGGCTTGCTCAATATGCTCCATCACCCCACCAATGAATACACGTTGGCCATCGCTAATGCAATCCACATCGCACTCAATCGCATCATTTAAGAAACGATCTAGCAATACTGGTGAGTCATGCGAAACCTTAACGGCTTCACGCATATAGCGCTCTAGATCACGACCATCATGAACAATTTCCATTGCGCGACCACCCAATACATAGGAAGGTCGCACTACCAATGGATAACCAATTTCTTCAGCAAGCTTCAGCGCTTCATCTTCCGCACGAGCAGTACGATTTGGCGGCTGACGCAAGTTCAACTCATGCAATAACTTCTGGAAGCGCTCGCGATCTTCTGCAGCATCAATCATGTCAGGCGATGTTCCAATAATTGGTACACCATTAGCCTCGAGATCCAATGCTAGTTTCAACGGTGTCTGACCACCGTACTGCACGATCACACCCTTAGGCTTTTCAATGGCAACAATCTCTAAAACATCTTCTAAAGTCAATGGCTCGAAATACAAGCGGTCGGATGTGTCGTAATCAGTAGAAACGGTTTCTGGATTACAGTTCACCATGATGGTTTCATAACCATCTTCGCGCATTGCCAGAGCAGCATGGACGCAACAATAGTCAAATTCAATACCTTGACCAATACGGTTTGGACCACCACCCAGTACCATGATCTTATCTTTGGTGGTTGGCTGAGATTCACACTCGCCATGCTCTGCTTCATAGGTTGAATACAGATATGCTGTGTTCGTAGAGAACTCAGCAGCACAAGTATCCACACGCTTGTACACAGGCACAACCTGAAGACGATGACGCGCTGCACGAACTGAGGAAGCATCTACTCCCAATAATTTTGCTAAGCGACGATCTGAAAAACCTTTTTGCTTAATAAAGCGCAGCTCTTGAGCTGACAAGCTATCGATCTTGCGTTGCTTAAGCTCGGTTTCCATGGTAATGAGTTCTTCGATCTGCTCTAAGAACCAAGGATCCACCTTGGTCTCGTTATAAACCTCATCCAGACCCATGCCCATACGGAAAGCATCTGCCAAATACCAGATGCGATCTGGGCCAGGCTCGCCGATTTCTTGAATAATGTCATCCAGATCTGTAGAAACTTCATCTAAACCATCCACACCAACCTCTAGACCGCGCAAGGCCTTTTGAAATGACTCTTGGAAGGTGCGACCGATTGCCATCACCTCACCAACCGACTTCATCTGGGTTGTTAAACGAGAATCCGCTTGCGGGAATTTCTCAAACGCAAAGCGTGGGATCTTAGTCACTACATAATCGATGGATGGCTCAAAGGATGCTGGAGTTGCGCCACCAGTAATATCGTTTTTCAACTCATCTAGGGTGTAACCCACTGCCAACTTCGCAGCAATCTTCGCGATTGGGAAGCCGGTAGCTTTAGAAGCCAAAGCAGATGAACGTGAAACACGTGGGTTCATCTCAATCACGATCATGCGACCATCAACTGGATTAATCGAGAACTGGACGTTTGAACCACCAGTATCAACACCAATCTCCCGCAATACCGCAATCGATGCATTACGCATCAACTGATACTCTTTATCCGTCAATGTTTGTGCAGGGGCTACGGTGATTGAGTCACCAGTATGCACACCCATTGGGTCTAAGTTCTCGATTGAGCAAACAATGATGCAGTTATCGGCACGGTCACGCACCACTTCCATCTCGAATTCTTTCCAACCTAAGAGAGACTCTTCGATCAAGAGTTCGCGTGTTGGAGACAAATCTAAGCCACGTTTGCAAATCTCTTCAAACTCTTCACGGTTGTAAGCAATACCACCGCCTGATCCACCCATAGTGAATGAAGGACGAATCACGACCGGGAAACCCAAGCTGCCAGTTTCTTTTTGAATACGTTGCTGAACTTCATGCGCCTCGTCCATCGAATGCGCAATGCCAGACTTCGCAGAGCCCAGACCAATTTTGGTCATCGCATCTTTAAACTTTTGGCGGTCTTCTGCTTTATCAATCGCCTCTGGTGAAGCACCAATCAATTCACAGCCGTATTTCTTGAGGACACCATGGCGATGCAAGTCGAGCGCGCAGTTCAAGGCAGTCTGACCACCCATGGTTGGCAAAATTGCATCCGGTTTTTCAGTAGCAATAATGCGCTCTACCACTTCCCAGGTGATTGGTTCAATGTAAGTCACATCCGCCATCTCAGGATCAGTCATGATGGTCGCAGGATTACTGTTCACCAAAATAACTTTGTATCCCTCGTCACGCAAAGCTTTACAAGCTTGCGCACCAGAATAGTCAAACTCACAAGCCTGTCCAATCACAATTGGACCTGCACCAATAATCAGAATGCTCTTAATGTCGCTACGCTTAGGCATTATTTGCCCCCCTTATTACCAACAGCGGCAGCATTCATGAGCTCCACAAAACGATCAAATAAATAGGCAATGTCATGAGGGCCTGGTGAGGCCTCTGGGTGACCTTGGAAACACAAAGCAGGCCTATCCTTCCAAGCCAAACCTTGCAGTGATCCGTCAAATAAAGAGATGTGCGTGACACGAATATTGTCAGGCAGAGTATTCGCATCGACTGCAAAACCATGGTTCTGGGATGTAATCGCTACGCGCCCAGTATCCAAATCTTTTACAGGATGGTTTGCACCGTGGTGACCAAACTTCATCTTCAATGTTTTAGCACCTGCAGCCAAGCCCATGATTTGATGGCCCAAGCAAATACCGAATGTTGGAACACCCTTTTCAATAATTTCTTTTGCTGCAGCAATCGCGTAATCACAAGGGCCAGGATCTCCAGGACCATTCGAGAAGAACACACCATCGGGATTCATTGCCAATACTTCGGCAGCGCTAGTTTGCGCTGGAACAATGGTTAACTCGCAGCCACGCTCAGTAAGCATGCGCAAAATATTGCGCTTCACACCAAAGTCATAAGCAACAACTTTTTTAATTGGCTTACTGGCATCTAAAGTTCGGTATGCAGGCTTACCGTCAGGGCCATGTAGATCCCACTCAGCTTCGCGCCACTGATATGGAGTTTTCGCAGTAACCACCTTAGCCAGATCTAAACCGGCCATACCTGGGAAGGCTTTAGCCAGCTCCAGAGCTTTCTTGCCAAGAGCCGCTACGTCATCACCCATCTTGCCAGCAACAATTGCACCAGACTGGGCGCCTTTGTCACGCAGGATGCGGGTGAGCTTACGGGTATCGATGCCGGAGATACCAACTACCCCTGCTGTGGTGAGATAGCTATCAAGGCTTTCTTCAGACCGGAAATTGGATACGCGCTTGGAGAGGTCTTTTACAACCAAGCCAGCTGCATGAATTTGATCTGACTCGGCATCTTGAGCATTCACCCCAACGTTACCGATATGGGGATAAGTCAAAGTGACAATTTGGCGTGAATAACTAGGATCAGTGATGATCTCTTGGTAGCCCGTGAGTGCGGTATTGAAAACGACTTCGCCGGTAGTTTCGCCAGGGGCGCCAATACTAAGACCAGGAAATACGGTGCCGTCGGCTAGAGCCAACACGGCGGGAGGAAAAGAAGGAAGCAAGGGTGACAAACCATCTCCAGTCCCTGCTCCATCCGACGCTCAACACCCCAAAAAGACCAACCCAGGACTGTTTGTGCGGGAGGTGAGTGTCTTTAAGCGCTAGGGTAATTTATTAAGTTTTGAACCTAGTAATGATACCAGTTTTGCGTATAAACCCTTGGATTCCCAGCCGGTGAGGCTTGAAGGCGAATAAGCCCCAAAGTCCTGCGACCAAGGGGCTTATTTTGACTCGTACTTAGCCAGTTTTACTACTTGGCGCTTTGCTCAATGATGGTCTTAATTTGAGCTAAAACAGTCTGATCTTCCATCGTGCTGATATCACCTGGATCGCGTCCTTCCGCTACCGCCTGGAGTGCACGACGAACAATCTTGCCAGAACGGGTCTTAGGCAAGGCGGTTACAACATAAACACGGCCTGGACGTGCAATTGCACCCAATGTAGAGTCCACAGTTTTCATGCACTCTGCTTCTAGAGTGGCTGTATTGGAAGAATCCTTTGGAATTACAAAGGCAATCGCAGCCTGACCTTTGAGCTTATCTTCAATACCTACCACTGCTACCTCAGAAATATTAGGGTGGCTAGAAATACTCTCCTCAATCTCACGAGTACCTAAACGGTGTCCAGCCACGTTAATCACATCATCGGTGCGGCCTAAGATGAAGAAGTAACCATCTTCGTCTTTAATACCCCAATCAAAGGTGGAGTAAATGGTCTTGCCAGGAATAGTCTCCCAATAGGTGCTGACAAAGCGCTTGTCATCACCCCAAACGGTTTGCATGCAACCTGGAGGTAATGGGCCTTCAATAGCAATGACGCCCTTCTTGTCTGGACCCAATTCTTCTGACGTCGCATCATCCAGCAACTTCATGTTGTAACCAAATGAAGGAACACCAGGCGAACCAAATTTATGCGGCATCACTTCTACGCCACGTTGGATTGCCAACATCGGCCAGCCAGTTTCAGTCTGCCAGTAGTTATCCACGATGGGCTTTTTAATCGCATCATGAATCCATGTTGCTGTTGGCTCATCTAAAGGCTCTCCTGCCAAGAACAAGGCACGCAAGCTCGAGAGATCATATTTAGTTAAAAATGCAGGGTCTTGTTTCTTGAGCACACGCACCGCAGTTGGTGCAGAGAACATCACTGACACTTTGTACTTCTCTACCAATTCCCACCAGATACCAGCATCAGGACGCAATGGTGTGCCCTCATACATGATGGTGGCCATACCGTTAAGCAATGGCGCATAAATGATGTAGCTATGACCAACAACCCAGCCAATATCTGAGGTACAGAACATGGTTTCGCCAGGATTGCCGCAGAAGATGTGCTTCATGGTTGAAGCTAAAGCAACCGCATAACCGCCAGTGTCACGCTGCACGCCCTTTGGCTTGCCTGTTGTTCCTGACGTGTACAGGATGTAGGAGGTATGAGTAGCATCCACCCACTCGATTGGCACTAAATCATTGAGATGTTTTTGACGCTCAGTGGCGTAATCCAAATCACGGCCTGCAACAGTGGTGAACTCAGTGAGACCGCGATTCACAATCAAGACCTTCTCAGGTTTGTAGCTAGCTAGAGTAATTGCCTCATCGAGCAAAGGCTTATAAGGAACCGCCTTACCGCCTCGCGCGCCCGCTTCTGCAGTCACAATCATTTTTGGTTTTGCATCATCAATGCGTGATGCCAAGCTGTGGGATGCGAAGCCGCCAAACACCACAGAGTGAATTGCACCGATACGAGCGCAAGCGAGCATTGCAAAACAGGCCTCGGCAATCATCGGCATGTAGATCAAAACACGATCGCCCTTTTTGACGCCATTGGCTTTATAGATAGCCGCCATACGATTGACTTCTTCGTAGAGCTCTTTAAATGTATAGGCTTTTTCTAAATTGGTTTCTGTTGACACAGCAACCAGCGCAATTTGATCGGGACGATCTTTGAGATGACGATCAACTGCGTTGTAGCAAAGATTGGTTAATCCACCTTCAAACCATTTCGCAAACGGAGGGTTTGCATAATCCAGAACTTTATTAAATGGCTTTTCCCAGTGAATGAGTTTTGCCTGCTCTCCCCAGAATCCATCTGGGTCTTTAATGGAGCGTTCGTGTTCTGATTTGTAGGACATGGTCAACCTAAATAAGTAAATTAAAGTGTCTAGACTTACTGAATCTTGCTAACCCCTTTGCCATTGGATGTCTTGGCTGTAGTGCTAGCAGACTTAGAACTACCATTTTTCGCAGATTTTGCAAGGTCTGTCGATGCGGATTTATGCTGAGATGCAGCATTATTTTTAGAAGAATTACCCTTAGACGCCACTTTCGTGGGTTTTACAGCGGGACATTTAGCCCCTTTTGCACATTTTTTTGGCGCTGAAGCCGACTTATCCAGATTCAGACTGGCATTTTCCGCCATAGCCACAGAGATGTCTCCCACGCGACTACTGGTTTTAGGCACCAAAACTGTAGATCCTGAACGAATTCTCATCCCCTTTGGAATGCCATTCACCTGCCGCAAGGTCTCAGCGTCAACCCCAAGTGTCTTGGCACATTGGTCTACCGACTCGGTCTTGGTGACCTGAACCGCCGCCCATGAAGAAAGTGGTTTGGTGTACTTCTTGAGATTGGCCTGGAATATTTCAGCATGACCAAATGGCAGCAATATCTGCTGATTCGCATTACTGAGAATGACCGGCTTGTTAAAGGATGGGTTCAGACTATGAAATTCATCTTCCGGTATTTCGCTCAACTGAATGACCAAAGCCACATCAATATCCGACCCGACATCTACAGCTACAAAGTAAGGATGGTTTTCTAATTCAGGCAAGACAATGCCATAGGCCTGAGGATCCAACACAATCTGGCGGTAAGCCATCAACTTGGGCACATAGTTGCGTGTCTCATTGGGCATCTTCAAGCTCAGGTAATCCGTTGGAAGCCCTGCTGCCAAATTACGCTTCTGTGCTTTAGCTACATTGCCCGCGCCCCAGTTATAAGCCGCTAATGCAAGCTCCCAACTACCAAATTGTTTATGCAAACGTTGCAAGTAATCGAGCGCAGCATCGGTTGACTGCAATACATCTCTACGCTCATCTCTAAAGACGTTTTGCGTCAAACGAAAATCTTTACCGGTTGCTGGCATAAATTGCCATAAGCCCATCGCCTTGGCGCTGGACTTTGCGTTCGTGACAAAAGCGCTCTCCACAAAAGGCAGTAAAGCAATCTCCGTTGGCATATTGCGCGTATTGACTTCTTGCACGATATAAAACAAGTAGCGCGAGGAGCGAGCCATTGAGCGATTGACGTAATCAGGGCGAGCACTCAACCAGCGCACTTGTTCAATTTCGAGCGGCGTATTCATGGGCTCCATCTGAAAGCCATCCCGAATACGAATCCAAAGATTGCTTGATGGTGCATACGCATCGCTGACGGATTGGTCTTTAAGATTTACACGCTTTGCTTTGGAGGCACGGGGATCTTGACGTGTCGGGGTGTCAGAAGACCAATCTCCAGTGCTGGCGCAACCTGAGAGTACGGCAATAAGCACAATCGCCGCATAGCGCCACAGCATCAGAACCGATCCTTCCAAGCCCGAATCACCGCTAATACATGGGCTGGTGATGGCAAAGTTTTTTCACCAGAGATCTCATGGGCTGCATCGATTACCGCTTGTTGATCACAACGCATAAATGGATTGACTTGTAACTCCTGCCCAATCGTAGTTGGCAATGTAGGCAGGTGCTGATCCCGCAGAGCTTTAGCTGTTTCAGCCCAAGTGATGAGGTTCGCATTGTTGGGCTCGACCGCTAATGCAAAACGAATATTGGATAAGGTGTATTCATGAGTGCAATACACCAAGGTGTTTTTTGGTAAGGCAATGAACTTAGCAAGTGATTGGCTCATCTGCGTTGGTGTGCCTTCGAATAAACGACCGCAGCCCGATGCGAATAAGGTATCGCCACAGAACAGCATGGGCTCAACTACATTGGCCTGCATATTCGCAAAGTAGGCAATGTGACTTAAGGTATGACCCGGCACTTCGTAGACCTCAAAACTGATTCTTGGTGCAGCGACCTCAAGCTTGTCGCCCTCCATCATGACATTTGTTCGACCTGGTATGTCGATATTAGCGGGGCCATAGACAGGCACAGTACCCGAAGCCTGCAGAAGAGCCAGGATTCCACCAGTGTGGTCAGCATGATGGTGCGTAATTAAAATACCCTTCAGAGTGAGGTTTTTTTGTTCGAGGTATTGCAATACAGGAGCAGCGTCACCTGGATCCACGATCAAGGCTGATTGGCCATCATGGATGCACCAGATGTAGTTGTCATCAAAAGCCGGTATCGGCCAAACTTGCAATAAAGTATTCTTCACCATAGACCGATGATACCAATCCCTACCTCCCCATCTCAGATGCCTGCACCACCATGGAGTTCATGGGAAAAGTGGCTGCAATCGCCTCCTGGACGCTATGTGCTGGCCTGGGAGCAAAAATGCTTCAATCAAATCGTAGCTGATGTCTTTGGTTTTTATGCCGTTCAAATCGGTTTGCCGCAAATCAATACCTTGGCAGAAAATCGCATGCCTTTGCATGCCCTGCTAATGCATTCTCAAGATCGCCAAAAACAAGCTAGTCAATTTAACTGGCATCAGGTAGAGGGCAATGCTAACGAACTGCCTTTTGCCTCTGAAACCATCGACCTCCTAGCGCTGCCACACGTCTTGGAATTTGCTGCCGATCCTCACCAAATTCTGCGAGAGGCTGAACGCGTTCTTCGCCCTGAGGGCCGTTTAATCATCTCAGGTTTTAATCCCGCCAGTCTTTGGGGTATGCGTCAATATCTCAGCCGCTTGATTGGTAGCCCCTATCTTCCCCGAGATGGGCAGTTTATTGGCCTCCTCAGAATTAAAGATTGGTTGCAACTATTGAACTTCTCATTAGACCGAGGGCATTTTGGTTGCTATAAGCTTCCCTTGAGTAGCGAGTCCGGCATGGCCAGAATGGACTTTATGGAGCCCGCTGGTAACCGCTGGTGGCCTATATTTGGGGCTGTTTTCTTGGTTTCTGCCATCAAACGCCAGCAAGGCATCCGCCTGATTGGGCAGGTTCAAGGCTTACGTATTCCAGCAATGACTAAGCTAAGCCCTGCAGCTGAAAGTCGGCAGAATTTGATGAATCAGCAAGACCAAGTAAATTAACGATATGCCTCACACTAAATCACTTCCCCACATCGTCATCTATACCGATGGTGCCTGTAAAGGTAATCCTGGGCCTGGGGGCTGGGGTGCAGTTTTGCGCTCTGGTGGTCATGAAAAGCATTTGCATGGGGGTGCTGAGCACACAACGAACAATCGCATGGAAATTAGCGCCGTGATTCATGCGTTAAGAGCCCTTAAGCAAACGAGCTCAGTTGAGCTGTGGACTGACTCCCAATATGTCCAAAAAGGTGTCACTGAGTGGCTCGAGGGCTGGAAAAAAAGAGGCTGGAAGACGGCCAGCAAGGATCCCGTCAAGAATGCCGATTTGTGGCAAGAATTGGATGCCCTTATCCCTGACCACAAGATCTCTTGGCATTGGGTACGCGGCCACAATGGCCACCCCGGAAATGAGCTTGCGGACCTCCTAGCAAACAAGGGCGTTGAGGAATTTCTGCCTTAAGCTGGATGGGTGTCGGCAAGCCCGTTTTTGACGGTCTTATGAGAGAATGAACGGATTCAAAGCTGGTACAGAATTCACCGCTAAACCCATATAGAACCAAGAAAAACGCCGAGACCGTGTCAAAAATTGAATCAGCCTTAGACAAAGCAGTTGCCAAATTACCTGCACTGAAAAATTCGGTGAAGGCGCGCCTATGCAAGCTTTGGCAAAAGCTCTCCCCCTACATCGATAAAGTCAAAAAAATAGACTACGCGACAGCGAAAGAATTCACCCTTAAATACAAGTGGCGCATTTTGATGGTGTTGGTTGTTTTGTATGCCGGCTCTAAGGCAATTGATTATTTTTTCCCTGCCGCAGACAAGGCCGGTGGCCCTGTGACCGTAAGCACAATCGTGGTGGACAAAAAAGAGATATCTTTGGTGATTGAAGCCACAGGCACGATTGTGAGCAACAGCATCGTGGATATTCGTCCGATGGTGACCAATACGGTGGCGAAGATTCACATTAAAGATGGTGAAGAGGTAAAGCAAGGTCAACTCCTATTTACTCTTGATGATCGCAATGACAAGGCGAACTATGAGAAATTAAAAGCCTTAGCTGACGACTCTCAAAAGCAGTATTTGCGCGCCAAAGAATTGGTAGCAAAAAACTTTATTTCTAAGGCAGGCTTAGAAACTTCTCTAGCAAATGCCAAATCAGCCCAAGCTGCTGCTCGCTCTGCTGAGGTACAACTGTCATTTGATTCGATCCGCTCACCAATTGACGGTCGAGCCGGAATCATTAACGTATTCCCGGGATCCTTGGTGCAGGCCAGCAACGTAGTCACAACAGCTACAAGCTCTACCGCCACCTCGAGCGTTGGTTCGATGGTAACCATTACCCAGCTCAACCCTATCAATGTTCAATTCGTCATTCCAGAAAAAGATATCCCCGTCTTGCTGGAGAATCAATTGGACGGTGAACCACTCACAGTAAAAGTAGCTGTTGGTGATGCCAGCAAAAGAACCTATGAAGGCAAAGTCCTAGTTATCGACAACCAGGTAGACCCCTCAATTGCAGCTGTTCGCGTTAAGGCGCAAATTCCAAATGATGCAATGACACTTCTGCCCGGACAATTTGCGCGCGTGTCACTCGTCGCCAATAACTTGAAAGATGCACTAGCTGTTCCATCCCAGGCCATTGTGATTAGTCCACGCGGCAAGCTGGTCTACACGGTAGATAAAGACGGCAAAGCAGTTTCAAAACCAGTTAAGGTTGTTTATGAATACCAAGGCTCCTCAGTCATCACTGGGATTGAGTCTGGTGATCGCGTGGTGGTTGAAGGCAAGCAGAATTTACGTCCAGGCAGCAAAACCAAAGAGGCTAAAGAAGTTAAAGGTGCAGCTCCAACAGCTGCACCTGCAACTCCCGCAGCACCAACTGCAGTAGACAAGAAATGACCTTATCCGAATTATGTATACGCCGCCCGGTAATGACGGTGCTCCTTTCTGTGGCAACTGTCATTGCAGGAACTGTTGCTTACCTCAATATTCCAGTTGCGGCTCTTCCTAGCTTCAATACGCCAGTTATCTCTGTTAGCGCATCTCTTCCAGGCGCATCACCAGAAAATATGGCATCGGCAGTTGCCCTGCCTTTAGAAAAAGAGTTCTCCACCATTGATGGTGTGAAGATTATTAGCTCTACCAACTCCTTGGGTAGCACTAGCATTACCTTGGAGTTCAATAACGATCGTGACATTGACAAGGCAGCCGTTGACGTTCAAGCGGCCTTACTGCGAGCACAGAAACGACTTCCAATTGAAATGACGGTGCCGCCGTCCTATCGGAAGATTAATCCTGCTGACACGCCAGTTCTGGTTGTGAGAATGCAGTCCCCTTCGATTAGCCTGTCTGAGCTCAATGCTTATGCTGAAAATTTACTATCGCCAAACTTATCCACCATTAGCGGTGTGGCGCAGGTTCTAGTTTATGGCGCCAAACGATATGCCGTGCGAGTTCGCGTTCATCCTGACGCATTAGGCAATCGCAATTTAACGATGGATGATGTTGCTGCAGCAATTAATAAAGCAAACTCTAATAGTCCAGTAGGCGTGTTGGACGGCCCCCGCCAGTCCATCACTATTTATGCCAATCCCCAGTTAGTTCGCCCAGAAGAATTTGGCAATCTCATCATTAGCCAGAAAAATGGTTTACCGATTTACCTCAAAGATGTAGCCGAGGTTGTAGAGAGTTATGAAGATGTGAAGACCTTGGCTAGCGCCAATGGTGAAAGATCAATCGCGATTGCCGTACTGCGTCAGCCAAATGCAAATACGGTTGAGGTAGTAAAGTCAGTCAAAGAATTACTTCCCCAACTTCAGAAGCAAATGCCTGACTCCATCAAGCTACAGCTTTTGAATGACCGATCCCTTTCTATTATTGAAGCGATCCATGATGTCAATGTCACTTTAGCTTTAACTGTATTACTTGTTGTTTTAGTGATCTTCCTGTTCCTCAAGCACATTTCAGCAACTATCATTCCTTCGATCAGTTTACCGATCTCTTTGATTGGCGCCTTCTTCTTGCTGTATTTCTTAGGCTATAGCCTAGATAACATTTCCCTATTGGGAATTACGCTTGCAGTGGGCTTGGTAGTTGATGATGCGATCGTAGTCTTAGAAAACATCATGCGTTACGTTGAGCAAGGCATGGATCCACTCAAAGCCTCGCTAAAGGGAAGCAAGGAGGTTGGATTTACGATTATCTCGATCTCGATCTCTTTGGTAGCCGTCTTCATCCCGCTCTTCTTTATGCCAGGACCTATCGGCCTCCTCTTTAGAGAATTTGCAGTAGTCGTGTCCTTGTCAATTCTGGTTTCAGCGCTCGTATCACTCACAGTGGTGCCGATGTTATGCAGTCGCTTCCTACCAAAGCCTGGGCAGCACGCAAAAGAATATGCGATCAATAAAAAGTTTGATATCTTTTTTGATTGGATGCTCAAGACCTATATTCATTATTTAGACTTGGCGCTACTGAACCGCAAAAAAGTATTGTGGGGCGCCCTATCTACCTTTGTTATTACAGTTGTTCTGTTTGTTAATAGTCCTAAAGGATTTTTTCCAGAGGAAGATATTGGGCAAATCCTCGCAACAACCGAAGCCTCCGAAGACATCTCTTTCAAGGCAATGTTGACACTCCAGGATCAAGCTGCAGCACTAGTCAATACAGATCCCAATGTGGCCAGCTCCATCTCAATAGTAGGTGGTGGCAATAGCTCGGGCAGCAATACCGGTCGAATCTTCATCATCCTGAAACCCAAGAGTGATAGAGCGAAGATGGCGAAGATTATGGAAGGTCTTCGGGCTAAGTTCAAAGAAATCCCAGGCCTCCAGGTTTACATGCGCCCCGTACAGAACTTACAGCTTGGCGGCAGAAGCAGCAAGAGTCGCTATCAATTTACATTGCAAAGCGTTGGCTTTGAAGGCGTAAATGAATGGGCAGATAAGCTGATGCAAAAGTTACGTGCAGACCCTATGTTCCGCGACGTCACCAGCGATTCTCAATTAAAAGGCTTGAATGTCAAAATTGATATCGATCGCGAGAAAGCTGCGAGCGCCGGTATCACCATTACCGATATTCGTTCCGCCCTGTACAACTCCTTTGGAGAAAAACAAGTCTCCACAATCTACACACCAGTAAATACCTACTACGTAATTCTTGAGGCAGCAGAAGAAGACCGACAATATGAAACCGATCTCAACAAGATTTTTGTGCGTGGTCGCGCTACTGATAAGCTTATTCCGCTCTCCAATGTGGCCAGCTTCACACGAACAATCGGCCCTACTGCCGTAAACCATCAAGGACAGATTCCGGCTGTAACGCTGTCATTTAACTTGGCGCCGGATGTCTTCTTGGGAGATGCAACCAAAAAGATTGAAGCCTATACCAAAGAAATTAACCTGCCATCCTCCATCATCACTAGTTACGGTGGTGATGCGGCCGTCTTTAAGAGCAATCAATCGGGTCAGTTGATTTTGATTTTTGCTGCACTGGGTGTAATTTATATTCTTCTGGGTGTTCTGTACGAGAGTTATATTCATCCACTCACCATTCTGGCAGGCCTACCATCAGCTGCGATTGGCGCCATCCTGGCGCTACGCATCTTTGGGTTTGAACTCACCATCATTGCTTCGATTGGCATCTTGCTGTTAATTGGTATTGTGAAAAAGAATGCGATTTTGATGATCGACTTTGCTTTGGATGCGCAGCGCAATCAAGGCATGTCCCCAGAGAAAGCAATTCGTGAAGCCTGTATCTTGCGCTTCCGCCCCATCATGATGACTACCTTTGCCGCTTTAATGGGGGCACTTCCCATTGCATTCGGAATTGGTGCTGGCGCAGAACTTCGCCAGCCGCTCGGTATCAGCGTGGCGGGAGGTTTGATCTTCTCTCAATTTGTGACCCTGATTATTACGCCAGTTATTTATCTATATCTTGATAAATATGCGGGCACTGGCCCCATGGAAATCCCCCCATCTGTTTTAGAAGGCACCTAATGCGTCAAGTTATTCTCGATACCGAAACTACTGGGCTTAACCCTGCTACGGGCGATCGCATTATTGAAATCGGATGCGTTGAAATGGTTGGTCGTCGATTAACCGATCGCACCTTTCATTACTACATTAATCCTGAGCGTGATATCGATGCGGGTGCTTTTGCCGTTCACGGACTCTCCCGTGAATTCTTATCGGACAAACCGGTATTTGCCAATATTGTCGAAGAGTTAATTGAGTTTGTTGATGGCGCTGAAGTAGTCATTCATAACGCGGCATTTGACTTGGGATTCTTGGATAACGAATTTGCTTTGCTTAAGCGCCCTCCTTTTAGGGGTCTTGCATCTAAAGTGACCGATACCCTTTTGGATGCTCGTCAAATGTTTCCAGGCAAGCGCAACTCACTAGATGCACTCTGCGAACGATTTGCTATTAGCAATCAACACCGTACTTTGCACGGCGCTTTACTTGATGCCCAGCTATTAGCTGAAGTCTATGTAGCGATGACACGTGGTCAAGAGGATCTCTCGATTGACCTGATTGATTACACCGTTGGCACAGATGCGTCCGGCCAAATGAAAGCTCTACCTACGAAGCTTAAACTTATGACGGCCAGCCCAGAAGATTGTGAGCTGCATGAAAAGATTTTGGGTGAAATTGCCAAAGCAAGTAAAAAAGACCCCGTTTGGAGTCTTTCTGCTGTTGCCAGTTAAATTCTAACTAGCTAATAGCCCGGCGGATTTCATCTGCCTTGGGTTTAGAGCCGGTAACAGACTCTGTATCGTGCTCAGTCGTATTTTCAATCGTTTCGATAACCGCCTCTTGCATCCGAATATTGTCTTTAGGGCAAATCGGAGCTCCGTAGGTAGCCCACTTCTTTAGCAGTGTGACTTCGTATCCACATTGAGCGCATTTAGCTTTATTGCGACTCGCATTGCTTGGTCTTGGCGGCGGAAAAACAATTGCTTGATGTGGATATGGGCCAAGCTCTTGACTAATCATCATCAGACGCACCATCAACTCTTCGGTAGCATGTGCCATTCTGGCAGGGCCCTCTAGGCCAACAGTCTGGGCAATACCTTTAAAGTCTTCACCATGACCGCTAAAGCAATCATCTACAGCATGGCATAACTCATGTACCAAGGTATCCAATAGCTGCACGGGATCATCCAACTTGGGAGAAATGAAGATCTCATTAACACCTCCGCCAGAACGCTCACGAGGCCAGCACTGCCCTAGCGTTGTTCTAGGACTGCTGGAAGCTGGAAAGCCACAAGACACTCTCACTGGCGGAATGGCATACCCCGCTTTTGAGAACACGGGTTCTAAATGTCTTACGGCGTCTTCCAGCCAGGATTCTCTAACGGAGTGTTGCTTCATCAATGTTTCTTCAATTCAATATTTAAATGTGGTTTGATTTGGACTTTAATCCAACTTGATATTGGCTGATTTAATTGCCTTATCCCAGTATGGCAATTCTTTTTTCAGCAAGGCATCCATTTGGACTGGGGTTAGGTAACGTAGCTCAACTCCAGCGGCATCAGAACGCTCCTTTACCTCAGGCAATGCAAGACTTTTCTTAACAGAGTCAGTTAGCTTAGTAATTACTGGCGCTGGAGTACCTGCTGGCGCATAGAGGGCAACCCAAGATTCCAACTGGAATGAAGGTAAACCTGCTTCGGCAGTAGTGGGAACATTAGGCATACCAGGATGGCGATTTTTTCCTGTAACAGCTAGACCCTTGAGCTTACCGCTCTGAACGTGCTGCATCACTGAAGGTGGAGTCGTAATAAATAACTGTACCTGGCCAGCCAATACGTCCTGCACTGCAGGTCCAGAACCTTTATATGGCACATGAACAATATCTACACCAGTATTTTGCTTAAAGATTTCTGTGCCAATATGCGATACGGAGCCATTGCCTTGAGATGCGTAATTGAGGTTGCCGGGATTGGCTTTGGCATATGCAATAAATTCTTTTAAGTTGTTAACGGGTACAGATGGATGCACTGCAATCACATTCGTAGAAACCGTGAGGAGCGCTACAGGAGAAAAATCTTTAATAGGATCCCATGGCAATTTATCCATCAATGAAGGATTGCCAACGTGATAACCCGAATATGAAATCAGCAAGGTGTAACCATCTGGTTTAGCCTTGGCAACATATTGGTAAGCAGTGTTTCCACTGGCGCCCGGCTTGTTATCAACAATGACTGGCTGGCCAATCACTCGAGTTAGCGGCTCACTCAACAAACGCGCTGAAGTGTCAACAAGACCTCCAGGTGGATTGGGGACAACCAAAGTGATTGGTCGATCCGGAAATGCTTGTGCATTAACCAAGTTAGAGCCTAATGCAATACCAAGGATGACTAAAGAACGGGAAATGAGTTTGATTGATTTCATATATGTCTCCGGTAACTTAATTTTATTTATTGTTTGATGTGAATTATCGCTGCCCTACTTTGACGTCGCCAAATATGGCTTGAGCTTCACGCGGCAAGCAACGCCAATAGCGCTCATTTGAAGGTACGGTACCACCCAAAGCTGCAGCCGCTTCCCAAGCCCACCTTGGCTTATATAAAAACGCACGGGCTAGAGCAATCAGATCTGCATCCCCTTTTTGCAAGATATCTTCGGCTTGCTGTGGCTCGGTAATCAAGCCAACTGTCATTGTGGGCAGACCTGACCTGTCTTTTACGATCTTGGCAAATGGCACTTGATAGTTTGGCCCTATCGCGATCTTCTGCAGTGGTGAAATGCCTCCTGATGAGATGTGGACAAAGTCACATCCCAGGGGTTTGAGGCGAGATGCAAAGTCAGCAGTTTCTTCTGGAGTCCAGCCACCCTCAATCCAATCGCTTGCAGAGATCCGAATGCCTAATACACCCTGATATGCCTTGCGTACTGCTGCAAATAATTCCAGCGGAAAGCGGATGCGATTTTCATATGAGCCACCGTATTCATCGGTACGTTGATTGGCAATCGGCGACAAGAACTGATGGAGAAGGTAGCCATGCGCCCCATGCAATTCAATACCATCGACACCAACTCGCTCAGAACGCTGCGCTGCAACAACAAATGCGTCAATCAGCTCTAGCAACTCAGTCTTGGAGAGCTCATGCGGCAATCGCTCATCTTTAAGCTGCGGAATGGCTGAAGGGGCAAGCGTCTCCCAACCACCCTGCTCTTTAGAAAGTAATTGACCGCCATCCCAAGGGGTTGCGCTCGAAGCCTTCCGTCCAGCATGCGCCAATTGGATGAAAACAGGGGTTTCTGGAGCCAGCTTACGGGCTCGGCTGAGCTTGTCTTTCAGAGCAGCTTCGGTACGGTCATCCCACAGTCCTAAGCAAGCAGGGGTAATACGGCCCTCTGGAGTAACTCCAGTAGCCTCAATAATGAATAGGCCCGCTCCGCCATTAAGGAGGTTAGCCCAGTGCATTAAGTGCCAGTCCTGAGCCTCGCCATTGACGGCAGAATACTGGCACATGGGTGCCACAACAATGCGGTTAGGAAGCGTTAAATCGCCCTGAGGAGAGCTAAGCGTGTACTTGGAGAACAGAAGACTCATGGATGGCCCTTGGATCCTAAAATGCGTAAAAGTGATGAAAGCGATAAAATAGATTCAGTAGAATAAACGAGACCATACACTTGTGCGATTCCGTCGCAACACAAGTCTATTGAACCTGAAACTAGTCAATAATTATTTAAGCAAAATACTATGAGCGCACCACAAGCCTTTGATTCAAAAGCAGATATTGGCCACTTTGTTGGCGGCAACGTCATCAACCCAAAAGATGGTCGCTTTGCCGATGTGTTTAATCCCTCTACTGGAGCGGTTGCAAGACGGGTTGCCTTAGCTAGCCGTAAAGAGGTTGATGATGCCGTTGCTGTGGCACAAACTGCTTTTCAGACTTGGAGTCTGACCCCTCCACTGCGACGCGCGCGCATCATGTTTAAGTACCTTGAGCTGCTAAACGCCAATCGCGATGAACTGGCTGCCATGATTACTGCGGAGCATGGCAAGGTATTTACGGATGCCCAAGGTGAAGTTAGCCGTGGCATCGATATCGTGGAATTTGCTACTGGTATCCCTGAACTTCTCAAAGGTGATTACACCGAGCAGGTATCTACTGACATTGATAACTGGGTGATGCGTCAGCCTTTAGGTGTTGTGGCTGGTGTTACTCCATTCAACTTTCCAGTCATGGTTCCAATGTGGATGTTCCCAGTAGCTATTGCCTGTGGCAACACCTTCATTCTTAAGCCAAGCCCAACTGATCCGTCAGCATCCCTGTTCATGGCCAAGCTTTTAAAAGAAGCAGGTTTACCTGATGGCGTATTTAACGTGGTTCAAGGCGACAAAGAAGCTGTTGATGCTTTGATTGAGAACCCGGATGTCAAAGCGGTGAGTTTTGTGGGCTCAACTCCAATTGCAAACTATATCTATGAGCGTTGCGCACACTTCGGTAAGCGCTCCCAAGCTTTGGGTGGTGCCAAGAACCACATGGTGGTCATGCCTGATGCAGATATCGATAAAACAATCGATGCCTTAATTGGTGCTGCCTACGGATCTGCTGGTGAGCGTTGCATGGCGATCTCTGTTGCAGTATTGGTTGGTGACGTTGCAGAAAAAATCATGCCAAAACTGATTGAGCGCACCAAGACGCTCGTAGTGAAGAACGGCATGGAACTCGATGCAGAAATGGGTCCAATCGTTACAAAGGCCTCTTTAGATCGCATTACCGGCTACATTGAGAGCGGTGTTGCTTCAGGCGCTAAGTTATTGGTAGATGGTCGCGGATTAAAAGTACCAGGCCATGAGAATGGTTTCTTTATTGGTGGCACCCTCTTTGATGGCGTTACTCCTGACATGAAGATTTACCTTGAAGAAATCTTCGGACCGGTCTTGTCTTGCTTGCGCGTGGCAAACTTTACTGAGGCATTGAATCTAGTGAACACCTGTGAGTTTGGTAACGGTGTAGCCTGCTTTACCAGCGACGGCAATATCGCTCGCGAATTTGCTCGCCGCGTTCAAGTTGGAATGGTCGGTATCAACGTACCTATTCCGGTTCCAATGGCTTGGCATGGTTTTGGTGGTTGGAAGAAATCCCTGTTTGGCGATATGCACGCCTATGGCAAAGAAGGCGTTCGCTTCTACACTAAGCAAAAGAGTGTGATGCAGCGCTGGCCTGAGAGTATTGCTAAGGGCGCAGAGTTTGTAATGCCTACTTCGAAGTAATTCGCAGAGCTAAGTCTTACAAATAAAAATAGCGGCCTTCGGGTCGCTATTTTTTTTGCCCAGCTCATTTGTTCTTAAGCGGGAATGAAGTAACGCCTCTCAATAGCCCGGGCAAACAACACAATCAGAGATACCAGGGCCAGGTAAACCAAGGCGGCCATTAAATACGCTTTAAAGAATTGGAAATTGGTTGCTGCCAGCTCTTGGACTCGAGCGAAGAATTCGGTGTACTGAATTAAGAAAGCAACTGAACTATCTTTGAGGTTAGCGATGACTTGATTAGTTAGCGCCGGAATAGAAAGACGAATCACTTGCGGTAAGGTAATCAACTTAAAAATCTGGAAAGGGCTGAATCCTTGGGCACTAGCCGCCTCCAATTGACTATTATCCAAACCATTAAAGGCAGTCTTTAGATAGGCGGCGTTATAAGCTGCGACATTAAATGTAAAGCCGATAAAGGCAACCGTAAATGGTGAGAGCCGAATGCCCCACTGCGGCAAGCCGTAATACATCAAGAACAATAAAACGATTAAGGGCATTCCAATAAAGAAAGAGATGTAGCCATTAATTGCGCTGCTGACATACTTGTTTTTACTCAGCGTGAGGTAGAACACCACAATTCCAAGCAGCAATCCAGATACGCTAATCAAGCCTGCTAATTGCAGAGTCTTCACCAGCCCAGCCAAAATCAAGGGCATCTGCTCCGTGAGATCACGAATAAAAGATGGCCACCCTCCCATTAGAGCTTTTCCTCGGAGGCAAAAAAGGCTTTAATTTCTGGATCAGAATGCTTACTCAATACCTCAATACGATCATCAGCCCGAATCACGCCGCGATCCAAGAACATGACGGTATCCGCAATATTGCGGGCCAAGTTGAGATCATGGGTCACGCAAATCATGGTGATGCCTTCGCTATGCAAGCGATTAATGAGATCAGCCACATCCCTAGACATGACTGGATCGAGTGCAGAGGTTGGTTCATCGAGAACAAGGACTGCAGGATCCATCGCCAACGCCCGAGCTATGGCAACTCGCTGCTTCTGGCCACCAGAGAGTTGTGCGGGGTATTTATCTTGATGAGCCGTCATTTCAAAATGAGACAACTCCAGCAAGGCCTTCTCTTTAGCCTCAGCCTTTCCCATCTTATGCAGCTTACGTAGCCCCAAGGCGACGTTATCTAAAACAGTTAAATGGCTGTACAAAGCAAACTGCTGAAATACAAAACCAATTTGCTTACGTAACTCACGCACATCAACACCGGGCCCCAATACTTCTTGCCCTCTGAAAATAATTGATCCAGAGGTAGGCTCGACCAGTCGATTGAGGCAGCGCAATAAGGTGGATTTGCCAGAACCAGAGGCACCCATCAATACCTGAACATCGCCCTCTTTTAGATCGAGATTAATATTCGACAAGACGGTCTGCCCATCGAACTCTTTGACTAAATCCCGTACTTGAATTAATGCCACGAAATCGCCTCTTTAAATAATGTTATGTTGATTTTCATGCGGGAGTCATTCCTGGAATTTGGAAACGCTTACTCAGTAATTGAACTCCAAGCAAGCAAATGCGGTAAATCACAAAATATAAAATGCCGACCGCTAGGTACACTTCAATGCCACGCAAGGTGGTTGATGTTAGCGTCATGGCCTGCTTGGTAATCTCGGGAATTCCAACTGTGTAAGCAAATGGTGAATACTTTAGAACCGAAGTAAATTCATTGACCATGCCTGGAATCGAAAATCGCAACATCTGCGGTAACTCAATAAACCGGAGAACTTGTATACGCGTCATGCCCATAGCCTGAGCAGCAACTACCTCGGCAGGGTCGACGGAGTTAAACGCTCCCCGAAATACTTCAGCCAAATAGGCGGAAGCCACTAAGCCTAAGCTCAGTGCCATAGCCATCAGAGGTGGCACCTTTAATCCAATGCCCGGCAAGCCGAAGTAGACCATGAACAGCAATACTAAGACTGGGACACCCCTAAAGACATAGGTATAGCAATCAATGATCGGGATAAGCCATGGGATATTAAGACGACGTAGGCTTGCCAGGAACAAGCCCACTATCAAACCAGTGAGCGAACACACAATCGTCACCACAACAGTATAAGAAATGCCCTGGGCTAACTGGGCAAGAATATCCAGAAAAGTCACAGGGCAGGCTTTCGACTACTGATTGAGGTATTTAAGAGAAGCGCTTATTTCATCCACTTATCCAGAATAGCCTTGATCTTTTCTGGACCGAGTTCATTGAGGTATTTATCAAAGTCATCACGTAACTTAGATCCTTTGGCAAAAGCAAATCCAAGCTTATCAAATCCCTTAAATACATAGCTACTCTGGATCGGTAGATTCATCTTATTTTCATAATTCAGAAATACCGGCTCCTCAATGAAGGCGAGATCTAAATTGCCATTTTGAAGATCAGTAATCACTTCAGCATAAGAAGGATAGAGTTTGACCTTGCTTAATGAGTAATAGCCTTTTGGCTCTAGTTCATTCTTAATGAGATCGTCGTAAGCCATACCACGTGGGTAGCCAATTGAATATTTCTTGAGCTGATTTAAATCGGTGATTTGAATATTTTTATTCTTCATGCTCACCAAATGCCAAGCATTGTCATAGTAAGGCTGTGAAAAATCCATTACCTCTTTGCGCTTATCGGTAATAGAAATTCCAGAAAACGCAACGTCAGCTTGGCCGCTTGATACGGCGCCTAACATTCCAGCCCAGTCATAGGGAGTGACTTTGAGGGTGCAGCCACGAGACTGGCAATAGCCTTGAAAAATATCCATATCTACACCAACAATTTGCCCCTTAGCGTCAAAGAGCATTGGTGGAGATGCGGGGGATACGGCAACCTTAATTTCTTTGGTATCTGAGGACTTGGAGCAAGCCACAATAGTGATCGCTAGAACAGCGGTAAACAATGCCAGAAAAAAGCGTTTCATGGATACTTCTCCCATCCTGATAGTTGGTCATACCCAGAATCTGGGTGCACAACAAGTATAGGGGAATTGGGTGGGGACTGGCTACTGCAGGGTGTTTTTGAAGGCAGGCAGCATAGGCATAGCCATTACCTCAATGCCCTCTTCCCGCAAAGCCTCTGCCTCATCTACAGTCGTTTGGCCACGAATACTCCGCTCGGGAGATTCCTTATAGTGAATTTTGCGAGCTTCTTCGGCAAAAGAATTGCCGACATCTTCAGATCGCCCCATCAACTCACGCATGCCCTTTAAAAAGGCTGCTTGAACCTGAGCCTCTAATTGGGAGTGATCGTTTCCAGTCAAGGCAACAACATCCCCGCTAATGGCGTTACCAACACTGCTGTTATCCACTGCAGCAGGGCTAGCAACAGTCATTTCGGTAGATGTCGAAGCCTCTCTGCCCGAACTTGACTTACCAATATGGGGGGCCGATGGCATCCGAGTAATCTCAGTGCTATCGCAAATTGGGCAAGCCAACATCCCCTTGTCTTGCTGGGCAAGGCAATCCTCTTCGGAGGCAAACCATCCCTCAAAGCGATGGTCTAGTGGACAAGCGAGGTTATAAACTTTCATAAAACTTATATAGGGGCAAAAATACTAAATTCAATACCCCTATTTTAATAGGATTATGGAATTAGCCCGAGATAGGCGTAGGACTCACCAAACCACGGCGATAGCGATCAAGCCAATATGTGGCAATCGTCGTTTTGACATCCGTAATTTCGCCCTGCTCCACCCACTCCAATAATTGCTCCAAAGGGGCGGCAAACACATCTAAAAACTCCTCATCATCCAAATGACTTTTGCCAGACACCAATTCCTCAGCCAAATAAATATCAATAAACTCCGTCGAATACGAAATCACAGGATGAATGCGTCGAATAAAACTCCACTTACTTGCAGAGTAGCCAGTTTCTTCTGCTAATTCTCGCTGGGCACAGACCAAATGATCCTCTTTAGGATCGAGCTTCCCTGCTGGAATCTCAATGCAGGCTTTTGCGACTGGGTAGCGATATTGACGCTCCATTAATACTCGACCATCATCTAAGATAGCCACAATAGCGACAGCCCCAGGATGGGTCAAATATTCGCGTACCGCTTGATTGCCATCGGGCAAGCTCACCTGATCACGCTTCATATTTAAAAAGATACCGCCGTAAATATCTTCGCCAGATAGGCGCTCTTCCCTCAAGTGGGTATCACCCTCAGGTAGATCTTTAAATGATTTTTCAGTCATAGTGCATCTTTCATCGATTGAATTTCCATAATACAAAACCTGGATGACAGAAAAGAAAAAGGCCCCTATTCGGAGCCTTCATCAAAAACCAAGAAGCTATTGTTTTATGAGCCCAGCAAAGTGCGACGCATTGCATCAAGGCAGACGGCCATGAGGCCGGCTGGGAAGATGCCTAGAGCCAGAACGAATATAGCATTCAAGCTCAACAGTCCACGAGCAAAAGCTGAACCAGTGACCTCAGAAGCATGCTCTTCTTTTGGCTCATCAAAGTACATAACCTTCACTACTCGGAGGTAGTAGAAGGCTCCAATCAATGAGGCGATCACGGCAATGATTGCTAAGAAAGTGTGCTCACCATCCACCAATGCCTCAAGCACTCCCAATTTTGCAGCAAAGCCAACTGTCGGCGGAATACCGGCCAAAGAGAACATCATCACTAAGCCAATAAATGCAAACCAAGGATGGCGCTTATTTAAACCTTTGAGATCATCAATAGTTTCGCAGTCATGACCTTTGCGAGACAACATCATCAGGAGACCGAAGCTTCCCAATGTAGTTAATACATAAGTGATGGCATAAAACATCGAAGCGCTAAAAGCATGGTCGTCAAATACAGATAGCATGCCCAACAATACAAAGCCCATTTGCGCAATCGCCGAGTAAGCCAACATACGTTTCATATTGGTTTGCGCAATAGCGGTCACATTACCAACAACCAGGGATAGAACAGCTAACAAGACCAACATTGGCTGCCAGTCACCTAAGAGCGGCAATAAGGTATTGACTAATAAGCGGAATAACAAAGCAAAAGCTGCGATCTTTGGTGCAGCGGCAATCATTAAGGTCACTGCTGTTGGAGCACCTTGGTAAACATCAGGAACCCACATGTGGAATGGCACAACACCCAACTTAAAGGCTAAGCCAGAAACGATGAAAACCAAACCAAAAGCCATTACCAAATGGTTGACACGTGGGTCGGCAACGGTTCTAAAGATTTCAATTAAATCGAGGGATCCGGTTACGCCATACAACATCGACATACCGTAGAGCAAGAAACCAGACGCCAAGGCGCCAAGAATGAAGTACTTAATAGCAGCCTCTACACTCTTCTCATTACTGTGACGCATTGCAACTAAAGCGTAAGTAGGCAAAGCCATCAACTCAAGACCCAAATACAGGGTTAAGAGATTGGCACCAGAAATCAATACGCACTGCCCTAATAAAGCCAGCAAAGCTAGAACAATAAAGTCCGGACGGAACATGGCACGATCTGTGAGGTATTGCTTTGAATACAGCAAGCTCACCAATACCGCCCCACAAGAGCAGGCCTTAAGTAGATTTGAAATGGGGTCAGACTGAAATAAGCCATTCATGGCAACTACAGAAACATCACCGATGCGACCCACAAATGCAAAGATCAAATACACCAACAAAATGATGGAGAAGAAGTAAACAAAGCCAACACCGCGTGGTGTGTGGAAGATATCTTGCTCTACACCAGGGGTTGCTGGCTGATGCTCAGGAACATAAACGCTCGCCACCAACAAGAGGCAGGCGACTACGAGTAAAACGAGTTCCGGCAGGACGGCGAATAGGTCAAATGCTTGCATTAGCTTTTACTCAGAGTTTGCTAACAGCAACATGCTGCAGCAGATTAATCACGGCTGGATGAATAATGTCGGTAAACGGCTTTGGATATACACCCATACCAATCACACAGATGGACAACACTGCCATCATGAAATACTCACGCGCATTGAGATCTTTTAATTCCTCAACATGCTGATTAGTGATAGCGCCAAAGAAGACCCGCTTCACCATCCATAAGGAGTAAGCGGCACCTAAGATCAGCGCTGTCGCCGCCAAGATGCCGATTACGAAATCGTAATCAACCGCAGCGAGGATCACCATGAATTCACCCACAAAACCGGAGGTAGCAGGCAAACCGCAGTTGGCCATCGCCATCAAAACCGCAAATGCCGTGAAAGCAGGCATGCGATGGACAACACCACCGTAATCCGCGATTTGACGGGTATGCATGCGGTCATATAAAACTCCAATTGATAGGAACATGGCGCCAGCTACAAAACCATGAGAAATCATTTGCACAATACCGCCCTCAATACCCAGTGGGCTAAAGAGGAAGAAACCGAGGGTTACAAAACCCATGTGCGCTACTGATGAATAAGCCACCAGCTTCTTCATATCTTTCTGAACCAAAGCCACTGCGCCTACATAAATCACAGCAACTAAAGATAGGAAGATGACAAACGGTCCTAGATACTGACTTGCATCTGGGGCGATTGGTAATGAGAAACGCAAGAAACCATAAGCACCAAGCTTCAACATAATTGCAGCCAACACTACAGAGCCACCTGTTGGCGCTTCCACGTGAACGTCTGGAAGCCAAGTATGTAATGGCCACATTGGCACCTTCACAGCAAACGCCATGAAGAAAGCAAAGAACAGGAGAATTTGCTCAACGATATCAAGGCGAGCATTGTGCCAAGCCAAGATATCAAAGGTATTTGTTACGTTGTACAGATACAGCATGGCAATCAAAGTAAGTAATGAGCCAAGCAAGGTGTACAGGAAGAACTTAAATGCTGCGTAGATACGGTTATGGCCACCCCATACACCGATGATGATGTACATCGGAATTAAGGTTGCCTCGAAGAAGACATAGAACAACAATGCATCCAGAGCAGCGAATACCCCAATCATTAATCCAGAGAGGATTAAGAAAGAAGCCATGTATTGAGACACCTTCTTATCAATTACTTCCCAGGCTGCAATCACCACAATAATATTGACGAATGCGGTCAAGACAATGAACCACACAGAGATGCCATCGATGCCTAAGTGGTAGTTAATGTCGTAGCGAGGAATCCAGCTGAGTTTTTCAACAAACTGCATGCCTGGATTAGCAATATCAAAGCCGATCACCAGTGGCAGAGTTGCAATGAAACCAAGAACGGAACCGACGAGGGCCAACCAGCGAACACCGGCAGTCGGCTTCTCCGAACCGTAGAACAAAATAATGATGCCGAAGCAAATCGGAATCCAGATGGCGTAAGAAAGAATCATGATGGCTACTTAAGTAACAAAGGCCTAGCGAACAAAAGGCAGGTAAGCGTACAAAACCCAAGCTAACAATACCGCCAAGCCCGCAATCATTGCGAAGGCATAGTGATAGAGATAACCGGATTGCAAATGGCGAATAACCGTAGAAAAGCGCCCTACTGCATGCGCACTACCATTAACCAAGAAGCCGTCAATAGCTTGTTGATCACCGCGATGCCACAGTACGCCGCCGATCCACAACAAGCCCTTCGAAAATACCGCTTGGTTTAAATCGTCGAGATAGTATTTGTTATCCAAAAGCTTCTTGATTGGTGCGAATGCCTGCGCCACTACACCAGGCAACTTCGGAGCCCAGAGATAACCAATCGCAGCAGTTAATACGCCCAGTACCACTAGGAGCAATACTGGTGATGTCAATGAATGCATTGCCATAGCAATCGGACCATGGAACTCTTCAGCAAGCTCTTTCATCGCTGGGTGCTTGCCAATATCAACAAAGATCGAATCGCCAAAGTAGGTACCAAACAACAGAGGTGTAATCGTGAAGTAACCAATGATGACCGAAGGAATCGCCAACAAGATCAAGGGCAAGGTCACAACAAAAGGTGACTCATGTGGTTTTTGACCAGGAGCTAAACCATGATGGGCATGGTCATCACCCTGCTCCGCATGATCATGATGGTGATCGTGCGCATGAGCATCTGCATGACCCCAGCGAGCTTTACCGTGGAATACATAGAAATACAAACGGAAGGAATATAAAGCCGTTACAAATACGCTAGCCATCACTGCGAAGTAAGCAAAGCCAGCACCAGGGATATGGCTAGCTGCTACCGCCTCAATGATGGAGTCTTTTGAATAGAAGCCAGAGAAGAATGGTGTACCGATCAATGCCAAGTTACCCAGCAACATCATGAGGCAAGTAATAGGCATGTACTTCCAGAGGCCGCCCATCTTGCGCATGTCTTGCTCATGGTGCATGCCCAAAATCACACTACCTGCTGCAAGGAACAAGAGCGCCTTAAAGAATGCATGTGTCATCAAATGAAAGATGGCAATTGGATATGCAGATACGCCCAATGCGACAGTCATGTAGCCCAGCTGAGACAGCGTTGAGTAAGCCACCACCCGCTTGATATCGGTTTGGACTATGCCCAGGAAACCCATGAAGAGTGCAGTGATCGAACCAATCACCAAGATGAAGCTCAAGGCTGCATCAGACAACTCAAACAACGGCGACATACGTGACACCATAAAAATACCAGCCGTCACCATCGTTGCAGCATGAATCAAAGCAGAAATCGGGGTTGGGCCTTCCATTGAATCAGGCAACCATACGTGAAGTGGGAATTGTGCTGATTTACCCATTGCACCAATAAAGAGACAGATACATGCCACGGTAACCAAATTCCAGCTAGTGCCAGGCAAGGTTTGTGCAGCAAGAGCCGTGTTCTGAGCAAAGATCACATCGTAGTTCATGGATCCAGTGCTAGCCAATAACAGGCCAATACCGAGAATGAAACCAAAGTCACCAACACGGTTAACTAAGAAGGCTTTCATATTGGCAAATACAGCGGATTGACGTTCAAAGTAGAAGCCAATCAATAAATAAGAAACTACACCCACTGCTTCCCATCCAAAGAAGAGTTGCAAGAGGTTATTACTCATTACCAACATCAACATAGCGAAGGTAAAAAGTGAGATGTAAGAGAAGAAGCGGTTGTAACCCGCTTCACCCTGCATGTAACCGATGGTGTAGATATGAACCATCAAAGACACAAAGGTCACCACACACATCATCGTAGCTGTCAGCGGGTCAATTAAGAAGCCAATATCTAAATTGAGTTCACCCAATTGCATCCAGCGATACACGGTGCCATTGAAGTAGAAGCCATCCATGACTTGTACCAACACAAAGCAAGACAAAACAAAGGCAATCATCACACCCAAAATAGTCACGAATTGGCATGCTCCGTTACCAATGCGATTGCCACCTAATTTGGTACCGAAGAATCCCGCGATAGCAGAACCAAATAATGGCGCCAGCGGAATTGCGCAAAGAACAGGAAGAGTTAAGGTCAATTGCATGACTAGCCTTTTAGGTGGTCAAGGTCTTCAGCATTGATGGTGTCCACCTTGCGGAAGAGAACAACCAAAATTGCCAGGCCAATTGCTGCCTCAGCAGCAGCCACGGTCAGAATAAAGAATACGAATACTTGACCAGCCATATCACCTAAATAATGGGAGAAGGCCACAAAGTTCATGTTCACCGAGAGAAGCATCAATTCAATAGCCATTAAAAGCACGATGACATTCTTACGGTTTAAGAAAATACCAATGACGCTGGTCGCAAACAAGATTGCGCCTAACACTAGGTAGTGAGCTAAGGTAATAGTCATTTCTTCTCTCCGCGTGCATCTTGCTTTGCGGCCATATCTGAACCCATTTTGACAATACGCATACGATCCGCTGAATTAACATTCACTTGCTCATGAATATTTTGGGATTTGGAATCTTTACGATTACGTAGTGTCAATGCAACAGCAGCAATAATCGCCACCAACAGAATGACGCCGGCAACCTCGAAGGCATAAACATAATCAACGAAGATCAGCATACCCAAAGCTTGTGTATTGCTAGTAGCCATTTCCTCAAGCATCTGCTGCACTGGGGCACTAGTACCGATAAAGCTACGAATCAAAACGATAGATAACTCTAATACGATGACTGCACCCATCAGAAAAGCTACGGGCAAGAATTTTTTGAAATCACGACGTAGATGCTCTAAATCCAGATCCAGCATCATGACCACGAACAAGAAGAGCACCATTACAGCGCCTACGTAGACAAGAATAAGGGCCAAGCTTAAGAACTCTGCCTTTAGCAACATCCATAGGCCAGAAGCACAGAAGAATGCTAAAACTAAAAAGAGTGCAGCATGTACTGGGTTGCGAGCAGTAATTACTCGTAATGCTGAAACCACTAGAAGTCCAGCAAACGCGTAGAAGAAGACCGCAAATAATGTAGAAGTATCGAATGTCATATGTCGTTGTGCTCTATTCGATTAACGATAAGGCGCATCTGCTGCGCGGTTAGCGGCGATATCTTTTTCATACTTATCACCAACTGCCAAAAGCATTTCTTTAGTGAAATACAAATCACCACGCTTGTCACCAAAATACTCAAAAATATTGGTTTCAACAATAGCGTCAACTGGGCAAGCTTCTTCGCAGAATCCGCAAAAAATACACTTCGTCAAATCAATGTCGTAACGACTAGTGCGGCGAGTGCCATCATCGCGCTCGGCAGTTTCAATGGTAATTGCATAAGCAGGACAAACTGCCTCACACAATTTACAACCAATACAACGCTCTTCCCCGTTTTCGTAACGGCGCAAGGCGTGCAATCCGCGGAAGCGAACAGACTGCGGGGTCTTCTCTTCGGGGTATTGCACAGTAATTTTTGGTTTAAAGAGATAGCGACCGGTAATAGACATACCAGTCAAAATATCTTTGAGCATCAAGCTATCGAGGAATTGGGAAATTTTCTTAAACATGATTAGTCAACTTATTTCCAAATATTCAATGGGGATACAACCCATGCGCCAACGACAACTACCCAGAATACGGAGATGGGAATAAAGATCTTCCAACCTAGACGCATGATTTGGTCATAGCGATAGCGTGGCAATGTGGCACGTAGCCAGATGACGCAAGACAGGAGGAAGAATGTTTTAGCGAACAACCAGAAGAAACCAGGGATATCGCGCAAAATCGGTAAATCGACAATCGGCAACCAACCACCCAAGAACATCGTGGCAGCCAAAGCAGCAATTAAGATCATGTTGGCATATTCAGCCAAGAAGAACATCGCAAAGGCCATACCGGAGTACTCAACCATATGGCCAGCAACAATCTCAGACTCACCCTCAACCACGTCAAACGGATGGCGGTTAGTCTCAGCAACACCAGAGATAAAGTAAATCACGAACATTGGGAGTAAAGGCAGCCAATTCCATGAAAGGAAGTTCAAACCTACGCTAGCGAAGTAGCCCTGCTCTTGGGAGGCCACAATCGTGCTGAGATTTAAGGAACCTGAGGTCAACAACACAGTAACTAAGGCAAAGCCCATAGCGATTTCATAAGAAATCATTTGAGCTGAAGCACGCATAGCACCAAGGAACGGGTACTTAGAGTTGGATGACCATCCTGCCAAGATCACACCATAAACACCAATGGATGAGATTGCCATCACATATAAAAGGCCAGCATTAACATCAGCCAAGACCATTTTGGCTTGGAAAGGAATCACAGCCCAAGCAGCGAAAGCCGGCATGATCACCATCACTGGTGCAATGAAATACAGCACCTTGCTTGCTTGGGTTGGAGAAATAATCTCCTTCATCAATAACTTCAAGGCATCAGCAATTGGCTGCAACAAACCTAAGGGACCAACACGATTCGGTCCAAGGCGAATATGCATCCAGCCGATTAACTTACGCTCCCAAAGAGTCATGTAAGCAACAGCACCAAACATCGGCAACACGATGATCACAATGCGCACCAAAGCCCAAACGAGTGGCCAAAGTGAGCCAAAGATGGCCTCACCTTGGGTGGTAACGAGGTTCAAGAAATTATCCATCTCGTCCCTTATGCCTTACTAACGGTTACTGGACCAAACATCGATCCCAATTTAGCGCTAGCCATAGTGCCCGCAGAAATTCTGACGGCAGCCTTAGCTAGGTTCGCTTCCAATGTGGCAGGCAAATCGATTGAATGACCACCTTGGGTCACTCGCACAGCATCGCCCTCTTTCAAGCCCAACTCATTAAAGAGCGCTTGACCCAATCCAACTTGATTGCCACGCTTAGCATCACGCGTTAACTGCAACGCTGATGAACGACGAACAATTTGATCGCCGGCATAAATACCAACATCAGATATGCGCTCTAAACCTGTTGAAGGAGCTGCATTGCTATTAGTCAAGCCAGAAGCTGTTGATTGATTTGATAGCTTAGTGCAGTAATTTTCACCAAGCGCTTCACCCAACACCTCTTCAGGCATGTTGTAAAGGAAACCATCTAAATTCAATAATCCACCAAGAACACGGAGAACCTTCCATGCTGGACGAGAATCACCCAAAGGTTTTACAGCCGGCTGAATGGTTTGCGCACGACCTTCTGCATTTACAAAAGTAGACACTGTCTCTGTAAATGTCGAGGTCGGTAAAATCACATCAGCCACCTCAAGAAGATCAGCGCTCTTATAAGCACTTAAGGCAATCACTGTATTGGCCTTAGTCAAAGCAACACGGGCTTGCTCTGGATTTGGCAAATCTGCATCAGGCTCGATATTCATCAAGATGACTGCGCGGCGATCACCCGATAACACCGACTCAACACCAACACCATTGGCATTCACTAGGCTAGCACCAACAGCATTACCGCCAACTGGCAAGAAGCCTAAAGTTGCACCAGTTTGCTCAGCAATAAATTGCGCTAAGACATGCAAGTCAGATGCTTGTGGATGCGCGATCGCGGCAGAGCCAAGTAATACAGAAGTGGATGTACCGGAGAGCAAGCTATCTGCAATCTTTTGCGCAGTTGCGGACACTGATAAGTTAGGCGTACCGGATGGGGCGCTAGCAGACTTCGCTTTAGCCACTGCCAATGCCACTTCACTCAGTGTGTTGAGCCATGTGCTTGGAGTCGCAGCAATAGCAGTATTTGGAATCAACCAATCGTCGCCACCAGCATCAATCCGTGACACTTGCAAGCCACGCTTGGTTGCAGTGCGTAGACGTGCGGCAATCAATGGTTGCTCTTTACGCAAGAAGCTACCAATTACCAGCACACGATCAAGTTCACTAACTTTAGAAATTGGCATACCTAACCAGGGAGCAGAAGCCGCACCCTTCACGTCAGTTTGACGTAGGCGAGTCTCAACCTGCTTAGAACCCAAACCGCGAATCATTTTCTGGAGCAGGAATAGCTCTTCTGTGCTCGAGATTGGATGCGCTAAAGCAGCAACTGCTTCAGGGCCATTCTCAGCGGAAATGGTTTTAAGTGAATGGGCAACATAATCCATTGCGGATTGCCAATCAGTCTCAAGCCACTGACCACCCTGCTTCACCATTGGTGTGGTTACACGATCAGCACTATTTAAGCCTTCATAAGCGAAGCGGTCACGGTCACTAATCCAGCACTCATTTACTGCATCATTTTCCAAAGCAACAACACGCATCACTTTGTTTGCTTTAGTTTGAATAGTGGTGTTCGCACCGAGACTGTCATGCGGGCTGACTGAGCGCTTACGACCCAATTCCCAAGTGCGCGCAGCATAGCGGAATGGCTTGCTAGTCAATGCGCCAACTGGGCACAAATCAATCATGTTTCCAGACAACTCTGAATCAATCGTTTGACCTGCAAAAGTAGTGATTTCAGAATGCTCGCCACGGTTAACCATACCCAACTCCATTACGCCGGCAACTTCTTGGCCAAAGCGAACGCAGCGGGTACAGTGAATACAACGTGTCATCTCTTGCATGGAGATGAGTGGGCCTACATTCTTATGAAATACAACACGCTTCTCTTCTTCATAGCGTGAATTCGATTTGCCGTAACCAACGGCCAAATCCTGTAACTGGCACTCACCACCTTGATCGCAAATTGGGCAATCCAAAGGATGGTTAATCAGTAGGAACTCCATGACAGAACGCTGGGCCTCAACTGCTTTAGCAGAATGCGTAAACACCTTCATACCTTGGGTCACTGGAGTAGCGCAAGCTGGCAAAGGCTTAGGAGCCTTTTCCACTTCCACTAAACACATACGGCAGTTAGCGGCGATAGATAATTTCTTGTGATAACAGAAGTGAGGGATATAAGTACCGAGCTTGTTCGCGGCGTGCATCACCATCGAACCTTGCGGAACTTCTACTGCCTTACCATCTAATTCGATTTCAACCATGCTCACTTTAAGATGTCCCGTGCTCAATGTCTTATAAAGGTTTAGCAGAATCTAAGCAGCGCTTATGTTCTACGTGATACGCAAATTCATCCATGTAATGCTTCAACATGCCACGAACTGGCATAGCAGCTGCATCACCCAAGGCGCAAATCGTACGACCTTGAATATTGGCTGCTACGTCATTCAATAAATCCAAATCTTCTGGACGACCTTCGCCATGCTCAATGCGATGAACGATGCGCCACAACCAGCCAGTACCCTCACGACATGGTGTGCACTGACCGCAAGATTCTTCGTGATAGAAGTAGGACAAACGCTCTAAGGCGCGAACCATGCAGCGTGTTTCATTCATCACGATGACTGCACCAGATCCCAACATCGAACCTGCTTTCGCAATACTGTCGTAATCCATTGTGAGCGTCATCATCTCAGCTCCAGGAATCACCGGAGAAGAAGATCCACCAGGAATCACGGCCTTCAAAGGAATGCCATCACGCATACCGCCAGCAAGCTTCAACAGCTCCGCAAATGGAGTGCCCAATGGAATCTCGTAGTTACCTGGATAAGTGACATCACCGGAGATGGAGAAAATCTTCGTACCACCGTTATTTGGCCTACCCAACTCCAAATACGCTGGGCCACCAATCGCCATAATGAATGGCACAGCAGCAAATGTTTCAGTGTTATTAATCGTGGTTGGCTTGCCATACAAACCAAAGCTTGCCGGGAATGGTGGCTTGAAGCGCGGTTGACCCTTCTTACCTTCAAGTGACTCTAGTAGCGCAGTTTCTTCACCACAGATGTATGCACCCCAACCTGGGGCAGCATGCAATTGGAAGTTGAAATCACTTCCCATGATTTTGTCGCCAAGATATCCGGCAGCACGAGCTTCTTCAAGAGCCTCCTCGAAACGGGAATAGACTTCCCAAATTTCGCCGTGGATATAGTTGTAACCCACAGTAATACCCATAGTGTAGGCACCAATAATCATGCCCTCAATCAAGGCATGCGGGTTGTAACGCATGATGTCGCGATCTTTAAATGTACCTGGCTCACCTTCGTCACTGTTACAAACTAGGTATTTTTGACCGGGGAATTGACGGGGCATAAAGCTCCACTTCAATCCAGTTGGGAAGCCTGCGCCTCCACGACCACGTAATGATGAAGCTTTTAATTCAGCAATGATTGCGTCAGGCGCAACTTTGTCATTGATGATGCGACGCAGCTGTTGGTATCCGCCACGGCTTTCATAATCTTTTAAACGCCAATTCTCGCCATTCAATCCAGCAAGGATCAAAGGCTTAATGTGTCTGTCGTGCAAGCTGGTCATACTGCTTTCCCTTCTGCACGGAGCTCATTTAATAGAGCATCAATCTTATCTTTACTCATGAAGCTGCACATGCGCTTGTTGTTCACCAACATCACCGGAGAATCTCCACAAGCACCCATGCACTCACCCTCTTTCAAGGTGAAGGTGCCACAAGGAGTTGTCTCGTTGTAGCCAATGCCCAATGTTTCTTTTAAATACGTTGCAGCAGTTTCACCATGGGTTAACTGGCAAGGTAAGTTTGTGCAAATTACCAACTTGTATTTACCAATTTTTTTGGTGTCGTACATGTTGTAGAAAGTAGCCACTTCATCCACTGCAATCGTTGGCATTTCCAAGATTTGTGCGACTGTTTCAATCACCTCTGGTGAAACCCAACCCACTTCAGTTTGGGCAGCAATCAAAGATGCCATCACAGCAGATTGTTTTTGTTCTGGAGGGTATTTCGCGACATTGCGCGCAATGTCTGCGAGCGTTTTGTCTGAAAGTTGAAGGGTTGTTGTCATGAATTAATCCTTGGCGCGCTGTATTAGCGGTCAATCTCCCCGAACACAATATCTTGGGTACCAATAATGGTTACAGCATCAGCCAACATGTGGCCACGTGACATCTCATCCATTGCAGACAAATGCACAAAGCCTGGCGCACGAATCTTCATGCGATATGGCTTATTAGCACCATCAGAAATCAAGTAGATACCAAACTCACCTTTAGGATGCTCAACAGCAGAGTAAGCCTCACCATCAGGAACATGCATACCTTCAGTAAAGAGTTTGAAATGGTGAATCAGCTCTTCCATATTGGTCTTCATATCCACACGCTTTGGTGGAGATACCTTATGGTTGTCGCTCATCACAGGACCATCATTTGCTTTGAGCCAAGCTACGCACTGTTTAATGATGCGATTCGATTGGCGCATTTCTTCCATGCGGACTAAATAGCGATCATAAGAATCACCATTCACGCCAACTGGAATATCAAAGTCGAGTTTGTCGTAGGTTTCATAAGGCTGTTTTTTACGTAAGTCCCACTCAACACCAGAACCGCGTAGCATTGGGCCAGTGAAACCAAGTTGCAAAGCGCGCTCAGGAGAAACAACACCAATACCTACCAAGCGTTGCTTCCAAATACGGTTATCCGTTAAAAGATTGCAATACTCGTCTACGTTGGCATCAAAACCATTTGAGAATTGCTCAATGAAGTCGAGCAAAGTACCGCTACGGTTTTCATTCAAATGCTTAATGGCAGAGGTGCTACGAATCTTCGACTTAGAGTACTGAGCCATTTGTGTTGGCAGGTCGCGATAGACACCACCGGGACGATAGTAAGCAGCATGCATACGAGCACCAGAAACGGCTTCGTACATATCAAAAATATCTTCACGATCGCGGAAGGCATACAAGAACACGGCCATGGCGCCAACGTCCAAGCCGTGACAACCAATCCACAAAAGGTGATTCAATAAACGTGTTAACTCGTCATACATCACGCGAATGTATTGCGCGCGCAAAGGCACATCTACCTGCAGCAACTTCTCGATCGCCATCACGTAAGCATGCTCGTTCGACATCATCGATACATAGTCCAGACGATCCATATAAGGAACGTTCTGAATCCAAGTGCGTGTCTCTGCTAATTTTTCTGTAGCGCGATGCAATAAACCAATGTGTGGATCAGCGCGTTGAATCACTTCACCATCCAGCTCTAACACTAGGCGCAATACGCCGTGTGCCGCAGGATGCTGAGGACCGAAATTGAGGGTGTAGTTCTTAATTTGTGCCATGACTTAAACCGGACCTCCGTACTGCTCTTCGCGCACGATACGTGGCGTGATCTCACGCGCTTCAATCGTGACAGGCTGATACACCACACGCTTTAACTCTGGGTCGTAACGCATTTCAACGTTGCCAGAAATTGGGAAATCTTTTCTAAATGGATGACCGATGAAACCATAGTCAGTCAGAATGCGGCGCAGGTCTTCATGCCCATCAAACAAGATGCCGTAGAGGTCAAAAGCTTCACGCTCAAACCAGTTGGCAGCAGCCCACACTGGAGTAAGAGAGGCAACCACTGGATAAGCGTCTTCTGGCGCGAATACACGTACACGCAAACGCCAGTTGTGCGCCAAAGACAAGAGATGGGTTACAACGCCAAAACGCTGACCGCCCCACTGCCCTTCGCGGAAATCTTGATAATCCACGCCACATAAATCAATTAATTGCTCAAAGGCCAACGAAGGATCATCACGCAACAACATAGCGGATTCAAAATAGGTATCTGCATTTACAACTACAGTCACTTCACCCAAAGCAATCTCAATAGATTGCGCACGCTTACCCAAAACTTTTTCCAGGTTGGCGGCGAGTTGAACTAAACGATCTGACATGGTTTAAGCCTTCCGCGCAATCGTGCTGGTGCGAGCGATTTTGGATTGCAACTGAATAATCCCGTAGATCAACGCTTCTGCAGTTGGAGGACAGCCAGGAACATAAATATCCACTGGCACGATACGGTCGCAACCGCGAACAACTGAATACGAGTTATGGTAATAACCACCACCATTGGCACAAGAACCCATGGAGATTACCCAACGTGGCTCAGGCATTTGGTCGTAAACCTTACGAAGTGCTGGAGCCATCTTGTTACATAAGGTGCCAGCCACAATCATCAAGTCGGATTGGCGTGGGGATGGGCGGAAAACCACACCAAATCGATCCAAGTCATAACGGGATGCGCCTGCATGCATCATTTCCACTGCGCAGCAAGCCAGACCAAATGTCATTGGCCATAGAGAGCCATTACGCGTCCAGTTAATTAACTGGTCTGCAGTAGTGGTAACAAATCCTTCTTTAAGAACGCCTTCTAATGCCATATCTATCACTCCCAGTCGAGAGCGCCCTTTTTCCAGATATATACGAAGCCAACAATGAATTCCAACAAGAAAATCACCATGGAGGCGTAACCAAACCAACCGATATCACGCAGAGCCACACCCCATGGGAATAGGAATGCAGTTTCCAAGTCAAACAAGATAAACAGGATGGCGACGAGATAGTAACGCACGTCGAATTTCATACGTGCATCTTCGAAAGCTTCAAAACCACACTCATATGGAGACAGTTTTTCCGCATCTGGCTTCGAAGGAGCCAAGATTTTTCCGAGGAACATGGGGACTAATCCCACCCCAATACCTACGAGGATAAAAAGAAGAACAGGAAAGTAATTAGCGAGATTCAAAATGGTCCTGAGTCGTTCGTCCAACAAAACTAATGAGACAGCAAATTATCATTTATTCCACTACATAAAGCCTTGATTTACCGCATAAACCCCTACAAATCCTACAATTTGGTGCCGACGGCGAGACTCGAACTCGCACAGCCTAAGCCACTACCCCCTCAAGATAGCGTGTCTACCAATTTCACCACGTCGGCATCTTGTAAAACCCGTCAATTCTACCGCATTGCACCACTAAACCACCCCGAAAATAGGGGTAGGAAAGCCTAAAACCTACTTTTTTACTTTGGAACCGCTGGCTTCGTTGGATCCTGTGCTGGCTCAGCTGCTGCTGGGGCTGGAGCCACAACAGGAGCTACAGTGCCAGACAAAATACCAGGGCTAACTTCCTTCTTATTCCCAATCCAGGTAATACCCAGAGTGCAGACGAAAAAGATTGCCGCAAAAATCGCGGTTGTGTGGGAAAGGAAATTGGCAGAACCGCTAGCGCCAAAAAGGCTGCCGGAGGATCCAGATCCAAAAGCAGCGCCCATATCGGCGCCCTTACCCTGCTGAAGCAACACAAGCAAGATCACAGCCAAAGCTGAAATTACCTGCAACACGATCAATAAAGTCTTAAACCATTCCATGGCTTATCTCCAAATAAAAAATCTAGGCCTGACAAATAGCGAGAAATTCCTGCGGGTTCAAAGAAGCACCCCCAATCAATCCGCCATCAATATCTGGCATTGCAAACAGTTCAACGGCATTGTCAGGTTTAACACTGCCGCCATACAAAATTCCCACATGGGAGGCTACATCTTCATCAAACTCCGCCAACTGCAAGCGGATTGCTCGGTGGATATCTTGAGCCATCTGCGCACTTGCCACCTTGCCGGTGCCAATTGCCCAAATAGGTTCATACGCAATCAGGCAGTCAGCTAAACGGTCTTGCAAGATCGCTACCTGCTTTGAAATTTGAGCTCTCACCACCTCAACTTCGCGACCTGAGTTACGCTCGTCCGCAGACTCACCTACACAAATGACTGGAGTCATGCCGTTATCAAGCGCCTGAAGGGCTTTCTCGGCAACCTGTTCATCAGTTTCCTGGTGATACTGGCGACGCTCAGAATGCCCAACAATCACATAAGTGCAATTCAATTCCTTGAGCATGGATGCAGCAAGCTCCCCGGTATAAGCACCAGCAGCATAAGCCGATACATCTTGAGCGCCTAAGCTCAAAAATGCTAAAGAACAATCACGAATCAAATCACTACACTGCGACAAATACGGGGCGGGGACACACACCGCATACTTGCGTCCAGCAGGCATACCTTGCTCCATCCCACGGCAAACGATCTTGAACCAGTCTGCATTTCTTGCAAGACTGCCGTTCATTTTCAAGTTGCCAATAACAGTGAGTGGACGCATTAAATCTAGCTCAATACTTAAACAGTTAACACAATCTTGCCAACGTGCTCAGAAGACTCCATCAGGCGATGGGCATCAGCCGCTTGATCTAGGGAGAATGTTTTATAAATCACTGGCTTTAACTTACCCGCATCAAGCAAAGGCCAGATACGTGCATGTAACTGCTGTGTAATTTGCTTCTTGAATGACACTGGACGTGGGCGTAATGTAGAACCAGTGATGGTTAAACGGCGACGCAAAATTTGACCCGTATTCACTTCTGCTTTTGATCCGCCCATGATCGCAATGATCACGATACGACCATCATCAGCCAAGCAATCAATCTCTTTTTGTACATAAGCACCGGTAACCATGTCGAGAATAACGTTGACACCCTTACCGTCTGTTGCCTTCTTCACTTCTTCTGCAAAATCTTGTGTCTTGTAGTTGATCGCTAAATCAGCGCCTAAAGCCACGCAAGCTGCGCATTTCTCATCGGTACCTGCAGTCACAAACACTTTATGGCCCAAAGCTTTTGCAATCAAAATAGCGGTGACACCAATGCCGCTCGAACCACCTTGCACCAACAAAGTTTCACCCTCAGACAACTCACCACGCATGAAGACGTTACTCCACACGGTGTAAAAAGTTTCTGGCAAGGAAGCTGCCTCTTGATCGGTAAATCCTTTTGGGTACGGTAAGCATTGGGCAATGGGGGCGGTACACAATTCAGCGTAACCACCACCTTGCACCAGCGCACAAACCTTATCGCCAACTTTAAGACCAAACAGATTATCGGCGTGAGCTAAATCACCGCCAACAATTTCACCAGCCACTTCGAGACCAGGAATATCAGATGCACCTGCTGGGACTGGGTAATGGCCTTTACGTTGTAAAACGTCTGGACGATTAATTCCAGCAGCAATAACCTTAATCAAAATCTCACCTGTTCCAGCAGCCGGAGCCACTGGGTCAGGACGAGTGGCAGACACCAGCATTTCTGGTGCGCCAAATTCTTTGATTTCCATTACGCGCATATGAACTCCGCTCGCTGACTAAATAACTTAATGAATAAATTAAGCTGATTCGCCAGATGCTGGAGCTGCTTCAGCATTTGCAGACGCGCCAGCCAAAGGAGCAATCGTGCCACCCTCATCAGCCATTGCAGCCTTGAGAGATAAACGCAAACGACCACGTTCATCAGCAGCTAACAACTTCACGCGAACCACTTGGCCTTCTGCCAAATAGTCTTTAACTTCTTTTACACGCTCATTAGAAATTTCAGAGATGTGTAAGAGACCATCTTTGCCTGGAAGAATATTTACCAAAGCACCAAACTCGAGCAGCTTCACTACTGGGCCTTCGTAGATCTTGCCTACTTCAGCTTCAGCAGTAATGCCTTCGATGCGTGCTTTCGCTTCAGCCATGCCTTCAGCAGAAGTAGATGCGATTGTTACTGTACCGTCATCTTTAATGTCGATGCTGCAACCAGTTTCTTTGGTCAAGGCTTGAATTGTTGCGCCGCCCTTACCAATTACTTCACGAATCTTGTCTGGATGAATCTTGAAAGAAACCATACGTGGAGCATGTGCAGACAATTCAGTGCGAACTGAACCCATCGCTTCTTGCATCTTGCTCAAAATGTGCAAACGGCCTTCTTTAGCTTGGGCCAGTGCAACTTGCATAATTTCTTTAGTGATACCTTGAACCTTGATGTCCATTTGCAAAGCAGTAATACCGTTAGCAGTACCCGCTACTTTAAAGTCCATGTCGCCTAAGTGATCTTCGTCACCCAAGATATCTGTCAATACAGCAAAACGGTTGCCATCCAAAATTAAGCCCATTGCAACACCAGCAACGTGAGCCTTAACTGGAACACCAGCGTCCATCATTGCTAAACAGCCACCGCAAACAGAAGCCATGGATGAAGAACCATTGGACTCAGTAATTTCTGAAACCACACGAATGCTGTACGCGAAATCTTCAGCGCTTGGCAATACTGGAATCAATGCACGTTTAGCCAAACGACCATGACCAATTTCACGACGCTTAGGGCTACCTACACGACCAGTTTCACCAGTTGCAAACGGAGGCATGTTGTAGTGGAACATGAAGCGATCACGGTACTCACCTTCGAGCGCATCGATGATCTGCTCATCACGTGCAGTACCCAAAGTAGCAACTACGAGAGCTTGTGTTTCACCACGGGTAAACAATGCTGAACCGTGTGTGCGTGGCAATACGCCATTACGAATTTCGATCGGACGAACAGTGCGTGTATCACGACCATCAATACGTGGCTCGCCATTCAAAATTTGGCTACGAACAATCTTCGCTTCGATTTCAAACAAGATATCGTTAACGGCAACAGCGTCAACATCACCTTCTTCTTGCAACTTAGCTACAACTGTTTTAGTAATTTCTTTGAGCTTGTCTGAACGAGCACCTTTTTGACGAATCTGATAAGCCTCACGCAATGGCGCTTCAGCCAATGCGGTGACCTTAGCGATGAATGGCTCATCTTTAGGAGCAGCAGTCCAATCCCACTCTGGCTTGCCAGCTTCAGTCACTAATTCGTTAATTGCATTGATTGCAGTTTGCATTTGGTCATGACCATATACAACGGCGCCCAACATGATTTCTTCAGACAACTGATTAGCTTCTGATTCAACCATCAATACCGCAGCTTGAGTACCAGCAACAATCAAATCCATCTCACTAGTAGCTTGCTCTGTACGAGTTGGGTTCAAGAGGTATTGACCGTTAGCGTAACCAACACGTGCTGCGCCAACTGGGCCAGCAAATGGGATGCCTGAAACAGCCAAAGCTGCAGATGCAGCGATCAATGCAGGAATATCAGCAGGAACGTCTGGGTTGATAGACAACACATGAACCACTACCTGAACTTCGTTTAAGAAGCCTTCTGGAAACAGTGGACGCAATGGGCGATCGATCAAACGGGAGATCAATGTCTCACCTTCTGATGGACGACCTTCACGACGGAAGAAGCCGCCAGGAATTTTTCCTGCAGCGTAAGTTTTCTCGAGGTAATCAACAGTCAATGGGAAAAATGACTGGCCAGGCTTGGCTGATTTAGAGGCAACTACTGTGCCCATTACTACTGTGTCATCCACATTAACAATGACAGCACCACCAGATTGGCGAGCGATCTCGCCTGTTTCCATTGTTACTTGATGGTTGCCCCATTGAAACGTTTTTACTACTTTTTTAAACATCGTCATTCTGATCTTCTCCAAATTGTTCACGTGAAAGCCACGTGGATTTCACGCTTGTCGTGGGATAAAGCAGTGTCACGACAACACTGGAGCGATTAAAGATCACAAGGGATGCCATTCCAGGGAGGCACTGGATTTCACAACCCAGAAACTCATTGGAATGACACGATCCCCTACACAAATAATCTTGAAGCGCTCAAAAAACATGCCATCTGCTTAGGACTGATTCTGTTACGAAACAACCCTAAGAAAGATGGCATTGCAATACCGATAAGAATTACTTACGGAGACCTAATTTCTCGATCAATGCGCGATAGCGACCCAAATCCTTACCCTTGAGGTAATCCAAAAGGCGGCGGCGGCGTGAAACCATCTTCAACAAACCACGACGGCTGTGATGATCCTTAGCGTTAGCTTTGAAATGGGGGGTTAATTCATTGATACGGGCTGTTAGCAATGAAACTTGAACTTCAGGGCTACCTGTATCGTTTGCGCTGCGCGCGTTTTCTTTGACGATTTCCGCCGTTTTAATATCAGCAACTGCCATTTTCATACTCCTTACTTGCGAACACCTGAGCTTTCACCCAATTCGTGTCGTGCATTTATTAATCAAATAAAACAAAAAAGCTTTAAAAATCAAAGCCCTCGAATTGTAGCAGAGGCAGGCCATTAAAATCGACTACTCTGCCCAGAGCTTGCTATCCTCTAGGGGATCACGCCTTAGTTAAAATAGAAATATTCAATAAAATCAATAAGTTATGAAAATTCATCGTCTTGCTCCCTCTATATTTACCCTGGTTTTGGGCGCTTTTTGCCTCACCAACACTGCATTTGCCCAATTTTCCAATCCTTTCGCTCCTCAACAGACGGTTGCTCAGCAACAAGAGGGCATCCTTAAATCGAGTAATGACACCCTAAAGGCGCTCTACCAAGTACAGCCCAAGGCAAAAGAGCTTATTGAAAAGTCAGCTGGCTATGCCACCTTTAGCAACTTTGGCATGAAGATTTTGATCGCAGGCGGTGGTACGGGTAGCGGTGTTGTTATTCAAAAGGACGGAGTTAAGCCGATCTATATGAATATGGCTGAAGTACAAGCTGGTCTTGGCTTTGGAATTAAGTCATTCCAGAACATCTTTGTATTTCAGACGAAAGCAGCCTTAAATGACTTTGTGAATTCGGGGTGGACCTTTGGCGGCCAAGTGACCGCGGCAGCCAAATATGAAAAAGATGGTGATGCCTACCAAGATGCAGTAGTCGTTGCGCCAGGAGTACTGATGTACCAATTAACTGACTCAGGCCTTGCCGCTGAAATCACCGGCAAGGGCACCAAGTATTACAAGAACACAGATCTCGATAAATAAGCGATTCTAAGAAGTGCTGCAGGTGCCCCTGAATGGTTTAAGGAGTCATCTGCGCATTGAGCTTAGCCTGACTAGGATCATGCAATTTATTCAGTGCAGATAAATACGCTTTCGCTGACGCAGCAATAATGTCCGGATCAGTTCCAACGCCATTGACGATGCGGCCGCCCTTAGCCAAACGCACAGTCACCTCACCCTGAGATTGCGTACCCGAAGTGATTGCATTGACCGAGTAAAGCAATTGCTCCGCCCCACTCTTCACAATTTCTTCAATCGCATTCAAGCTGGCATCAACTGGACCGTTGCCTTCAGCCTCAGAGCTCGCTTCTTTATCGCCCACTCGGAAGGTAACCTTAGACTTTGGACGCTCACCTGTTTCAGAATGCTGACTCAAGGAAATGAATTTATAAAACTCACCCTCTTCCGCCGCAGCAGAGTCTGACATGATGGCAATAATGTCTTCATCAAAGATTTCAGATTTTTGATCGGCCAATGCCTTGAAGCGAACAAATGCTTCGTTCAAATCCGCTTCGGCTTCAATCGCAATACCCAACTCTTGCAAGCGCTGCTTAAATGCATTGCGACCCGATAACTTACCCAACACAATCTTATTGGCAGACCAGCCCACATCTTCTGCGCGCATGATTTCATAGGTATCGCGATTCTTCAAAATACCATCTTGGTGAATACCGGAAGTATGCGCAAAGGCATTAGCACCAACGACTGCTTTATTTGGCTGAACAACAAAACCAGTAATTTGTGAGACCAACTTAGATGCTGGAACAATTTGAGTCGCATCGATGCCGCATACCATGTCGAAGTAGTCTTTGCGGGTGCGCAAGGCCATGACGATTTCTTCTAAGGCCGTATTACCAGCGCGCTCACCCAAGCCATTGATGGTGCACTCAATTTGACGAGCGCCACCAATCTTGACCCCAGCCAATGAATTAGCAACCGCCATGCCCAAATCATTGTGACAATGCACAGACCACACTGCTTTATCTGAGTTCGGAACACGAGTACGCAAGGTCTTGATGAACTCACCATAGAGTTCTGGCGTGGCATAACCTACAGTGTCAGGGATATTAATGGTGGTTGCACCCTCATTAATCACTGCCTCAACCACTCTGCACAAGAAATCCATTTCAGAGCGATAACCATCTTCCGCCGAGAACTCGATATCTTCAGCCAAGTTTCTGGCAAAACGAATCGAACGTTTTGCTTGCTCCAATACTTCTTCTGGAGACATGCGCAATTTGACAGCCATATGCAATGGGCTGGTTGCTAAGAATGCATGAATGCGTTTAGCGTTCGCAGCCTTTAAGGCATCTGCAGCACGAGTAATATCTTTATCGTTGGCGCGTGCGAGTGAGCAAACAATGGAATCTTTTACCGCAGCTGCCACAGCAGAGATAGCCTGGAAGTCACCTTCAGAGCTTGCAGCAAAACCAGCCTCAATCACGTCCACCTTAAGACGCTCTAATTGGCGAGCAATCCGAACCTTCTCATCCTTAGTCATGGAAGCGCCAGGCGATTGTTCGCCATCGCGTAAGGTGGTATCAAAAATGATTACTTTGTCACTCATCACTACTCTCCGGTTCAATATTGCTTAATTATGTTCACTACTCAATTACGAATCTAAAAACAAAAACCCCAGCAATTTGCTGGGGCTGGTATGTCGTGGCTAATGAATTACTTTGATCTCATTAACTCAGGCCTTACCCGCCCCAAGCTGTAGGCTTAGTGCTAGTAGAAGAAGACCAGAAAGAAGTGAGAAATTCATCAACATGGATTAAATATAACCTAAAAATATGGTTTTAGCTAAAACGGCGACCACTCAGTCGCTCCCATGCCCAAATAACATAACCCGAAATCGAATACACCACAAAAAGACCAAATAAGGTTAATGGCGGGTTGGAGGAGATCAAGACAAAGGTCAGAATCATCAAAACCATCACGCCAAACGGAACACGGTAGCGAACATCCAAAGCTTTGCCGCTATAAAAACGGGCGTTAGACACCATGGTCAAGCCGGCATAAACCGCCAAGAAGAAGGTAATCCAAGGAATGGCACTGTCTCGTACTGGAATCTTATTGTCATCAGCCAACCAGATAAAACCCGCCATCAAAGAACCGGCCGCAGGACTTGGCAGACCCTGAAAAAACTTCTTATCGACTACACCAGTGTTGACATTAAAACGAGCTAGACGCAAAGCTGCGCCCGCGCAATAGGTAAACGCTGCTAACCAGCCCCACTTGCCCAAATCTTTCAGGGCCCACTCATAAGCCACTAAAGCTGGAGCAACGCCAAATGACACCATATCGGCTAGAGAATCATATTGCTCCCCGAAGGCGCTCTGGGTATTGGTCATGCGGGCTACGCGACCATCCATACCATCCAAAACTAAAGAGGCGAAAATGGCAATCGCAGCCATCTCAAACTGGTGGTTCATTGCATTGACTATGGCAAAGAAGCCACAGAACAAAGCTGCAGTAGTAAATGCGTTAGGGAGAAGGTAAATGCCTTTGCTACGTTGACGCGGCTTATCCGCATGCAACTCTTCCACCTCGAAATCAATTCCATCGCCCAGCTCTTCAGCCCATTCGGCCTGTGAATGCTCGGCACGTTTGGGAGCAAGGCGACTACGGTCTATGCGGCCACGACGACGAAATGTACTCAAAGAAGATTCCCAGTTAAAACGACTTAATTAATCTAAGCCGGGTACGCGAGCTAAAGCGGTGTTTGTAGCAAAGACTTTATCGCCAACGCTCACCAAAGGTTCTGCCGTTAAAGGTAAATATACATCTACGCGGGAGCCAAAGCGAATAAAGCCATAGCGCTCACCCGCCTTGAGTCTATCGCCAACATGGATATAGCAAAGAATACGACGGGCAATAAGTCCTGCAACCTGAACCAGTGTCACGATTTGGCCATTGGCCTCTATGACGACCGCATTACGCTCGTTCTCAGTAGAAGCCTTATCTAAATCGGCGTTGACAAACTTACCTGGGAAATATTGAATCTCTTTTACCAAGCCATTAACTGCGCTGCGGTTGGAGTGAACATTGAAAACGTTCATGAAAACACTGATCTTTAAAGCCTCACGACCTGCATAAGGATCGTTGGCTTTTTCCACCACAACGATACGACCGTCGGCTGGTGATAACACTAGGTCACGACCGATGGCAGCAATACGCTGCGGATCACGAAAGAACTGCAGAACAAAGATAAGAATTACCCATAAAGGCCACGACCATGCAATACCACCTAGATAGTGGACTAGCAAAGTGACAGCCCCCACTAAAGCCAAATACGGCCAACCTTCTTTCGCAATAATGGGGTGCGGATACATCATCTTTATTCTGAGCCTTATTAATTACTACTATTAATTTCTAAATACGGATTAGCGAGTTCTTACTTAGTTCTTAGTTTGATCGACTAATTTGTTCTTCGCAATCCAAGGCATCATGGCGCGCAACTTAGCACCAACTACCTCGATGTCATGCTCCGCATTCAAACGACGACGTGAAATCAAAGTAGGTGCACCTGCTTTGTTTTCCAAGATGAAGCTCTTAGCGTATTCACCAGTCTGAATGTCTTTCAAGCACTGACGCATTGCATTCTTAGTATCTTCAGTTACAACACGTGGACCAGTCACATACTCACCGTACTCAGCGTTGTTTGAAATGGAGTAGTTCATGTTGGCGATACCACCTTCGTAGATCAAATCAACAATCAACTTGAGCTCATGCAAGCACTCGAAGTAAGCCATTTCAGGAGCATAACCAGCCTCAACCAAAGTTTCGAAACCAGCTTTGATCAATTCAACTGCGCCACCACAAAGAACAGCCTGCTCACCGAACAAGTCAGTTTCAGTTTCTTCACGGAAGTTAGTTTCAATGATGCCGGCACGACCGCCGCCGTTTGCTGTTGCATATGACAACGCAACATCACGAGCAGAACCAGATTTATCTTGATACACAGCGATCAAATGTGGAACACCGCCACCTTGAGCGTAAGTACCACGAACAGTGTGGCCAGGCGCCTTAGGAGCGATCATGATTACGTCCAAGTCAGCGCGTGGCTGAACTTGACCGTAGTGAACGTTAAAGCCGTGAGCAAATGCTAATGCAGCGCCCTGCTTAATATTAGGATGCACTTCTTTGTTGTATACCTCAGCGATTTGCTCATCAGGCAAGAGCATCATGACTACGTCAGCATCTTTCACTGCTTCGCCAACTTCTTTTACTGTCAAACCAGCATTTGCAGCTTTGCTCCAGGAAGCACCATCTTTACGCAAACCCACAGTCACGTTACAGCCTGAATCTTTGAGATTCAATGCGTGTGCGTGACCTTGTGAACCATAACCAATGATGGTTACTTTTTTGCCTTTAATGAGGGACAAATCAGCGTCTTTATCGTAAAAAACTTTCATGCTCTTTCCTTGTTTTGAAAATGTAATTAATTCAGTAATCAGTTAAAAAAATTAAACCTTGAGGATGCGTTCGCCGCGCCCAATGCCAGAACCACCCGAACGGACAGTTTCCAGAATCGATGCACGATCAATCGAATCAATAAAGGCGTCTAATTTGGCACCATCACCAGTTAATTCAATGGTGTAACTCTTATCAGTCACATCGATGATGCGACCACGGAAGATATCCGTTGTACGTTTCAACTCTTCACGCTCTTTACCAACCGCGCGCACCTTAATCATCATGAGTTCACGCTCAATATGAGGGCCTTCAGTCAAATCAAAAACTTTAACCACTTCAACCAAGCGATTTAAGTGCTTAGTGATTTGCTCAATTACATCCTCAGAGCCAATTGTGACAATCGTCATACGAGAAAGCGATGGATCTTCAGTAGGTGCAACACTTAAGGTTTCAATGTTGTAACCGCGTGCGGAGAATAAGCCCACCACCCGAGACAATGCGCCTGGTTCGTTCTCTATCAATACAGAAATAATATGTCGCATTAGAGTTCCTCACTACCCAAAAGCATTTCGGTAATTCCCTTGCCCGCTTGAACCATTGGCCAAACGTTTTCTTCTGGGTCTGTCTGGAAGTCCATAAATACAGTGCGATCTTTTAAACGAATCGCCTCTTTGAGCGCGCCCTCAACATCACACTTCTTCTCAATCCGCATACCAACGTGACCAAAAGCTTCGGCCAACTTGACAAAGTCTGGCAGTGAATCCATGTATGAACTGGAATAGCGCTTGTTATAAGTCAACTCCTGCCATTGACGAACCATACCGAGATAACGGTTGTTTAAAGAAACAATCTTTACTGGTGTGTCGTACTGTTTGCAAGTAGACAATTCTTGAATACACATCTGAATGGAACCTTCACCAGTAATGGTGAATACATCCTTATCAGGGAAGGCTTTCTTAATACCCATGGCATATGGCAAACCAACACCCATAGTGCCTAGTCCACCAGAGTTAATCCAACGACGCGGCTTATCAAACTTGTAAAACTGAGCAGCCCACATCTGATGCTGACCCACGTCAGAGCAAATGAAAGCGTCACCGCCAGTCAGTTCCCACAATTTCTGAACAACGTATTGCGGCTTAACAATTTGTGATGCTTCGTCATACTTCAAGCAATCTTTTTTACGCCACTCATTAATCTGCTCCCACCATGCCGCAACTTTCGCGTCATTCTTACGTGGGCCTGCAGCCTTAAGTTGAGCAGTCATCTCTTGCAGCACTTCTTTGAGATTGCCAACGATAGGGACATCTACTTTCACCCGCTTCGAAATCACGGATGGATCAATATCAATGTGAATGATCTTGCGTGGATGACTTGCAAAGTGAGTGGTATTACCAATCACGCGGTCATCAAAACGCGCGCCAATTGCAATCAACACATCACTGTGCTGCATCGCCATGTTGGCTTCGTAAGTACCATGCATACCGAGCATGCCCAAAAATTGTGGGCTAGTACCAGGGAAGCCACCAAGACCCATCAAGGTATTGGTCACTGGGTAGCCTAGCAAATCTGCAAACTCTTTTAACTCGGGCGCAGCATCAGCCAAGATTACGCCGCCACCGGTATAAATGTATGGACGTTCCGCTTCTTGCAATAAAGAAACTGCCTTGCGGATTTGTCCGCTATGACCCTTAATCACTGGGTTGTAGGAACGCATCTCCAAAGTATCGGGATATACAAATGGTCCCTTGGCGGCAGAGACATCCTTAGGGATATCAATCAATACTGGACCTGGACGACCTGTCTGCGCAATATGGAAGGCCTTCTTAATCACCAAAGGAAGATCTTTCACATCCTTAACCAAAAAGTTGTGCTTCACTACTGGGCGAGTAATACCAACGGTATCCGCTTCCTGGAAAGCATCTTCACCGATTGCGTAGGTAGGCACGTTACCGCTGATGACCACCATAGGAATGGAGTCAGTATAGGCAGTGGCAATTCCGGTAACCGCATTGGTTACGCCTGGGCCTGATGTGACTAGAGCAACGCCAACCTTACCGGTTGCACGTGCATAGCCATCTGCCGCGTGAACTGCTGCTTGCTCATGGCGAACAAGAATATGTTCAAACTTGTCCTGCTTAAAGATTTCATCGTAGATAAAGAGAACAGAACCGCCCGGGTAACCCCAAACGTATTCAACACCCTCTTTGTGCAAAGCCTGTACCAACATTTCTGCACCAATCATTTCAGGTGCATTCGCTGTGGAATGGGAATTTGCTGTGTCTTGGTTAGCTTTAGAAGCTAAAAATTCGGCGCTGCTTGTATTCATTTTCTTTCGTCCTTTGCAATTTTCGGCAAAAAATTGTTTGGTCTGTTCTGTCTCCTGCTTGTGGCCTGAGTTCGAACGGCGCTGCTACCGGAAAAAACCACTTCTTGAATGAGATTCTAGGTAGTAAGCCCTATATTCTATAGCAATCCCCTAAAATAGACGAATTCCATCTGATTCAGGTCTAATCTACTGAATGGCTTCACCCCAAGAACTTTCTGACTTTCTGAGCAGTGTCGAGCAGCGCGCTTTCAAGCAGGCGGTCTATGCTGTGCGAGATGATGATGCTGCCTTAGACATTGTTCAAGACGCCATGATTAAGTTGGCAGAAAAGTATGGTGACCGCCCCGCATCTGAACTACCCCTGGTATTCACTAGAATTCTGCAAAACCGCATTCATGACTGGTTTAGGCGTCAAAAGGTCCGCAATACTTGGGTCACCCTCTTCTCCAATATGGGTAAGAAATCGGATGAAAACGATGATTTTGACCCCCTAGAGTCGCTTTCGGCCCCAGATGACAGTGAAATTCACCAAGATGGGGCATTTAAGCTCGAGCGTACCCAGCTTTTAGAATCCCTCGAGTCAGAAATATCAAAATTGCCCGCCCGTCAACGAGAAGCCTTCCTGATGCGTTATTGGGATGAGCTGAGTATTACTGAAACTGCCCTCGCCATGAGTTGTAGCGAGGGAAGCGTCAAAACCCACTGCTCAAGAGCCACCCAGGCTCTAGCTAAAGCATTGAAATTAAAAGGAATTATGCTGTGAACCGCAATCAAGACATCCTCAACCCTACAGAAGTTGACCAGTTTGGTCTGACTGCTGCCGCCCTGCTCCGCGAAGGGTCCCAATCCTTGCCAGCAGGTATCAAAGATCGTCTGTATGCAGCTCGCCTTAAGGCTATTTCTGTCAAAAAACCAGAAAAAGTGCGTATCCAGCAGCATGTTTTAGCCAATATCACCGGAAACTGGTCTTCAGGCTCGCGTCCATTTTGGGATAAGGTCGGCTGGATTGCCCCACTAATCGTGCTGGTTTTTGGTCTGATTGGCATTGCCCAATGGCAGCAAGACTCTCGGATCAACGATATTGCCGAATTGGATGTTGCCCTCTTAACTGACGATGTACCGCCAGATGCATATGCTGACAGTGGCTTTATGGGCTTCCTTAAAAATGGGCCTTTAGCTGATGCAGAGCAAGATAGTCTGGATTCATCTAAATCACCCTCCTAAAAACTAAACCAGAGCCAAATTAGCGCATGCTAAAAAACTTACGCTCTATTGTTGTAGCACTGACCATGAGTCTAGCCTTGGCGCTATCTCTTGGCGCCCTAGGTACAACAAGCGTATGGGCTCAAGCACCATCGAACGCTCAGAGCAAAGCTACTGGCATTCCTGAGAAGAAGCCGGACGGTACATGGGAAAGTCTAAAGCCTGCACAACAGAAAATCCTGGCGCCCCTTGAGGACGATTGGGATTACATGCTGCCCGATAGTCGTAAAAAATGGATTCAGGTTGCCAACCTCTATCCAAAGATGAGTGATGTCGACCAGCAAAGACTGCAATCTCGTATGACAAGCTGGTCCAAGCTCTCCCAAAAAGATCGTCGCATTGCACGAGAAAATTACCTGACTAGCTTGAAGTTTCCAGCCGAGAAAAAAGCAGAGGCTTGGAGCGCATATCAGAAATTAAGTGATGAGCAGAAAAAGAAGTTGGCTCAAGCAGAAGTGAATAAGAAAAAGCCTACTGCTGCGAGTGCACCCACATTGCAACAACATCCCATCACACAAAAAAATAATCTTTCTCCAAGTCTGCCAGCTAGCAGTACCGTCACCCAAGAAGCTCCAGCCCCGAGCACAAGTTCCGACAGTAGCTCAAGCAATCAGTAAGCACTTCTAAGTCGTGATAACCCCTGCCGAGTTAAATGTACTTCCTGCTCCGCAATTTTGGCGGCGGGTCTCTTGCAACCTATATGAGCAATTAGTTTTATTGGGCGTCATTGCCTTTACTTTCTTGCTCCCGAATTTAGGCCTAGGAATTCTGTTTGGCATCTCCCTACCGAGTTGGCTAACCTTTCTTTATCTCTATGCTGTCTTGGGCATTTACTTTGTTTGGTACTGGACCAAATCTGGTCAAACACTCGCAATGCAAACATGGCGCGTACGCATGATTGGGCCTGGTGGTTTTAAGCTGACTCGTAAGCAGGCAATCTGGCGCTACTTCTACGGATCATTATGGCTTGCTCCTTGCGTTATCCTGCAGTGGCTTTTCGAGCTACAGAAATGGCAAATTATTGAGATGCTGTTTGCGGTGGCTTTATTTCTGTGGCCCTTAAGTATTTACTTAGATCGGGTTAGCCCTCTACTACGTCAAAGCCTGCCAGATCGTTTTGGTGGAACCCGCTTGGTGGAGCTACCCAAAAACTTAGTCACACTCTCGTAAGCACGAGAATGCATGAGACCTAAATCTCACGCAAACATTCCATGGCAGTAGCCGTCTGAATTCTTCTCTGGAAGCGAAAGCCTGCCAAGAGACAAGCAAGTAAACCAAGGCCAATACCCATCATCAAAGACTGGGCGAATGCATGGAACTCAATCTCTAATACAAAGCGGCCCAGAGCCCATGCAGCTGCACCGGCAGCCAAGCCAGCCAATGCTCCTGCCAGTATTCCAATAATTGCGAGTTCAGCCAGTGCAATTTTTCTAAGCAGATGGCGTGATGCGCCGACTGCTTTTAGCAAGGCTGCACTTCTGAAGCGCTCGTCTTGGGTTGCTGCAATTGCAGCCACTAGAACCAGAATCGCTGCTGCGATTGTGAACGCAAACAATAGACCAAGCACTGAGGACAGTCGGTCCAATACATCTTGTATTTGCCGTAAAGAGGTCGCCACATCCACGATTGTGAGATTGGGGTAACTCTGTGCAAGTCGGTAGTCCAGCCCTTCAATTGCAGGGCTTTGATAATAAGAGGTAATCCACGATTGAGGCATTCCAGCAAGCATGGCTGGTGGCATGACAACGAAGAAGTTCACCTTCATCGAACTCCAATCCAATTTACGCAGAGATGTGATGGGTGCAGTGACTTTCTCTCCAGCGAGCTCAAAAGTCATTTGATCCCCCAGCTTTAACTTCAAAGTCTTTGCAATACCCACTTCCAGTGAAACTTGCGGAGTATTACCTTCTATCCATTTGCCTGCAGTAATGCGATTGCCATCAGGTAATTGCTCGGTATAAGAGAGATTGAATTCTCTATCAACCAGGCGACGGGCATTCTCATCAACATAGTCGTTAGGGCCAACAGCCTTTCCATTAACCTCAGTCAAGCGCGCACGGACCATCGGACTGTAGCTAGGCGTACTTACGCCTGCATCAATTAGAGACTGGGCAATACTCTGTTTTTGATCTTCCTGAATATTGATCATGAAACGATTTGGCGCATCTACTGGAATATTCCCCTGCCATGTCGCCAAGAGATCCTGTCGCAACAAAAGAATGAGCAATAACGCCATCAAGGCAATGCCCAATGCAGTAATCTGCATGACTGCAAATCCAGATCGACGGGCTTGTGCGGTGAGCGCAAAACGCAGAGCGAAGCTCTTACTCCCCCATTTAGAAAACAAGAGGTTCAGAATACGCAGAACGCACCAAGACAGCAGAGCGAAAAGTGTCACTGCCAAGCCAAAGCTTGCAGCAACCCAAGAGGCCAACTTCAAATCCTGAGCTGCGATAGCAATTAAGGTCAGGCAAGTAATCAACCCTAAAAGTGCAACCCAAAGTACTTTGATATTTAGTGCGCCCAACTCTTTTCGAATGAGTCGAACCGGTGAAATCATAACCAAGCTGAATAAAGGTGGGCCAGCAAAACCAATTAATAAACTGGAGGAGAACAAAACACTCCAAGCCAAAGGCCACAGAGATAGCGCTGGGAGACTAGTAAAAACCAAGTTACCCAAAATCCGAATCAATATCTCCTGGACCCCGTAAGCAATAGCAGCGCCCATGACGGCGGCGGATAGGCACAGGGCACCCAATACTTTGATTTGGTTTACTAAGATGGTCTTTTGACTTGCGCCAAGGCATTTCATGACTGCGCAAACATCGGCCTGCTTTAATACATAACGTCGCGCAGATAAGGCGATAGCCACCGCGGCTACCATTGCAGTCAGCAAGGCAACCAAAGACAAAAATCGCTCTGCCCGCTCTAAAGTTTTACGCATTACAGGCTGGGCGTTTTCCAGAGTTTCAATACGCAAACCCCTGAGACCTTCAGATTCAATCCATTGCTCTGCCCACTTTTCATAGTCGGCAATAGCTTGGTCACTGCCCGCCAAGAGCAGACGATAGGTTACGCGACTTCCCAAACCAATGAGACCTGTCGACGGCAAATCATCCAGGGACATCATGACGCGAGGCGCGAAATTCATAAAACCGGCGCCTCGATCAAGCTCCTGCTGCAAGATGCCACCAATCAGGAAGGTCTTATCTCCTAAGAGCATCTGATCGCCGACTTTAGACTGCAAGGCATTGAGCATGGCAGGATCTACCCAAACTGAACCAGACGGCGGAGTTAAGTTTGCCTGGGAAGGCAAAACCTCTAAGGAACCACGCAAGGGGTAGGCACTACTGACAGCTTTTAGGGAGGCTAATTTACTTTGCGTCCCTACCGTAGCCATACTTGGAAAGACAATGGTTTGAGCTGAATTGAGTTGTCGCGCCTTGACCTCTTGAATAAAGCGCTCAGGCAAAGGCTGATCGGAAACCAATAGGAGATCTGCCGCGAGAAGCTGACGGGCATCAAACTGAAAAGCCCGCTGCATCCGATCAGCCAAAAAACTCACACTAGATAAGGCTGCCACTGAGAGCGTCAGGGCAACCAGTAGAGCAAGTAGCTCGCTAGAGCGAATGTCTCGCCGAATACTTTGCAGAAAGCTGGCTAGCACTGCGATTAAATTGCCTGAATCTGGCCACCATCAACACGGATCACGGACCCAGTGATAAAGGATGCGCTTTGACTGGCTAAGAATGCAGCAGTATCACCATACTCTTGAGGATCGCCGTAACGGCCCATCGGAATCTGTTTCAGGCTAGCCTGTACAACCGAGTCATAACTGACATTCTCTCGTTGAGCACGTGCCTCATCAAGTTGACGCAAGCGATCAGTTGCCACACGGCCCGGCATGATCACATTCACAGTGATGCCTTCAGCAGCCACTTCTGCCGCCAAAGTTTTAGACCAGGCCAACAGTGCAGCGCGCAATGTATTGGAGATAGCCAAATTTTTGATCGGAGCAATTGCACCCGATGTGGTGCTCGTAATAATGCGACCCCATTTACGCTGACGCATTCCTGGTAGAACTCGATCAGTAATACTGATGAGTGAAAGGACCATGTCATTAAAACTCTTTTGCCACAGTGCAGGATCTTGGCCGGCGGCCAATGTTGGAGGAGGTCCGCCGGTGTTGTTAACCAAAATGTCAATTGGGCCAAGCTCTTTTTCTACTTTGCTAACGAGGCCATCAATCACCGATGGATCCGATAGATCCCAACTGAGAGCCAAAGCTATTCCACCAGCCGCCTCTATCAACTCAACTGACTTCTTCAACCCCTCGGGATTGCGACCAGTCACGGCCACCTTAACACCCTCACGCGCCAAGGAAACCGCCATCGCCTGCCCCAATCCACGACTAGACGCCATCACCAATGCTACTTTGCCTTTGAGTCCTAAATCCATGTCTTCTCCACTCTTTTATATTTTTTGCAATTCTAAAGTGACTATTGCCCTAAAGGCGGCGGTAGATTTCCGGCATATCCATAAACCACCACCTCATACTCCTTCAAAATTTGCGCCAAAGCCTCTTGCTGACCCAAGGCCAAAGCTTGAGGTGTATTGTCTTTGAGAGCAATTCGTTTTGTGTAACGATTTTTACCAATCACAGGATTACGCTTTTGAGGATCGGTTGCAGTCAAGAAAAACTCTACTGTGACAACCGCCTCTGGACGAACACGATAATCACCATAAAACTCTTCAACAGAAACTTGCAGATTGTAATAAGGGAAGAAGCTATTACCCTGCCCCACTGTCATCGAAAATATTTGCGCCTTATTGAGCCACTGGCGAGTTGCATTACCAACCATCTCATTTGGTAGCGTAGAATAAATATTGTAAAAATCTTTTTCGTAGCGCTGATCGCCTAAGCGATAAACCAAAGACTTGCCATCGAATGGAGGGGTTGTTGTTACTGAACCCATCTTGAGCCACAAATCACTACGCGGTTTATAAGGTGCCCCTGTTCGCTCTGGTGCAACCATCCAACTAGTAGTCTCCAAAGCCGGTCTTTTAGGCAAGGAGCAAGCGCTCAAGGCAGTCATGATGAATACACAAGCAGCGAACTGGGTCAGGCGTGAATTTTTCATCATCTGAATTTTCTTAGGCGTCATTTTTGAACTCCATTCATTGGAGGTGTAATGCGTGCGGGTGGCTCACCCCAAATCAGGGTGGACGGAGATTGGCTTGCGATGCGAGTGAACTCATTTAACTGCTCACTGGCTTGACGCAGATTCTCCAGGGTTGCAGTGGTATCACCCTGCACGCTAGTCACGGTTTGACGCAAAGAAACCATAGTGGCAACCAATTCCCGCATCAGAATATTGAGCTGATCTTTATCGGTCACCTTAGCAATACGGTCTAAGAGAACATTTAGGTCTTTAACTGTAGTAATCAGACCAGCATTATCTTTGCCATCACCAGCCATCAAATGATTCAAATTACCTAATAGCGCATCAAACTTCTTCTGAGTTCCATCTACATCTAGGCCATTTAAGGCGCCAATCAACTTCTGAATACCGGAAATAATCTCATCTGCCTGATTTGGCATCGATGGCACTACTGGATATTCAGGCTCCCATGAATATTTGAGGGTGTAACTCTGATCAGACTTAGGATAAAAATCCAACTCCACATAATTCACACCAGTAATACCCATGGATCTGATACGTGCACGTAAGTTATCTTTGACGAATGATTCTAGGTGATTCTTCTCTAAACCATCGCCAAAAATTTGCATTCTCACAACGACATACTCTTGCTTCTGAATCATCGGGATATCTTTTTCATACAAGTCCCCCGATAGGCCAATAGATGTCACCTGCCCAATTTTTACACCTCGAAAACGTACTGCCGCACCAGCATCTAGACCAGTCACCGATTGCTTAACATAGGTTTCCACCATGAACGATTTTTTAAAGAGCTGTCCGGAACCAAAAATTAATATGATGGTGAGTAATGCACCGATTGCCGCTAAGACAAAAATACCGAGGCGGAAATAGTTGGGGTTGGAGTTGTTACTCATGCTGCGTCCTTGCTCATGATGCGATTAAAGAATTGATGTACTCGTGGGTCCTTACTGGTGTCTCTTAATGTCTTTGGATCACCCTCAGCAATAATGCCTTTGGCATCCTTATCCAACATAATCACCTTGTCGGCGATGGAATATATACTTGCTAGCTCATGGGAGACGATCACAAAGGTAAATCCCAAATTTTTTGAGAGATCCAGAATCGTACTGTCGAGATCGGCTGAGGTAATCGGATCAAGACCAGCAGAAGGCTCATCTAAAAATAAGATCTTTGGATCCAGGGCCATAGCGCGCGCAATTGCGGCGCGTTTTTGCATGCCACCACTAATCTCGCTGGGCATATACGTTTCATAGGGAAGCAAACCAACTAAATCGAGCTTACAGCGCGCCAATAGATTCATCTGGTCTCTAGTGAGTTGGGTGTACTCCTCCATAAAAAGAGTTACGTTATCCAGAAGATTCATAGAACCAAACAAAGCACCCTGCTGATACATCACCCCAAAACTCGTCATAATTTTTTGACGCTCTGTACCTTGGGCGCTTGTAATGTTTTGACCTTCAATCAATACATCGCCTGCAAGGGGCTCATACAGGCCGAACAAATTCTTGAGGAGGCTAGACTTACCGCAACCGGATCCACCCAAAATGACAAAGATTTCGCCGTTCGCCACAGAAAAGTTTAAATTCTGAAGCAGCACTTTAGAGCCATAGCCTACAGTGAGATTTTGAACGTCAATCGCCTTATCTAATGCGTCCATCAGAAGCCTGTCCTGTAAGAGATATAAGCAAAGATGCCGTCCACCAAGACGATCATGACAATACTGCTCACCACTGCACGGGTTGCAGAAATTCCAACTGCAGCTGCACCGGTTCCCGTTTGCATTCCACGCAAGCAACCCATGGCTGAGACAACTACGCCAAATAGAGTCGCCTTCACAAGGCCTGACAACACATCCTCAACATCAACGGCAGCCAACATACCGTTATAAAAATTAATGAAGGGAATACCATAAATTTGCATTGTCAGCATGGAAGAAAAAATGCTGACGATATCGGCGAACAGGGTCAATATAGGCGCCACTAATATGCCTGCCAATACTCTTGGCACTACCAAAAATCGAATCGGGCTTAAACCGCCAGTAACTAATGCATCTACTTCGCTGTTGACAGTCATCGTCCCGATCTCTGCAGCAAATGCAGCAGACGATCGACCAGCAAGCAAGATTGCCGTAATCAGCGGCCCCATCTCGCGCACAATGCCCAATGCAGCTAGTGGCCCTACAAAAGAAACGGCACCGAATTGCTGCATGCCGATAGCGGCCTGAAAAGACAAAATCACACCAATTAAAAATGCAACTAGGCCAACAATAGGTAATGCAGAGATCCCCGCTTCTACAGCCGCATTGACAAAGTCACCCCAACGAACTTGTTTTATGTGACGTATTGACCAGGCTAAATCTGCTGACAAATGGCCGACAAAGCTCACTAGTCCGCGAGCATCCTCAATCAGGTCTTGAGCGGCCATTCCGACGCTCACCACAAAGCTAGACTTTGGCTTTGGAGTCGGAACCGGGAAGAGATTGGTGATTGGATCAAATTCGTGCAGGAGCGGCTGATACTTTGGATCTAGACCCTGAATAGCAAACTGCCCGCCTGCTTTTTGCTGCGCCTCCTGCACATCAATTAAGAATGCAAAGGCAGATCCATCTAAAGAGCTAACTTTTGAAGCATCGAAAACAAGCGAATGACTCTGGGCATTACCTTGCCCCAGCCAAAGCCTTTGTTTTTCCTGAATATCAGTCCAGACACCAGCTAATGAATAGACGTTGACTGCCCCACTCAGGCTAACTTGAGCATGACTTGCGTCGGCCTGCGACCAAACCGCTACTGGAGCCATTGAAAGCGAGGAATTAGGGTCTGAAATACTCATAGACAAACTATAAGGGATCTAGATGAAACTACTATGAACTACCAAAAAAAAGAAAAGGGCCCAGTTTTTCAACTAGGCCCTATAAGAGTTGGTGCGGCTGGCAGGAATTGAACCCACGACCCCTTGGTTCGTAGCCAAGTACTCTATCCAGCTGAGCTACAGCCGCAACAGCCATAATTATGCCATGGAAGAGAAGAACTACATCACACCAGCTGGTCATGAACGCATCAAAAGCGAGCTTTTACAGCTCCTAAACCTTGATCGGCCGGAGGTTGTCAAGGTTGTTCACTGGGCTGCGTCCAACGGAGACCGCTCTGAAAATGGGGACTACATCTACGGAAAAAAGCGACTTCGAGAGATAGACCGCCGGATTCGCTTCCTAAATCAGCGCCTTGAATTTGCCGTAGTCGTTGACAACCAAGCCCGAAAAACCGGGGACGCAGATGCTGAGCAGGTCTTTTTTGGGGCTACTGTGACCTATGCAAGTCTAGAAGGCGCTGATGAAGGCAAGGAGACAACCATCACGATTGTGGGAGTCGATGAAGTTGATTTGGACCTAGGTCATGTCAGCTGGGTCTCGCCGATTGCCAAAGCGCTCATCAAGGCTCGCTTGGGTGATTGCGTCAAAATTCAGACCCCAACCGGACCTACCGAGATTGAAATTCTAGACGTTCAGTACCAATAATTGAACTTGAGTGTAATTAGCTGACTCGAACTCGGGTCACACGCATCACATCGTGATTGGTTCGCAGACTACGCATCACCTTGGAGAGATGCAAACGATCTGATACTTGAATGGTGAACCGAATGGTGACGGCATCTTCTTTATAGCGGTCATCCATGGATACATTAAGGATGTTGGAATCTGCAGCAGTCACACTACTCGCCACTCTAGCCAGTACGCCCTTACCTTGACGCGTATCAATTGCAAGATCCACCTCAAATTCTCGGTTAACCTCTTTGCCCCACTCGACCTCCACCCACTTATCACTGTCTTTGGAGAGCATACGGAGCGCTACCGGGCAGTCATTGGTGTGAACCTGCAAACCCTCACCCTTACCAAGGTAACCAATGATGTTGTCACCGGGGATCGGATGACAGCAGGTTTGAAAGCTAATTGAGTTTCCTTCGCGCCCATCCACCAAAATAGCTTGGCGCTGATGATGATGTGAAGCAATCTCTTGCTGAGGCGAAACCCAGTCCGCTGCCCCCAAACGCATTTGCTCTGAACCACCTTCATCATCAATCAAAATCTTTAAACGAATTGCTAGCTCTTGAGCGGATCTGCGTCCCAAGGCAATATTGACACAGGCCTCTTCACGAGTTTTATCGCCAGTCCAATGCAATAACTTTTCCCAGATTTCTGGGGAGAGTAACCCAGCATCTACTCCCTGCTGACGCAAAGCATTTGCCAAAAGTCGCTCACCCAATTGCAGAGACTCGGCATAGTGCTTGGTCTTCAGTGAATGACGAATGGAAGCACGCGCTTTACCCGTTCTCACAAATGCCAACCAACCTGGATTTGGTTGCGAGTTCGCCGATGTCACTACCTCAACAATATCGCTATTCTTGAGCTCACTGCGCAAGGGCAACTGCATGCCATTGATCTTGACGGCTACACAGGTATTACCCACATCGCTATGAATGGAGTAGGCAAAGTCTAGTGCGGTAGCCCCACGCGGCAAAGCTCTAATCTGTCCTTTGGGCGTAAAGACATACACCGCATCTGGAAACAAATCAATTTTGACGTGCTCCAAGAACTCTTGCGAATCGCCGCTACTATCTTGAATATCAATTAAGGACTGCAGCCACTGATGAGCGCGGTTTTGCACCTCACTCATATCAGGACCACCATCTTTATATGCCCAGTGCGCAGCAACACCCGCTTCTGCAACGGCATGCATATCACCAGTTCGTATCTGAAACTCGACCGGCACACCGGAAGGTCCTAATAGTGTTGTGTGCAAAGACTGATAGCCGTTCAGCTTGGGAATCGCAATGTAATCCTTGAACTTGCCCGGCATAGGTTTATAGAGCGCGTGCAATATTCCGAGCGCACGATAGCACTCATCAATTGAATGAACGGTGACCCGGAAGGCATAAACATCAAGCACCTGAGAAAAACTCAAATGCTTGCTACGCATTTTGTTATAGATACTAAAGAGTGTTTTTTCTCGGCCCTGCAGATCTACCTCGAGATTGGCCTTTGCAAATGCCATGCGTGCATTCTGCAAAATCTTCTCGACCATTTCTTTGCGATTGCCACGCGCCCGCTTGACTGCACCCTCAATCACTCTGAAGCGCATTGGCATGGAGTAACGGAAGCTCAAATCTTGCAAGTCGCGGTAAATAATATTGAGGCCGAGACGGTGTGCAATCGGCGCGTAGATCTCAATCGTTTCTGCAGCCACTCTGCGACGCTTCTCCATTGGGACAGCATCAAGGGTACGCATATTGTGAGTACGGTCAGCTAGCTTTACCAGAATGACGCGCACATCTCGCGCCATCGCCATAAACATCTTACGGAAGCTTTCAGCCTGCGCTTCAGCATGACTTTGGAACTCCAACTTATCGAGCTTGGTTAATCCCTCGACGAGCTCAGCTACTTTGCTACCAAACTTACCAACGAGGTCTGCTTGGGTGCAGCCAGTATCTTCGATGACATCATGTAATAAGGCGGCCATGATGGATGAAGCATCTAGGCGCCACGTAGCACAGAGTTCAGCAACTGATACGGGGTGAGTAATGTAAGGCTCGCCACTATGGCGATACTGACCCAAATGGGCGGCATCTGCGAAGTGAAAGGCCTGCTTAATAAGATTAACTTCTTCAGGCTTGAGATAGCCCAATTTGGAGATAAGTCCATCAATCGAAACAACTTGATGCTTTAGAGGTAATGTTGGCGCAGAGGTAGGGCCAAATAAGTGTCGGCTTGACTGGGCCAACAAAGTAGCGATGATGGAAGACTTATCGCTACTAGCGGTCTCTTTAGGCGAGACCAAGCCTTTGTGTTCCGATGTGTTTGAGTCGCCTAAGGGGAGCTCCACAACGGAACCCCTGAATTACAAAGGTACTTTGGTCAACATGTCACGGTCAGTTACACCAGCAGCAACTTCACGCAACGCAACTACAGTTGCTTTATCTCTGGACTCAACACGTGGGGAGTGACCTTGAACCAATTGACGTGCGCGATAAGTCGCAGCCAATACCAGCTCAAAACGATTTGGGATAGTTTTTAGACAATCTTCTACAGTAATACGGGCCATGCTGAACTCACTTAACTTTAGCTTCAATACCTATAGGATAACTGATTAGACCCCGAGACGCCTTAAAAGCGCAGGGTTGCGAGCCATAATCGGCCCTGAGCGCAGGCGGCTGGCAGCAACGACATGGCGCAAATCAACTAAAGCCTGCTCAAAAACATCATTGATCACAATAAAATCTGCCTCATGGGCATGCTGGAGCTCCAAATGCGCCGCAGCTAACCTTCTCTGAATGGTTGCCTCATCATCCTGACCACGCTTACGCAAGCGCTCTTCCAGCGCCTCAAATGAGGGTGGGAAGATAAAGATCCACTGGACTTCAGGAATGATTTGACGAATCTGCTGAGCACCCTGCCAATCAATCTCTAACATCACATCGCGCCCGGTTTTCATTTGGGTTTCGATCCAGGCTTTGGAGGTGCCGTAAAAATTGCCGTGCACTTCAGCATGCTCCAAAAAATGACCTTGATCGCGCTCAGCTATAAATTCTTCTCTTTGAATAAAGCGGTAATCCTTACCTTCTACTTCACCCGGTCTTGGCGCACGTGTTGTAGTGGAAAGAGAGAGCTTGAGGGCGGCATCTTCCTGTAACAAAGCATTTACCAAGGAAGATTTTCCAGCGCCTGATGGGGCAACAATCATCAACATACTGCCTTGGTAGGCAGGAGATAAGTTAGCTTTAGGTTTAGGACTGGCCATAGTAATTGGTGGAAATGACGGTTACTCTAAATTTTGCACTTGTTCACGCATCTGCTCAATCAAGAGCTTGAGCTCTAAGGCGGCCTGCGTGCACTCTTCAGAAACAGATTTGGAGCTGAGGGTATTGGCTTCACGATTGAGTTCTTGCATCAAGAAATCCAAACGCTTACCTACCGGACCTTTACCCGCAAGCGCAGTATCAACAGCTTGAAGATGGGTCTTAAGTCGGGCAAACTCCTCTGCCACGTCGATACGTACTGCGTAGAGCACAACCTCTTGACGAATACGCTCCATCAACTCTGTACCGGAACCGCTGTTACCTTTTCCTTGCTCTTGGGCAGCCAATGCCTCAGCCAAGCGTTCGGTAAGCTTCTCTTGATATTGAGCAACGTATTCCGGCACCTTAGGCTCAATGGTCTTCACAATCTCACGCATCTTGCCAGTGATATTGGTAAGTACCGTAACCAAGGCTTTACCTTCGGCATGACGACTATCCATTAAGGCAGCTAAAGCGGCACGACCGGCCTCAACCGTAGCGGCAAGCCAGCCTTCCTCTTCGCCCCGTGGCTCAGAAACAATTCCTGGCCAGCGCAAAATATCAGCTATACGCAATGCTTCAGCATTCGGAAAGGCTATCTGAGCATGTTCTTGAAGGGTGTAGAGAGCGTCTAGGCGATCTTTATTCAGTGCTCCCAAGGCATGGGGGTTGGCTTTGGCTGCCCCGGCAGCGCCCGAATTAACGCGCCATGCAGCCCGAAACTCGACCTTGCCTCGCGAAAGGCTTTGAGTAGCCATCTCGCGCAAGGCAGGTTCAGCCCCACGACACTCGTCCGGAAGACGAAAGCCCAAATCCAGAAAGCGGCTATTAACAGCCCGACATTCCACTTGCAGATCAGCTACAACGCCAGCTCCTAGGGAGACTTGGCGAGAAGCGCTGCCATAACCAGTCATGCTCGATATCATAGGGACATTGTAGATCTTTAGGACCCCACTCCATGACTCAGCCCCACATTACTCGCCCTAGTGGCCGTACCCCCACCGAATTACGCCCTGTAAGCATTAGCCGTGCGTTTACCAAGCATGCAGAAGGCTCAGTTCTCATTGCCTTTGGTGACACCAAGGTACTCTGCACCGCCAGCGTTCTAGAAAAGGTACCTCCGCATAAAAAAGGTTCTGGCGAAGGTTGGGTTACTGCGGAGTACGGCATGCTCCCTCGATCTACCCACACTCGTAGTGATCGTGAAGCTGCCCGAGGCAAGCAGTCTGGTCGCACACAAGAGATTCAGCGCTTAATCGGTCGTGCCATGCGCAGCGTCTTTGACTTGAAAGTATTGGGCGAAAGAACTATTCATTTGGATTGCGATGTCTTGCAAGCTGATGGTGGAACGAGAACTGCATCTATTACCGGCGCTTATGTTGCGGCACGTGACGCAATTAATACCCTCCTGAAGAGTGGTGCACTCAAGACTGATCCGATCATTGATAGTGTTGCAGCGATTTCTGTTGGCATCTACCAAGGCGTTCCTGTACTCGACTTAGATTACCCAGAAGATTCTTCATGCGATACCGATATGAATGTCGTGATGACAGGCAAAGGCGGCATGATTGAGGTACAAGGCACCGCTGAAGGTGCAGCCTTCTCCCGCACCGAATTAAATGCGCTGCTGGATTTGGCAGAGCAAGGAATTCAGGACCTCACCCAACTACAAATAGAAGCATTTAAATAAAAGATCAAAGGTAGATGGTGCAAAAGCTCGTTCTCGCCTCTAACAATGCCGGAAAGGTTCGGGAGTTTCAGGAGCTCTTAGCGCCCTTTCATTTTCAGGTTATCCCCCAAGGCGAGCTTGGTATTCCGTCAGCAGAAGAGCCGTACCCTACTTTTGTTGAGAATGCGCTTGCAAAAGCACGGCATGCCAGCGCTGCTAGCGGCTTACCTGCACTTGCTGATGACTCTGGAATTTGTGCTCATGCATTAGATGGTGCGCCAGGCGTCCACTCAGCTCGTTATGCAGGTATCGATGGGGATAGCTCAGCCAATAATCACAAATTGATTGCAGCGCTCCAAGGTAAGGCTGATCGTGGCGCACATTATGTCTGCGCCCTGGTCATGGTTGATAGCGCCAATGATCCAGAACCACTGATTGTTCAAACCCGTTGGTACGGTCAAATCATCGATGAGGCTAAAGGCGATCATGGATTTGGTTATGACCCTCACTTCTTTCTACCTGAGCTTGGTAGCACCGCCGCTGAACTAGATTCATCCGAGAAAAATCTCATCAGCCATCGTGGCCAAGCATTGCGTGAACTCATTGCAGAACTTCAAAGCCGTGCTCAATCTGCTTAACCCCGCTTTGGCGACACAGCCAAAATTGTCTGCCCTACCGCCACTGTCTTTGTATATTCATTTTCCGTGGTGTGAAAAGAAGTGTCCTTACTGTGACTTCAACTCACATCAAATTAAAGATGTCGGCAGTGATCAGAGTAAAGCTCAGGGATTTGATGAAGCCCGCTATATCAAAGCACTCATTGCGGATTTAGAAACAGAGCTACCTTGCATCTGGGGTCGCCAAGTTCATAGCATTTTTATTGGTGGCGGTACCCCTAGCTTGATGTCCGCTAATGGCATGAATGAACTCCTCTCAGCTATTCGAGCGCGTGTGAACTTAGAACCTGATTGTGAAATCACCATGGAAGCCAATCCTGGCTCAGTCGAGACTGAGAAGTTTGCTGGCTTTGCAAAAGCGGGGATCAATCGCGTCTCTTTAGGTATTCAGAGTTTTCAGGATGAGCAGCTTAAAGCTTTGGGGCGCATTCATAACGGTGAAGAAGCCAAGCGCGCGATAGCGATTGCTTTACAGCACTTTAAGTCCGTCAACCTCGATTTAATGTTTGGATTACCAAATCAAACTCTTGCCGCCGCTAAAGCGGATATTGAAACTGCCCTCTCGTTTAACACTCCGCATCTGTCCTTCTATAACTTAACGCTAGAACCGAATACCTACTTTGCAAACTTCCCACCGAAGCTTCCAAATGAAGATGAAATTGATGCAATCTTTGAGCAGAACTTAGCCCTTCTGGAGGCGGTCGGCTATCGACGCTATGAAGTATCTGCCTATGCCAAAAAGGCTCAGGAGTGCAAACATAATCTAAATTACTGGCGCTTTGGTGATTACATTGGAATTGGCGCGGGAGCCCATGGGAAGATTTCTTTCCCAGATAGAATTACGCGCCAAGTACGAGAGCGCCACCCAGAAACCTATATGCAGGCCATGGAAACCAAGGGCAATGCCTTAATTGAAGCTAGAGAAATCCCTGCTAAAGATCTTCCATTTGAATTCATGCTCAATACATTACGTCTGACTGATGGTGTCGATACCATTACCTTTAGCGAGCGCACGGGATTGCCGCTTAGCGTGGTGTCAAAAGGATTGGATGAAGCCAGCAAAAAAGGTTTGCTAGATCCAAACCCAAATCAACTTAAGGCGACAGTACAAGGCTTACGCTACCTCAATAATTTACAAGAGATGTTTTTGTAAGGCTGAGAATTTCGATCGAGGGCCTGGATTATTTTCCGGTCCAGACAGGTGGCTTACCATCTAAAAATGCTGCGACGCCATTCTTAAAGTCCTCGCTGCCATAACATTCCCGAATCAGATCACTGCAATCGGGTAAGTTATTTTTGATGATTCTTGCTAACACCTGCTTAGTGGATTTTTGTGTAATGGGTGCTAGCTTCATTAATTTTTCAGCGAGTTGATTTGCTTCACTCTCGAGTGCTTCGGCGGGATACATGGCTAAGAGATAGCCCTGCTGGAGCAATTCTGGTGCAGTTACGAGTTCGGCCAATAGCAACATGCGCTTAACGATATTTACTCCCAAGTGTGCAACAAGCCAAGCAACGTTACCTGCAGATAGGCAATTACCTAGCGTCTTGGCTATGGGAACACCAAAGCGAGCATCTTGTGTGGAGATTCTAAAATCACAGCAACTGGCAATCGCAAGACCTCCGCCAACTGCCATGCCATCAATGACGGCTATGGTTGGAATGGGCAGGTTAGCTAGAGGAGCTAGGTAAGCATCGATACCCTCTTCGTACAGAATCCCGTCATCGCCAGAAGTAAAGTCAGAGAACTGCGCGATATCACTACCCGAGACAAAAGACTTGCCGCCAGCGCCACGCAAAATAACTACTCTCGCAGTCGAGCTCTTAGACAAATCTTCACAAATCGACTTCAAGCTCTGATACATCCCCACCGTCATCGCATTTCGAGCGGCAACGTGATCGAAAGTAATAAATGCAATGCCGTTTCGCAGCTCAAAGCGAACTTCGGCAATACGATCTGGAATGGAGTCTTTGTCTGTGGTCATAAAGTAAAAAACCCTCCCTCATTCAAGAGAGAGGGTTAATAAGCACTATAGCTGAATTAGATAAGCTAGTTTAATGAATTGCAGAGGCTCTGATTATTCAGCCTTGATATTAAGACTCTTTACCAAGCGCTGATACTTCGCCAGCTCACCAGCCAAGAACAAATTGAAAGCAGCTGGTGTTGCGGGGCCCTCAGGCTGAAGACCCTGGGCATCTAATGTCTTTTTAATTTCTGGATCATTCGTAGCCGCCTTAACTGCTTGGTCGATCTTATTAACGACCGCTGGATCCATACCTTTAGGGCCCATCACGGAGTACCAGTTAGTCACATCGAAACCGACTATACCCACCTCATTAAAAGTAGGCACGTTAGGCAAGAGCGACAGGCGCTTCGGCGTGGAAATTGCCAACGCTTTTAAATTGCCTTGACGAATCTGCTGCAAATTTGGCGGCAAGGTATCAAAGTTCATCGTAATTTGACCACCCAGTAAATCCACAATTGCCTGGCCGCTGCCCTTATAGGGAACGTGATTCATTTCTACGCCAGCAATCTTTGAGAACAAAGCACCCGCTAGATGCTGTGTACTACCAATGCCTGATGAACCATAAGTCATCTGCCCGGGATTCTGTTTGGCTAAAGAAATTAATTGCGCCACTGAGTTGACTGGTAGCGAAGATTTAACCACCAACACATTCGGGACGTAACCCAAGTAGGTGATGGGCGTGAAATCCGTTGCAGGGTTGTAAGGAACATTTTTGAGCACAAAAGGGGAAATCGCATTCGAGTTGGAGTGCCCCATCAATAAGGTGTAACCGTCTGGATTAGATTTAGCAACCAGGTCTGCCCCAATCGTTCCAGCGGCACCAGATTTATTTTCAATGATCACACTTTGACCCAGGATCTCGCCCATCTTTGGAGCGATAGCGCGAGCAACGATATCCGTTCCACCACCAGGAGCAAATCCCACAATTAAACGAATCGGTTTAGTCGGGAAGGCTTGTTGCGCACTTACAGAGAGTGGCAGAGCACTGCAGATGCCTAGCGCCAAAAAAGCAAATCTACGCAAAATCCTTTTAGGGGATTGATTGATCATACGGTCTCCATTTTTTGTTTTATATTCAAGGCTAGTATTTAGTAGAGCAATATAAACATATAAAAACAATTGAGACAATGATGAAAACACCTATCAGCAAGCCTTTGCCCCTGGCTGGCGTCCGAGTTCTTGACGTGAGTCAAGTAATGGCTGGACCGTACTGCTGCATGTTGCTTGCCGATCTGGGTGCAGACGTCATCAAAATTGAACCTCCAGGCACGGGAGATCAAACTCGTGGGGCAATGGGATTCAAGATGAAGGGCTCTGACAGCATGGGCTTTCTAAATATGAATCGCAATAAGCGCAGTGTGACACTCAACCTCAAAACTGAAGCTGGCAAGAAAGTCTTTTTTGAGCTTGTGAAGACCGCTGACATTTTGGTCGAGAACTACCGCCCTGGCGTCATGAAAAAACTGGGAATTGATTACCCTTCATTAAAAGATATCAACCCAGGATTGGTTTATGCCAGCATCTCTGGATTTGGCCAAACCGGACCATGGGCAGACCGCCCAGGTTTTGATCTGATGGCACAAGCTATGTCGGGCGTCATGAGTGTAACGGGCTATCCAGATGGACCTCCTGTAAAAGCAGGTGTGCCCGTAGCGGATATTGGTTGCGCCCTCTTTGCAGTCTATGGAATTTTGTCCGCCTATATCGGCAAGACTAAATCGGGTGAAGGTCAGTTTATTGATGCATCCCTATTTGATTCTGCATTGGCATTCTCAATCTGGGATACAGCGCAATACTGGGGCACTGGAGTTGAGCCCTATAAACTTGGTACCGCAAATCACATGAGTGCACCCTATCAGGCCATGAAAGCCGCCGATGGATATTTTGTGATGGGCGCTACCAATCAAAAACTCTGGAAACTCCTCTGCGACAAGATTGATCGCCCGGAATTATTCGAAGATCCATTGTTTAGAACCAATCCACTCCGTTTAGCTAATCGATTGATCCTAGCAGCGGAGCTGGAAAAGACCTTTGTTAGAAAAACCAGCGCAGAGTGGGTGGATCTCTTGCTAGCAGCAGGTATTCCAGCTGGACCCATTAATACCTACCCACAAGCATTTGATAGCGAACATGGTCAGCATCGAAAAATGCGCATGGAGATCGATCACCCAATTGAAGGTAAGGTTCCCAATATTGGATTTGCAGTCAAGATGATGGGGACACCACAGCAGGTGTCACGTCACCCACCCTTACTCGGCGAGCATACCGATGAGGTGCTCAAAGAATTGGGCATTGATGGTGAAGCCTTAAAGGCCCTCACGGATGGTGGGGCATTCGCGGCCTAAGTTGTTTATCTATTTTATGGAAAAGAAATGGGCTCCAAGGAGCCCATTTTTCAAATACTTAAGTACTGCGTAGGTTAACGCAAGTTAAATATAGTTAAGCACCATCTGAATTGGCAATCGGAGGAGCCTCAAACGGATCTTTACTTGATTTAGCGGGCGGTACTTTTTTAGCTTTTGTGCCAGGCATCAACTCAAAGTCTGGAGTAAAGCTAGTCATTGTGCCGCGTAGCTGCTCAAACGCTTTGCGATCGCCATCAAACTGAGCTTTACCCTCAGCTTGTAATTTCTCAAACGTAGTTTGGCCACCCATGACTTTTTCTAAGTCGCTACGGTTCAGAGTGATCGTCAGATTTGGATTTTTATCTTGGTAACCATTGATATTGCTTAGCGCAGAATTACTCATTTCCACAACAAACTTTTCACCATTATCCGGAGTGATTAGGTTAATAGTGAACTTCATGCCGGCAGCTTTTTTGCTATCCATGCTGATGGCTAAGGCATTAAGCCAAAGCTCTGTAGTCATTGCTTTGATCATGTCAGGACCATTGGTCTTTGGCGATGCTCCAGAGGGCATGCCGTGGCGCAACTCATATGCAGCACCCAGGAAGCTATTGCGCACACTTGGACTTTCTTTTTGATAACCAATTTGCTCAAAAATATCCGCCAGCAAATCTTTGGCCGATGCGTTGTTTGGCTCTGCATAAACCAATTTATTCACAATCTCCATGGCTTCGCGATATTTACCCTGCTTATAGAGTTGCTTGCCCTTGGCCATAATCTTGGCAGAGCCGCCCATCATTTCCACATACAGCGGAGCAGAATCTTTTGGTGAAAGCGGAATTAAAGTTGCAGGATTGGCGTCCCAGTAACCGAGGTAACGATTAATTACCGCGCGGCTGTTATGCTCCTCAGAGCCATGATAGCTATGCGCAGCCCATTGAGACTTCAAGCTCTCCGGTTGTTTGTAAACGTTATGCACTTCATTAATGGTTACGCCATTATTCGCCAAATGCAGCACTTCGTTATTTAAGTGTGCATAACTATCCCGCTGCGTGCGCATCACCTCTTGTACACGATCATTACCCCAGCGCGGCCAAGAATGCGAAGCAAACATCACTTGTGCTTCATTGCCATAACGATACAAAGCATTATTGATGTTCTTAGACCATGCCAAGGCATCACGTACTAGCGCACCACGCAAGGTGTAAATATTATGAATAGTGCCGGTAATATTTTCGGCAGCCCAGAATGCTTTCATCTGCGGGAAGTAGGTATTCATCTCGGCTGGCGCTTCTGTACCAGGGGTATTTTGAAACTCCATCTCAACGCCATCTACTGTCATTTTTTCAAATGGCTCATTGATGAGAATGGTTGGCTCTATTAAGCCGAGGTTTCCAGCTGCCGTATTTTTTCCAATCGATTGGTCAACGTGGCCAAATGGGCTACGCGGCAACAAAACGCCATACTGGAAATACAAACGACGTGTCATGGCATTACCGGCGTATACATTCTCCGCAACAGCATGATCCATAAAACCAGCAGGAGCAATAATCTTAACCTTGCCACTCTTCACATCTGCTTCTTCTACCACCCCACGAACGCCACCAAAATGATCCGCATGAGAATGGGAATACACCACTGCTACAACTGGGCGTTTACCTAACTTCTCATTAACCAACTCCAAGGCAGCTCTCGCAGTCTCTTTTGAGGTCAATGGGTCAAAGACAATCCAACCAGTATTCGTTTTGACAAAACTGATATTTGATAAATCAAATCCACGAACCTGATAAATCTTCCCAGGCACAACTTCATAGAGGCCGTAGCCCATATTGAGAATCGCTTGGCGCTGTAAAGAAGGATGGACGCTATCAAAATCCCTACCTTGCAATAAGAACTCATAACTTCCCATATCCCAAGCGACGTTACCTGCATCAGCCATGATGGTTTTATAAGCAGGCGCCGCAATGAATCCCCTCTTGGACTCTTCAAAATCGCGGATATCTTCAAATGGTAAGGTTTTACGCAAACCATTTTGCAGTTCAACTGTAAATGTAGAAGGCGCCTTGCCCTTTGGATCAAAGTGCTTACCCCGCATTGCGCCAGGATCAGCTACCACCCCACCACCGCCAGCAGCTATGGCGGAGTTACCGACAATGAAGGCAAAGGATAGGACAAGAAGGGAGATGGTGGTTTTCATAGAATTCTGAGTGAGTTAGAGGTATTGCAATTATTAGCAAAGCTAGTTAATGAATGTAAAGAGAGCGCCATGGATAGGCAATTAGCTACGCAGCTAATACCTTAATTCTAATTAGAGGGTAAGAAGATAACAAATTCAGCGCCACCGCCAGTGGCATCTTGATACCGGATGCTGCCACCATGACGAGATACGATGTGGTGACATAGCCATAAACCCAATCCCATGCCAGAGCACTTACTAGTGCTGGAAAGTAATTCGAATAAATGGGGCTGGGCATCAAGCGGAACTCCATCGCCGCTATCCCTAACGATGAATTGAATACCGCCAGGCATATCCTCACTCTGAATCTCCAGCGAACGAGACGCATTTGTTGAAATACTCAAGGCTTGTATGGCGTTATTGATGAGATTAAGCAGGACCTGTTGGATTTCGCCCCGATTAATATTGACATAAGCGCTGGAGTTCAGTCGCAGTACAACTTGAATATGTTGCGCCTGAATTTCTGGCTTGGTGATCTGAAGAACTGCCTCAATTAATAGCTTGATATCAATTCGTTCGACCTCGATCTTTCCATCTGAAAAAATGGAGCGCAAGGATTGAATAATATTGGATGCACGCCGATTATCTGCAAGCAATGCGTTTAATACTTCTTGGGTTTGCTCGTTACTTAAATGACCTTCTGAAAACTTCTTCTGTAGAAACTGAATATTGAGTTGTGAAGCTCCTAAGGGCTGATTGAGCTCATGTGCAATGGAAGCTGACAACGCGCCGGTGGCTGCAGTTTTATTAGCCTTGAGTAAATTAGAGATGAGATTTTCACGCTCCAACAACAAGGATTTAATTTCCTCATTTTCGACCTGAGAATTAGCACTTGCCAATGCAATTCGTTCAGACCAATATCCCCCAATGGCAATATAAGCCAAAGTATTCATGACGATTTGGGTAATTGTCAGAAGAATAAGTAACTGGGGGATCTGCTCTACCTGGCGTATCGTAAATCCCGATGCAATTACTACGGAGAGTCGACCAATTGCAAAAAATAATTCTGCGGTAGTGGCATATTGCAGATACATTAATTGCCGGGAAGGAGTCGCCCTTCTCTTCTCGCGTAGCTGAAGAATTTGCCAAATAAAAAAGGATCCAGTAATCAAACAGATCACAGAGGTTCGACTTTCGAATGTGCCAGTAATACGCATCCACTCAAAAAAAGGAATAAAGATCAAAACAGATAAAGCAAAGGCATATTTAAGACGCTGGCTGATAGGCTTGTTCAAAGACCTGCAAAAGAGTAGCTGCAAAATAGCAGCAACATAGAACAAAGAATTGGCTATTGTGAAATTAAACTCTGGTTTTGCGACATCTTCAATAGTCAGAATTCCGGTACCAAAAGTCGCCAAGGCAAAAACACTCACTACCAAAGACCACATCCAATAAGGGCTTGGTCTTACTCTGTTTTGAGATCGGTAGTAATGGTAGACACCCAACAACAAGCCCAACTGAATGGTGGCAAGGATATAAAAATAGAGGGCGATCAGCAGCTTCATAGGAGATATCGTACAACGATCGCCTTCTTAATCCAGCCTGCCCAACAAGTCTATTGCGTCAAACTTGGTAAAGCACCAGACAGGACTAGGTAGAAAAAATAAAGAGATGCAAACAGCAAAACCATGCCTAGAAGGTATTGTGGGTAACGGATCCCCTGCTCTGGCATGCCTAGCTTTTTGCCATTCACCATGGACTTCACAAGATTTTGCCCCTCAAGTAGGCTCATGACGATTGCAGCGGCAACGTGAAGAATCACTACAGCTAAAGCAAGACTAGCAACTGCTTCATGTGCTTCAGACATGAAATTGCCCAAAAACTCTTTAACAGAAAGATAACCTGTTAAACCAATCAGCAGTATGAGTAGCATCAGCGCAAACATCACTAAGCCGCCCGCTGGATTATGGCCAACATCATGGTGGGGATGTCCGCGTAGCATAGCAAGGAAATGCTCTGAGACTGCCTTAAGGCTTTTCAGAAACTGACTAAATCGGGCATAGCGAGTGCCAATCAGCCCCCACACCAATCGGATGAGAATAAGTAGGCATGCCGAATAGCCAAATGCATAGTGAATCATCTGAAGCCGCTCACTCTCAGAAGTGAGCCACGCACCAGCAAAACAAATCACCAATAGCCAATGAAATACCCTCACCGGCATATCCCATACCAAAATCAGCTGCCGGGTTTTTCCAGTTGCGCCAACTGCATCATTCACAGGTTTATTCATTTGGTTGGGATCTTGATATTTTTCTCACTAAAGATGCCTTGAGCAGCATCGATATGACAGGCGCCACAATTGGCTGGACTCTTAATGCCAGCCCTCTTCCAAACATCAGGCCTTACTTCATCATGCTTCCGAATAAACCATGATGTTTTGGTGATGCGATTTTCAGGAGCAGTCTCACTATATTTTTGCCGAGTAGCGGCATTCTTAATTAGCCAGTTTGTAATTTCAGCTTGAGTCTTGGCATCTACGCTGGCGTCTGTACCAAAGTGCTTAGAAAGACTAGACATCACATTTTTCCAGCTTTGCTCACTCAATAATCCCGGTGGATAAGCCATGTGGCAACTTGCGCACTCACCCTCATAAGAAGCTGGCGCATCGGCAGGCATTGGCATCTTTGCTGCGAAGGCGGATGATGCGCTTAAGAACAAACAAAGGGGGAAGAGATAAGGAAATTGAATTTTCATATTAATTTATTTGACTGTCATTAACCAAGCGAGGACATCAGCTTTTTCTTGCGCAGTACAGTCTCGACCGAGTACATCATTGCAATTGCGCTTAAACCACTTGTCCGCTTTGGCTTCATCGGTAAATCGCATGGAATTAGCGTTGGGGGATAGGGGCTTAATGACCTTGCCAGTAACAATATGCTTCGTGTCGTGATTGGGGGGATTTTCATGACAGGACGCGCAACTCCACTCTTTTCCATGCTTAGCATTAAAGAACTGCTCTCCTCGAGTGGGAGATGCTTTCCCAGATTGCGATTCATAGGTCTTCAGTAGATCAGAGGGAGTCGCACCAAGAACGGCAAGACCCAAGCTCATTAAGACTGATCCTGAAAATAACTTCCAAAACATATATACCCCTTCATCAACACTATCTCTCTAGTATGCGCCATGAATATTTCACAAAATTTGGATAAATAAGCAAAATAGTCAGGTATTGGGCCTATTTAGAAGACGAGTCCCGAAAATTCATGAATCTTTCCCATGAGTAATACAATCTCTATAAATGCTAATACAACTGCATTTATCAATTACCGCCTTACCACCTATTGGTAGTGCACTCCAAATATTTAAGGACTATTACTGTTATGAAAAAAATCATCATTGCCATCATCATTGCTGCTATCGCAGTTGGCGCATACCTTTTCCTCACTAAGCCACAAGCTCCAGTAGCTGCTGTAGCGGCTCAAGAGTCTGCACTCATTTATGACGGCGAAGTAACCAAGATTGATCCTGCAACACGCACTGTTACCCTCAAGAATCAGGATGGTGAAACTTCTATCGTTGCAGGCCCTGAAGTAAAGAACTTCACTGAAATTAAAGTTGGTGATCGTTTTGACGTTGTTTACGAACTCGCGGTTGCTATTGAGTTGGTTAAAGTGAAAAACCCAGGTACAACTGGTGAGCAAACTACAACTACGACTACAACTGCTCCACAAGGCGAAAAGCCAGGCATGATCACTACTAACACCATTACCGCTACTGCTAATGTTGAAGCGATTGATGCTACTAAGAACACTGTTTCTTTAAAAGGCCCACAAGGAAATATCTTCAAAGTTAAAGTTCAGAATCCTGACTTGATGAAAGATATTGCTGTAAACGACCAAGTAAAAGTAGTTTATACAGAAGCAATTGCTGCAGTAGTAAGTGCACCAGTGGCTAAGAAGTAATGCAATAACGTTTTCTAGTTACTAGAAAGACAAAACCCCAGCAAGTGATTGCTGGGGTTTTTTATTTGGCGCAAGTCCAAGGGCATTAAACGCACTTATAAAGCCTGCGCATATTTTCAATCTTCCAATACTGCTGCTGAGCCGTATCAAATTCCTCCCGGTAGTTACCTGGGTGAGCATGTTCAAATATCAGAAGAACTCGCTTTGCTTGGTCATGCTTAGCAAATGCAGCCAGGGTTAAATAGAGATATCCCTGCTTGAGGTCTTGCTCAATAATATCGCCAGTTGCATATAAAGAGCCTAAGGTAAAAGCAGACTGTCTACTACCCTCCTCCGCACCTTTTTTTAATAAGGCGATACCTTTTTCTTGGTTGGGCACAACGCCATGTGCAATACCTGTACCAAGAATGTAAATATTGCCTAAATTACAGTAGGCATCGAGCACTTCTTCTTTAATTGCTTTTTCATAATATTCAACGGCTGTCTTGTAGTCTTGCTTGACATCACCCATGCCGCGCTCAAACATTAAGCCCACATTAAAGTGCGCATAACCATTACCCAAACTACTATTGGAATTTTGAAGTGTAAATAGCGTATTGATTTGCTCGGGGTTTAGGCGACCATCAAAACACAGCTTAGTTAATGCATAAAGCGCATCTTCACTAGCTCGATCTTTAGCGAGACCATAAAAGATATCAAATGCAGCAGAATAACTTCCACGCTCGACATTAAGTTGCCCCAAATCAAGGCGTGATTGATCGTCATACATATTTATCTGAGTCCCTATAAAACCCTGAGGTTTTTATTATTAGAAATTATTTACTCAGAATATAGAAACTCGGTTCATATAGGGATACCCCCTATGAGTAGCATTTTGATTGATGATGGGTTATGCAGCCAAAGAAAAAGCCACCCCGCAGGATGGCTTTGGTAAGACTTTAATTTGGCGGAAGAGGTGAGATTCGAACTCACGGAGGACTTTCATCCTCGCCAGTTTTCAAGACTGGTGCATTCAACCGCTCTGCCACTCTTCCTTTGCGATTTGAGACCTAGATTATAAAGAACTTTTGATTTGCGCCTCCAAATGCTGGGCAATAGCCAAACAAGAGGTAAGACCTGGGGACTCAAAGCCATAGAGATTAAAAAGCCCGTGAAGCTGATGCTGCTTGGGGCCCTCAAAGTAAAAGTCGCCCGCTGGGACATTAGGCGGGACGATTTTGGCTCTGACCCCGGAGTAGTCTGCTTGCAATGCGCCATCTTTAAGACCTGGCCAATACTGTCTTACTGCAGCATAAAAGCCCTCTCCCCGCTTTGGATCTACCGTGTAGTTAATCTGACTTTCCTCTTCAATATCAAGCCATTCCACATCAGGCCCAAACTTTGCCTGTCCTCCCATATCGAGAGTGAGATGAACGCCTAATCCGCCCGGCTCAGGGATGGGATAAATCAAATGGCTGAATGGGGATTTGCCAGACAGGGAGAAGTAGTTGCCTTTAGCGAAATAGGCTTTGGGTATCCGATCTTTAGACAGGCCTTCAATTTTTTGAGCTAATGCTGGTGCACTGAGTCCCGCGCAATTGATTAGCAACTTGGTCTGAATCGTCATGCCATCAGCACCACCAATAGCAAGCTCAAAGCCCCCTTCCGCATTACTGCCGATGGGTTTCGCACTGAGTAGTGGTGACTGATAGGCGACCATGCCACCAGCATCTTCAAAACCGCCCAGTAATGACAGCATTAATCCATGACTATCCACCACGCCTGTTGAGCTCGAAAGTACTGCGGCCTCACAATGCAGCTGTGGCTCTAGAGACTTAGCTTGTGCACCCGAGATCATCTTAATATCTGGCACTTGATTGTTTTGGGCTTTATACAGAATTGCCTGCAAATCATCCAGTTGGTTTGCATCGGTAGCCACAATCAATTTGCCATAGGCTTGAGTGCTCACCTGATGACTACGGCAATACTCATACAAGAGACGATTACCCTCTACACAGAGCTTGGCCTTGAGGGAGTCTTTTGGGTAATAAATTCCCGCATGAATTACCTCACTATTGCGGGCGCTACTAATGGTTCCAAAAGAATCTTCTCGCTCTAGCAAGATGGTCTCTCGACCCTGCAATGCCATCTCGCGAGCAACCGCCAAACCGACGACACCGGCGCCCACGACTACGCAATCAACCTGCTCCATTCCGCTATTCCTGACCTGATTTCAGAGATGTCTCAATTTTGTAATGACTTTTGCCTAAGCTAAAGCCTTGTTATTGATGAAATCGTAACATTTTCAGCGTTTTAGGGGGATTTTGATGCCCTTATTGATAAAATCTAGGAATGTCTTTGCAAGCCCAATTAGCCAATAAAAGTGTTCACTCTGCCATTGATGTGGTGCTCGATACCGCCTATCAAGGAATTGATGACAGCAGCTGGGCAAAGTTATTTACGAATGCCCGTAAATCCCATTTGGAGCAGTTCATTAGGGATTTATTTGCAGGCAAGCATATCAATAACAGCGAGGATCGCCCCGCCCTACATTCTGCCTTACGCAATTTAAGTAAAACGCCAGTCTTAATTGATGGCAAGGATGTCATGCCTGCCGTTTCTGAAGTGTGGCATCGCATTGAAGCCTTGTGCAATAAATGGGTTGGCGTCACTGATGTCATTCATATTGGTATTGGCGGATCGGACTTTGGCCCTCGCCTAGCTATTGAAGCCTTAGCCCATGTTCCCGGCATTGAAAGCCGTGGCATGCGCATGCATTTCTTGGCCAATATTGATACTGCTGAATTAGCGCGGATCCTGGCACGAGCGCAGCCACACAGCACACGAGTGATTGTGGTGTCGAAGTCATTTACCACTCTTGAAACCTCTATGAATGCCAAAGCAGTTGTTGCTTGGCTTAAAAAGAGTGGCTGCACTGCTAGCCAAATTGAGCATGCCTTATATGCAGTCACTGCCAATATCCCTGCCGCCAAAGAATTCGGCGTAAGCGAAGACAACATCTTCCCTTTTTGGGACTGGGTCGGTGGTCGCTACTCAGTGTGGTCGGCGGTAGGCCTACCCATTGCTTTGCAATATGGCTTTGAAACATTCAAACAGTTTTTGGCCGGCGCTGAGGCCATGGATTTGCATTTCAAGAATGCCCCCTTAGAAGAAAACCTGCCCGTCATCATGGCGCTCACTTTGCTGCATCAACAAGAGAAACATGATGTCAAAGCCTATGCAGCAATTCCATATGCAGATGCTTTAGATTGGTTTCCGAAATGGTTGCAACAGCTCGACATGGAAAGCAATGGCAAGAGCGCTGATCGCGACGGTAAACCCGTTAAGCATTCTTCTCCCGTTGTATTTGGGAGCGCGGGAAGTAACGCGCAACACTCTTACTTTCAGCTCTTCCATCAAGGTACCGAAATCATTCCGATTGATTTCATTGCTGTGCGTGAACCTATGAGTGATAGGCCAGAAGCGGTAGCTCATCACCGCATCCTGCTCTCTAATTGCTTGGCACAGGCTCAAGCATTGGCCAATGGCAAGACTGCCAGCAATCCAAATGACGTCTATCCAGGCAAGCGCCCAAGCAGCCTTTTATTGCTACCTAAGCTAAATGCTTTTTATCTCGGCGCCTTGCTTGCCCTTTACGAGAACCGTACTGCAACATTAGGCGCACTCTGGAATATCAATAGCTTTGATCAACCCGGCGTGGAATACGGCAAAGTTCTGGCCAAGCCAATCGAAAAGGCCCTTGCAAGTCATCAGAATGACATTGCTGCTAGCGCAGATATTGACGCTGTAACTGCCGCGCGCATTAATTTATTAAATTCAAATAACTAGTTATCACCCAAGCAATTCTTGGGCATCCTTACCGAAAGATCTGCAATGCAATTGTCTCCATCCATTTTTAAAGCATATGACATTCGCGGCATTATTGACGAGACCTTAGATCCCTCTATCGCCAGATTAATTGGTCAAGCTTTTGGCACTGAAATGCGGGAACTTGGTGAAACTGACATCGTCATCGGTCGCGATGGCCGCCTGTCTGGTCCTAGCTTGATTGAGGCATTAACAGAAGGCTTACTTTCCACCGGTATCAATGTGATTGATTTGGGTATGGTGGCTACGCCGATGGTGTACTTTGCTGCCAATCACACTATTGATGGCAAAACACCGAAGTCCGGCATCATGATTACCGGCAGCCACAATCCCTCAAATTACAACGGCTTCAAAATGGTTCTGAGCACATCTGCGATTTACGGCGAACAGATTCAGGATTTGCGCAAACGCATTGAAGCCAAGCAATTTGCTACCGGTAAAGGAACACGTAGCACATTTGATATTTTCCCGATGTACTTAAATTACATTGTGGGGGATATCAAGCTGGCTCGACCCATGAAGATTGCTGTCGATTGTGGCAATGGTGTGGGTGGCGCTTTTGCGGGAAAACTATTTAGAGCCTTGGGTTGCGAAGTTCAAGAATTATTCTGTGAGGTAGACGGTCATTTTCCTAATCACCATCCAGATCCAGCGCATATCGAAAACCTACAAGATCTGATTAAGAACCTACAGACTACCGATAATGAATTAGGCCTTGCCTTTGATGGGGATGCTGATCGCCTGGGTGTAGTAACTAAAGATGGTCAAGTCATTTTCCCGGACCGTCAAATGATGCTCTTCGCAAAAGACGTTCTCAGCCGCAATCCTGGCGGTCAAATTATTTACGATGTGAAGTGCACTCGTAATTTAGCTACCTATGTAAAAGAACATGGTGGCGAGCCCATTATGTGGAAAACTGGTCACTCTCTGGTTAAGGCAAAGCTGAAAGAAACTGGCGCCCCATTGGCTGGCGAGATGAGTGGTCATATTTTCTTTAAAGACCGTTGGTTTGGATTTGATGATGGCTTATATACAGGTGCTCGTCTTCTAGAAATCCTGAGTAAGGAAAATAATCCGAGCGATACTCTCAATCATTTGCCAAACGCGATTTGCACTCCAGAGCTCCAACTGGCTTGTGCTGAAGGTGAGCCCTTTGCCTTGCTAGAAACTATTAAAGCCAATGCAAAGTTCCCGACATCAGAGTCGATCAATACGATTGATGGTGTACGCGTGGAATATGCTGATGGCTTTGGACTGGCTAGACCATCTAACACCACTCCAGTAGTTGTGATGCGTTTTGAGGCAGACAGCGAAGTGGCTATTAAACGTATCCAGGCGGAATTTAAGGCTGTACTACTAGCTGCTAAACCAGAAGCAAAACTGCCGTTTTAGATCGGTAAGTTGAGGGTATGCGCTTGCTCAACTAAAGATAAAATGACTCATGACTTCCACTGCTAGCTCCCCTATCGCTTTTGATTATCCTCAGCAAGATGCTGCCGGGCTTACCTGCACCGCCCAAGCTTGGGCTAAAACACCGCCACAACTTCATGGCACTGAAAAAGCAGCTGTCATTGCTCGCATCAAGCAATTGCTGATTGAGAAGGATGCCGCATTAGTTGCCCACTACTATGTCGATGGGGATATTCAAGATCTTGCCATGGAGACTGGCGGCTTTGTTGCCGACTCTTTAGAGATGGCCCGTTTTGGCAAGAATCACCCTGCTAAGAATTTGATTGTGGCTGGGGTGCGCTTTATGGGGGAGTCAGCAAAAATTCTGAGTCCCGAAAAAGGTGTCTTCATGCCAGATCTCGATGCGACTTGCTCCTTAGATTTAGGTTGTGATGCCGTTGATTTTGCAGCATTTAGAGCTCTGCATCCCGATCGCACTGTCGTTGTCTATGCTAATACAAGTGCTGCAGTTAAAGCACAAGCCGATTGGATGGTGACTAGTTCTTGCGCGTTAGCGATCGTTCATCAACTTAAAGTTGAGGGTAAGAAAATTCTCTGGGCCCCCGATCGCCATTTAGGTCGATACATTCAAGAGCAAACTGGTGCTGATATGTTGTTGTGGAATGGCGCCTGCATTGTTCATGATGAATTTAAAGCTGTTGAATTAGAAATGCTCAAAGCTGGTCATCCCAATGCCATGATTTTGGTGCACCCTGAATCCCCTCAGGCAGTGGTAGATCTAGCAGATGTAGTTGGGTCTACTTCCGCAATGATTAAGGCTGTAGTAGAGGGCGCTGCCACTGAATATATTGTGGCTACAGACAATGGCATCTTGCATCGCATGCGCCAACTCGCACCCAATAAAATCCTGATTGAAGCTCCTACTGCTGGCAACAGTGCTACCTGCAAAAGCTGTGCTCATTGCCCTTGGATGGCCATGAATGGCTTGCAAGGAATTTTGGATTGCCTTGAAAATGCTTCCGGTGAAATCACAATTGATGAAAAAGTGCGAGTTAAAGCCTTAGGCTGCATTGAGCGTATGCTAGATTTCACACAAAATCATCCTGACCTACTTGCTAAAGCCCAACATGGTTTTGTTAAGAACATTGGCGCAGCCTAAGCGGGCCTGGATTTTTCTTATTAGCCTTTTTTGATTGAATAGCATGTTTGATTACAACGAAACCTTAGAGCAAGCGCGTCAACGCAATATTGCTGATGCGCTGATGGAGGATATTGGTAAATGTGATTGGACTGCCCAACTCGTCCCCAGTAAATCTGTTCATGCTCAACTAATTGTTCGGGAGCAGGCTGTGCTGTGTGGAGTTGACTGGTTTGATGGCACTCTCAAAAAATTAGATCCCTCGGCAACAGTGACTTGGCATTATCTAGAGGGCGACATGATGAAGCCCGATACCAAGGTCTGCGATATTGAAGCAAATTCTCGAGCGCTACTATCTGCTGAGCGCCCCTGCATTAATTTTTTGCAAACACTGTCCTGGACTGCCAGTATTGCGCGTCAACACGTTGATGCAATTGCAGGTGTCAGCCCAAATCCAAATGGTTGTGCAGTGCTCGATACACGCAAAACAATTCCCGGCTTACGTCAGGCGCAGAAATATGCAGTACGGGTAGGTGGCGGTCAAAACCAACGTCTTGCACTTTGGCATGGCATCTTGATTAAAGAGAATCATATTGCTGCTGCAGGGGGTGTTGCAGCTGCAGTAAAAGCTGCGCAAGCTTTAAATTCTGGTGTGGATATTCAGGTGGAAGTAGAAAACTTTGCAGAGCTAAAAGAAGCCTTAGATGCAGGTGCAAAAAGTATCTTGATTGATAACTTCACCACAGAGCAAATGAAAGAAGCTGCGGCTTTTACCAATGGTCGCGCCTTACTAGAGGCCTCTGGTGGTATCGACCTAGATCAAATGCGCGCCATTGCTGCCACTGGGGTTGATCGCATCTCTCTAGGAAAACTAACCAAAGATATTAAGGCGGTAGATTTCTCAATGAGGGTTTTGTAAGCCAATCGCCCTATTTCCATGTATACATCAAGACCATTCTTTGACTTAGTGTATCCTAATGGATACACTAACGCATGATCGAAATTAGAAAAACTGAAGAATTCATAGTTTGGCTAGATAACTTATTTGATTTGTTGGCAAGAGCAAAGATGCAGGCAAGAATCAAAAGGCTATCCGAAGGAAATCCAGGTAATGCTGAATCTGTAGGTGAAAAGGTATTCGAGATGAAGATTGATTTTGGTCCTGGTTATCGGGTGTATTACACCAAACATGGTCAGACACTCACCATTCTTTTATTGGGCGGAGATAAGAAAACACAAGCCAGAGATATCAAACTAGCTCAACGTTTAGCGAGAAATTTATAAATAAATATCATGAAAAGAACAATCACAACCCCATATGATGTCGCTGAGCATCTTCGCACCCCAAAAGAAATGGCCGCCTACCTAGAGGCTTGCATAGAAGAGGCAGATGGTGACGCCGCTTTTATTGCTAAGGCACTAGGTGACATTGCAAGAGCCAAAGGGATGACTCAAGTTGCTAAAGATTCGGGCCTGACAAGAGAGAGCTTATATAAATCACTTTCTGGCGAGAGAAGTCCAGGCTTTGACACCATACTGAAAGTTATTGCTGCATTGGGCTTAAGCCTTCATGCTGCACCCGCCATCAAGAAATGATCAAGTCTCAGGATTTTCCGATGTACCCTCAGCTTGAGGGGTCAGAATAGTCGGATAAGACACTGCCCAAGTACCTGGATAATCACGGCTGTAATGCAGCCCCCTACTTTCTCTGCGCATCAGAGCCGATCTCACAATCAATTCCGCGCATTCCAGAAGATTACGAAGCTCAATTAAGTCGCGCGTCACTTTAAAGTTAGCGTAATATTCTTGAACTTCGTATCTGAGCAGCTTAATGCGGTGTAATGCACGCTCTAGGCGTCTATTGGTTCTCACGATACCAACGTAATTCCACATCAATGAACGTAGCTCATCCCAATTATGGGCAATCACCACTTGCTCATCTGCATCTTCTACCTGACTTTCATCCCATAAAGGTAAATTGGGCATCACAGGAGTCTTGAGCAATGAGATATCTTCGGCAGCGGCTTTGCCGATCACTACACACTCGAGCAAGGAGTTACTAGCTAGGCGGTTGGCTCCATGCAGCCCAGTATAGGTTGCCTCACCAACTGCATAGAGACCAGCCAAATCAGTGCGCCCCTTGAGATCAGTTACCACGCCACCACAGGTGTAATGTGCAGCAGGCACTACCGGAATAGGTTCTTTGGTAATATCTAGACCTAAGCTCATACAGCGCGCATAGATCATCGGGAAATGCTCTTTAATAAATTCTTCACCTAAATGGGTAGCATCCAGATGCACATAATCTAAGCCGTGTTTCTTCATCTCAAAGTCGATCGCCCTAGCAACAATGTCACGAGGAGCTAACTCATTCCGCTCATCATGCTCTGGCATAAATCGAGTACCGTTTGGTAACTTGAGTAAACCACCCTCACCACGCATCGCCTCGGTAATCAAAAAGGTTCGGTCACTGGGGTGATACAAGCATGTTGGATGAAACTGAATAAATTCCATATTACCGACACGGCAACCTGCACGCCACGCCATAGCGATGCCATCGCCTGTAGCGGTATCAGGGTTGCTGGTATATCGATAGACCTTACCAACACCACCAGTAGCTAATACCACCGACTTAGCTTCAATGGTCTCTACTCGATTGTTTTTAATATCGAGGGCATACACTCCATAGCAACGATTCGGCTTGGTGCGTTGCGTCTTCGCATCTAAGTGGCGATTGGTAATCAGATCTAAAGCAATCCAATGTTCAAGCAACTGAATATTTTTATGGGATCGCGCTTTATCCAGGAGTACTTCATGGATCGCTTTACCGGTTGCATCAGCTACGTGAGCAATGCGACGTTGGCTATGCCCACCCTCACGCGTAAGATGTAGGCCCATTGGACCGGCCTCATCAGCAGTAAACGGGACGCCCTGCTCAACCAACCAACGAATAGCTTCGGCACTTTCTTCCGCAATGTATCGCGCAGTAGATTCCACCACAAGGCCAGCACCTGCATCTAAGGTGTCATTGACATGGGCATCGATGCTATCGTGCTCTTTATCAACTACACCAACAATACCCCCTTGCGCCCAAGCAGTTGCAGCCTCTCCCAACCCCCGCTTCGCCATCACAATCACTGGCTGCGTCTCCGCCATATGCAGAGCAACAGTTAAGCCAGCTAGACCCGCACCAATAATTAGGACGGGTAATTCTGCCTTAGGATTAGCTGCTGAAGTTTGGGGTTTTGAACTGGCCATAGAGGGTTAATTCTAAAGGGCAATCTATAAATGGGTACTTTTAGCTGGCCAGAACAACAAAGCCCCTAGGAATAGGGGCTTTGTTGATTTAGCCAAGACGCTACTTATGATGCCGTGGCAGTTTTTTGCCGCTCAGGGTCATTGGTACCATAGCCCATTACTGGAGCTGCCTGACCGCCTTTAGCGAGTTTGACTGCGCAATACTTGAATTCCGGAATCTTGCCAAACGGATCCAAAGCGGAGTTAGTAATGAGGTTGGCTGCAGCCTCATAATAAGCAAACGGAATAAAGATCACGCCACGTGGAGTGCCATCATCTCTACGGACATGAATGCCTACCTCTCCACGACGAGATTGAACCGTAATCACATCGCCAGCAGATACACCGAGTTGAGTCATATCTTCACCATGCATCGACACAGTAGCCATTGGCTCAATTGCATCAAGTACAGTGGCACGGCGAGTCATACTGCCGGTATGCCAATGCTCTAACTGACGACCCGTGATCAACACAAATGGGTACTCTGCATCTGGGCGCTCATTCGCAGGAATGATATCGGCCGGCACCAACTTCACCTTACCGTCTGGGGTGGCAAAGTTATCATCAAACACGATTGGACGGCCTGGGTCCTCTGCAGATAAACATGGGTATGTCACGCTAGATTCTTTTTCTAGGCGCTCCCAAGTGATACCGTTGATGGCTGCATGCATTGCTTGACGCATTTCGTCATACACCTCTGCAACACCATCATCTGGACCTTGGTAGTTCCAGTTCAAGCCCATGCGCTTTGCAATCTCCTGAATAATCCACAGATCAGGCTTAGCATCTCCTGGAGGGTTAATCGCTTTCTTACCCATCTGTACCATTCGATCTGTATTGCTTGCAGTGCCAACCTTCTCTGGCCAAGCGCTTGCTGGCAATACGACGTCAGCCAGCAAAGCAGTCTCGGTCATGAAAATATCCTGCACGACCAAGAGATCAAGTGAAGCCAGAGCATGGCGTGCATGATTCAAATCAGGGTCACTCATCGCCGGGTTCTCACCTTCGACATACATGCCACGAATCTTATCTGGATCGCTATCAGGCGCAGTGATCTTATGCATGATTTCGACTACGGTATAGCCGGGCTTCTTATCCAATGGCGTATCCCAGAACTTCTCAAACCATGCATGCGCTTCTGGGTTGTCAACGCGTTGGTAGTTCGGGAACATCATCGGAATCAAACCAGCATCACTAGCGCCCTGGACGTTATTTTGTCCGCGCAGTGGATGCAAGCCAGATCCAGGTTTACCAATTTGACCGGTGATGCTAACTAAAGCAATTAAGCAGCGGGCATTGTCAGTTCCGTGAACGTGCTGACTGACGCCCATGCCCCACAAAATCATGGCGGATTTGGTAGTAGCAAATTCTCTAGCCACTTCCCGCAAGGTCTCTGCCGGAATGCCGCAGAGTGGCGCCATAGCTTCGGGGCTATAGCCTTTGATATTTTCTTTAAGTGCCTCGAAATTGTTAGATCGGTTCTTGATGAAGTCTTTATCAACTAGACCCTCTTCAATGATCGTGAAGATCATGGCATTGAGCATTGCTACGTCAGTATCTGGCTTGAACTGCATGGTGCGCCAGGCGTGCTTGCTGATTTCGGTCTTACGTGGATCGCACAAAACAATCTTAGCGCCACGTTTTGCTGCATTCTTAAACCATGTAGCTGCTACTGGATGGTTTGCAGTTGGATTAGAACCAATGAGCATGATCAAGCTAGAGTGCTCAACATCATTCACCTGGTTACTTACAGCGCCAGAACCAACACCCTCTAATAGCGCAGCAACAGATGATGCGTGGCACAGACGCGTGCAATGGTCAACGTTATTGCTACCAAAACCTGTACGTACGAGTTTTTGGAATAAGTAGGCTTCTTCATTGCTGCCTTTGGCAGAACCAAAACCAGCCAATACTTTATTACCGTATTGGTCTTTGAGTTTTTTCAGACCACCACCCGCAACTTCAAGCGCCTCATCCCATGTCGCTTCACGGAAGATATCAGACCAATCCTGCTTACCTTCTAGCAAAGCTTCGTCCTTAGCCACACCTGCTTTACGAATCAGCGGTTTGGTTAAGCGCTGTGGATTATGGATGTAATCCATGCCAAAGCGACCTTTAACGCAGAGACGGTTGTGATTAGCTGGGCCATCACGACCCTCAACGCTCACAATTTTTTCATCTTTTACGTTGTACGTAATTTGGCAACCGACGCCACAGAAAGGACAGACTGAATCTACCTTGCGATCTACAGTTTGTGAGCCAATTAATCCCTTTGGCATGAGTGCGCCGGTTGGGCAAGCTTGAACACATTCACCACAGGCTACGCAAGTGCTATCACCCATTGGATCATTGAGATCAAATACGATCTCGCTATGTGCGCCACGCATTGCGTAGCCAATCACATCATTCACCTGCTCTTCACGACAAGCACGCACGCAACGATTGCATTGAATACACGCATCTAAGTTCACGGCCATCGCTGGATGAGAGACGTCATTGCTGACTTTTTCACGGCGCAGAGCTTTTAACTCTGGACGTACTGTGACATCCATGCGAGCCGCCCAGGTGCTGAGCTCGCCATGTTGATTTTTTTGCTCTTCTTCTTTGCTATCGCCTACCCACTTAAATCCTTCGTCAGGCATATCGGATAACAACATTTCCAGCACAAGCTTTTGACTCTTAAGGGCACGCTCGCTATTCGCCTTCACATCCATTCCAGGGGTTGCGCTACGGCAGCAACTAGGAGCCAAGGTACGCTCACCGTTAATCTCTACAACGCAAGCGCGGCAATTACCATCTGGACGGTAGCCATCCTTGAAGCACAGATGTGGGATGTCGATGCCATGTCGTTTAGCAGCCTTGAGAATAGTCTCACCCTCGTAAGAAACGATGGTTTGTCCGTCTAGTTTGAACTCGACAGTTTGTAATTCAAGTTCTTTTGGGTTTACTGGTGCGTTCATATTTGTCTCGTTGTTCCCTGATTTTTATGTACTTTTATTAAGCAAACTTCCTTACTTAACTTCTTCCGGGAAATATTTAGCAATACAGCGAATAGGATTTGGTGCAGCTTGGCCCAGACCACAAATAGAGGCATCAACCATCACAGTTGCCAAGTCCTCCAGAGTTTCTTGATCCCAAGATTGAGATTGCATGAGCTTGGCAGCTTTACTGGTTCCCACACGACATGGGGTGCATTGACCACAACTCTCATGCTCAAAAAAGTGCATAACATTGAGCGCCATATCGCGCGCCTTGTCTTTGTCGCTGAACACCATCACAGCAGCAGAACCAATGAAACAGCCATAAGGCTGCAATGTATCGAAGTCGAGTGGAATGTCATTCATGGTTGCCGGCAAGATACCGCCTGATGCGCCGCCAGGTAGGTAGCCATAAAATTTGTGGCCATCTTGCATACCGCCACAGTACTCATCAATGAGCTCCTGAATAGTAATACCAGCTGGAGCCAACTTCACACCTGGATTCTTGATGCGACCACTGACGCTATAGCTGCGCAAACCTTTACGATCATGGCGACCATAAGAGCTAAACCACTCTGGACCGCGCTGAACAATATCGCGCACCCAGTAGAGAGTTTCAAAGTTGTGCTCCAGTGTGGGACGGCCAAACAGTCCAACCTGAGCAATGTACGGGGGACGCATACGCGGCTCACCGCGCTTCCCTTCAATACTTTCAATCATGGCAGATTCTTCGCCGCAAATGTAAGCACCTGCACCACGACGCAATTCAATCAATGGCAATTTAAATGGGGGATTAGCTTTGAGCTTGGCTAACTCTACTTCGAGTAATTCACGACAACCATGGTACTCATCACGCAAGTAAATATAACAAGCATCAATGCCCACTACATTGGCAGCAATGAGTAAGCCTTCCAAAAATCGATGTGGATCACGCTCTAAGTAGGTGCGATCCTTAAATGTTCCTGGCTCACCTTCGTCAATATTGACGGCCATGAGTTTAGGCGCTGCTTGATCTTTCACAATACGCCACTTGCGCCCTGCTGGGAAACCCGCTCCACCAAGACCACGCAGACCAGAACTTTCCATTGCCTTGATGACGCTCTCAGCATCCTTCTTTCCTTCAGCTAGATCTTTTGCTAATGCATAACCACCTTGTGCACGATAGGATTCGTAGCCAACATAGTCTGGCGAAACAACTTGATTCTCGCCTTGAGGAGAAACACCTTTTTCTGCTAATGCTGCAGGATCAAAGTTAGCACTGTCCTTGGCCATCGGCTGAGTAGTCAGATTATTTTTGACGGCGGCAGCAACTTTATCGGTAGTTGCGAACAATACTGGGTACTGATGCACTACCGCCACTGGAGCTTGCTCACAACGCCCCACACAAGGCGCAGCGATTACTTTAACCTTGGGATTCCCTAAGATTGCAGGCAACTTTGCCAATAGGTTTTGTGCTCCACCTAACTCACAAGCAATACCGTCGCATACCCGTACAGTGATATCAGCCACAGGATCATTCCCACGCACCACTTCAAAGTGATGGTAGAAGGTGGCAACTTCATAGACTTCAGCCATCGGCAAATTCATTTCTTTTGCCAGGGCAACTAAATGACGATCATGTAATGCACGGTACTCATCATTCAGCTTGTGTAGATTTTCAATCAGTAAATCGCGACGATCCGCTGCAGCACCAATCAACTGGCGAACCTCTGCTAATGACGCGTCATCTGCTTGACGACCTTTAAGTTTGCTTTTGCGACGAATGGTTTCCCTTAAATCATCCGCTGTTGCAACAGCAACGGCCTTGATTTCTCCGGAAGGTTTTGGGTGATTCATAGTTTTAGTCTCTAATTTCTAGTCGCAATAATGATGCTGTTTTTATATATCCAAGGCCCTGCATGAGAATGCCTGAAATAGCGTGCGGTGAATGATTGCGCTATATATAGGAAATTCCCAAAATCTCGTTCGATTTTGGGTTATTTCCACACTCAAGTCCTTGACGGAGCTCAAGTGAATTTATTAAGGGTAAACCCTAGATTAAATGACTGATGGTGAAGGCTTATCGCCAGGAGGAAGGGAGTAGTCCAACTTACGCTCATAGACACGCGCCTTAAAGCAATCGTTGTAACCTTTGCTACCTATTTGCCAACCAATGGAAGTGCAGTCATCTTGAGCGGCAGACTCAATAGAGCCGCATCCAGTTAATGAGATGGCGGTAACGGTAGCAAGAATGGCTAAAGGGCGCAATGTAGTTGAATTCATACCTCAAGTCTACTTGATTCTGAGCTCAACTTCGAGAGGAATGCCATCCCTCCCCGCGCTAACAATTTTGACCTCGCCCAAACCAATACGATCGTTGAGGTCGGGATTGCCTTTCACCATGAGACTTTTCGCCAGCTTAGCTCGCTTGGTGGCCAAACCCTTTAAATCCTCATCCGTTACAGGAATGCTAGCGATGAGCTCTGTGTGCAGTTGCTCATTACGTACCTCACCATCTGGCAGAGTAATTAAACGCTGACCCAATTTGATCCTACCGAGATATTGAGCGTAAACCGACTTCAAGCCAGACTGCACTCTTACATCAGAGAAATCAGGCGCAGGGATTGCGTCACCAGGAGAAATAGGGATTCCAGCCGCTTTAAGAATTGCAAAATTTGCGGTAGCCCGCGCAAAAGCGGCTTTGTCTGCCTCGAGATCATAAGTTCCTGCGAGCTCTAGAGTTGCATGAGGTTTTTTAGCCAGAAAATCACCAAACTTTTCTAAGCGATCTTGATCTGGCGGCAAAAATACCGCTTCACCTTGAACCGCATTAACACCATCATTGGCACCCATCCCTAAGAGCGCGCCCAAGGCTCTAAATGGTGCGGTGGCAACATTGGTAAGCACATTGCTAATTGCCTGCCATACCAAACCACTTGCACTGAATTCTGGTGAATCTACGTTTCCAGCAATATTGATCGTGATATCAATCGTATCGTCAGAATCTTCAAGCAAAGCAATTGCTAAACCCAGAGGTAGTTTTTTGCCCTGAAAATCAGCCACCTCTTCTCCAAGCTGGATCTTCTTGATAACAATTTGGTTGCTACCCTTTAGTTCAGCATCCTTTGCGCTGTAATGCAAATTCAAATTCACTCTACCGCTAGTAATTTGATAGCCAGCAAAGGTCATGACTGCAGGATTAAATGCATTTAGCGGAACATTTTTAAAGCTCAGAGTGAGGTCGTTGTTACGACGTGGGTCATCAAATGCAATCCGACCATGACCCCGCATTGATCCAGATCCAGCTAAGACCCCATTTACAGCCATCGACGCCAAATGATTGGGAAGGTTGCTGACGTTTGCAAAATTGGCATTGAAGCCCCTCAAATTGATTTTGAGATTAGGCTTCATAGCTAGATCAGCAAATTGCATTTCACCTTCACTCAGTCTGAATGTCTTGATATCAAGAGCGAAAGATGATTTTTCTTTTACCGCTAAAGGCGACTTCTCTACCTCAGGGCTCTCTGTGATTGGCTTAGCAAATAAGCGCCTGAAGTTGGAGAAGCCTTTTTCATCAATTTCAAACTGGAGCATCGGCTCTCTTATTGACAGCTCATTAATTGAAAGACTAGATCCAGAGGCTTTGGAACTTCGATAAGTAAATTGATTAATATCCCCCGACTTCCACTTCACCAGCGATTGTTTTTGTCCCTGCTCTAGCAAATCAACATCCAGCAAGTGCAAGTATCCAGATATCGTTAGTTCATCACCCTTCAAACTAACCTCTAATTCAGATTGAATCACTCCGCCCTGAGCTTGCAGGTCTTTATTGGCCGGCAGCAATCCAATAAAAGGTGTGATCGAGAGATTTTCTACCTGCACCTTACCGACGATTGATTTATCAGCCTTTAAGTCCCAGCGGGAATGAATGCGCCCATGATCAATCTCTAAATCAATCTGAGCTCCGATCGCATCTGGCGAAGGATTATCCAACGCCCCTTTGATGGCAACGCGCCCAAAAGAGATCTTCTTATTCAGGCCAGGCAAAGTAAAACTCAGAGCGCCGAGGTTTAAGCCATACTCACCACGAACCCCATTCACATCGCCCTGTTTATCGTAGTTTGCGATGTCACGTAACTCTATAGAAAACGACTTGAATCGCTCATGCACATTGGAATTGGAATCCGATACTTCGAATGAGCCGTTCGAGACCATGAATTCATCAACTGAAATTTTGAGATTCTTTTTAGGTGCAGTTGGATCTGCTGTTGGTAAATTGCGTGTAATAGCAGTAATGAATTCTTGCCAATTCCATTGAGATGAATTGCCTTTAGTGCCTCGCTTCTCAAGCAGCATGCTGGGTTCAGCAAAAAGAATCTCATCAAATCCCGCCTCACCAATCACGAGGCGGGACCACTTCAGCATGAGCACTGATTTTTTGATCCCAAGTAACTGCCTCCGCTGTCCATCTACTATCTGTAAACCGTCAATCTCAATGCGTAATCGCAATGGTGAAATACTGAGATCTTGATAGCCAATTTCATAACCGATCTTTTTGCTGTAAGACTCAGTCGCACTCCTGATGGCGCCTGGGACCCAAAGATGGCAAGCGACCCAGAATAAAAATATCAACGCACCCATCGCTCCAGCAATGCGGAGTAAGCAAATGCGTATTGTTAAAAACCGGGGGGACATCATCATTGCAATCGCCTAGATCTCAAGAGTAAATACCAAATTGTATTTAGACTGCCGGCGGGAATCCCACCTTTTGCGTCCATCCATTATTAAATGCATGAATGACTGGTTTTTCGTAGACACCTGCTTTAGTGAAGGGCTCATTTGCCAACCAGGCCTCAACGTCTGCCTTACTCGGAAAATCCATCACCAACAAACTACCAACCGTGGTCTTGCCATCTTCCGATGTTAATGGGCCAGCAAAAGCCATCTTGTCGGCCAGCTGACCTAAATAGGCGCGATGCTCTGGTCGCACTTGGATGCGTAACTCTGCAGTACCAGGACGATCCATTAAAAGGATTGCAAAGATCATGTGTTTCTCCATTCTTGATTGAGTACAGTGATCTTACGGCAAGTAGAAATAGAAAAACCGCCCGAAGGCGGTTTCTCGTGCAAAGCTTTTAAAACGAATTAAGCAGCTTTACGGCTTTTAGCAGCTGGCTTAGCTACAGCGTATTGGCCTTGCATGTTAGCCAATGCAGCGTCAACACTTTTCTCAAAGTTTGCGAAAGCGTCAGTTGCTGAAGCGCGAACTTGGTCAAACTGTTGGAGTGAAGTTTCAAATGCAGTTTTGAATGCAGAAACAAATGCCTCAGAACCAGCAGGAGCTGTCTTAGTAGCTTCTTTAACAAACTTAACCATGTCAGCACGTGCGTCATCAATAGAAGCTTCAACTACTTGAGCAACTTCTTTGTTACCGTTACGTACAACTTTGTTTACTTTAGCTTGGTAAGCAGCAGCGTACTTAGCAGCTTCTTGTGCAGTTTCTGGCTGAGCCAATTTTGCTAACTGTTGTGCATCTTTGATTGCCAACAATTGTGCGCTTGCATCTTGAGCAACAACTAAAGCATCTTTAGCAGCAGCTTGGTTGATTTCGGCTAATTCTTTTGCGCTTTCAACAGCTACTTGAGCCAAGTACTTAGCGTTTTCAACAGCTTTAGCTTGAGCTTGTGAGAGTTGGTCGTTTAATTGATTCTGGAACATGATTTTTTCCTAACTTTTTAAATTGATAAAATTTATTGCGATGCACCATTGTAAAAAGTTTTTTATTGCACTGCAAGAATTATTTGCGGCAATGCAACAAAAATATCAAAAACCCCATTTTTTGATTAAAAACAGGGGGTTGAAGACTTAAATAAATGAATAAGTGCTGCAGATTTAGGGCCAAAATCAGAAAAAAGCAATGAAAAAACCACCCGAAGGTGGTTTCAAACTACTGGCGGAAGAGGCGGGATTCGAACCCGCGGTAGGCTATTAACCTACGCACGCTTTCCAGGCGTGTGACTTAAACCGCTCATCCACCCTTCCGTACAGCCATTGATTATACGTTTGCCGGAAGGGTTTGCCTCTAAAAGCATGCTGAGTTGCTTAAACAGACTCTTTGAGCTGCTCCAAAATTGCTGGATTCTCGAGGGTTGAAGTATCTTGAGTAACCTCTTCACCTTTAGCAATCACTCGCAGCAAGCGACGCATGATCTTGCCAGAACGGGTCTTAGGTAAGTTATCACCAAAGCGTACGTCCTTAGGTTTAGCAATCGGTCCAATCTCTTTACCTACCCAGTTACGCAACTCGGTCGCGATCTTCTTGGCTTCATCACCTGTTGGGCGACCGCCTTTGAGCACCACGAATACACAAATTGCTTCACCAGTCATGTCATCAGGACGACCAACTACCGCAGCTTCAGCAACCAATGGGTTAGCAACCAAGCAAGATTCGATTTCCATCGTGCCCATGCGATGACCAGAAACGTTCAACACGTCATCGATACGACCAGTAATCGTGAAGTAACCAGTTTCTTTATTGCGGATTGCGCCGTCACCGGCTAGATACAAGGTGCCGCCCAACTCTTCTGGGAAATACGACTTCACGAAACGATCCGGATCATTCCAGATTGTACGAATCATGGAAGGCCAAGGACGCTTAACAACCAAGATGCCGCCTTGACCATTCGGAACATCTACACCAGCCTCATCCACAATCGCCGCCTGAATACCTGGCAATGGCAATGTGCAAGAACCCGGGATCATCGGAGTCGCACCTGGTAATGGTGAAATCATATGGCCACCAGTTTCGGTTTGCCAGAAGGTATCTGCGATTGGGCAACGTGAGCCACCCACATTCTCGTAGTACCACATCCATGCTTCTGGATTAATTGGCTCACCTACAGAACCCAAGAGACGCAATGAAGATAAGTCATAGCTCTTTGGATGCACTGCTGGATCATTGCTAGATGCCTTAATCAATGAGCGAATTGCAGTTGGAGCTGTATAGAAAATTGTTGCTTTGTGTTTTTGGATCATGTCCCAGAAACGTCCAGCATTCGGATAAGTTGGAACACCTTCAAATACGATCTCAGTAGCGCCAACTGCGAGTGGGCCATAAGTAATATAGGAGTGACCTGTTACCCAGCCGATGTCAGCAGTACACCAGAAGACATCATTTGGCTTAATGTCAAAGGTCCACTTCATTGTGAGAATCGCCCACAAGAGGTAGCCACCTGTAGAGTGCTGCACACCCTTTGGTTTACCTGTTGAACCTGATGTATAAAGAATAAACAGTGGATGCTCAGCGCTAACCCACTCTGGCTCGCAAGTAGTGGATTCATTAGCAACAATCTCTTGCATCCAAACATCACGACCCGCTGTCATGGTGATATCACTGCCAGTACGCTTGTTTACGATGACATGCTTAACCTTGCCGCACTCGCCTGTTGAGAGTGCCTCATCACAAATGGCTTTTAAGGGCAATGACTTGCCGCCACGGAATTGTCCATCAGCAGTAATCACTGCAACTGCACCTACGTCAATAATGCGGTCACGCAAGGCTTGAGCAGAGAATCCGCCAAACACTACAGAGTGGATTGCGCCGATACGGGCACAAGCCTGCATCGCAACAATGCCTTCGATAGTCATTGCCATATAAATAATGACGCTATCACCAGACTTGATGCCCATTTTGCGAAGTGCATTTGCCATTTTGCAAACGCGATCCAACAAATCTTGGTAAGTTACATTGGTAACTGAACCATCATCAGCTTCAAAAATAATCGCAGTCTTATTACCAAGACCATTTTCAACTTGGCGATCTAAACAGTTGTACGAAGCATTGGTTGTGCCATCCTCAAACCACTTGTAGAAAGGCGCTTTGGATTCATCAAGAACTTTAGTAAAAGGCTTTTTCCAGAAAATGTTTTCTTTTGCAAGACGACCCCAGAAACCGTCATAATCACTATTAGCTTCAGCACAAAGCTTGTTGTAAGCTTCCATTCCAGGAATGGCGGCAGATTTAACAAAGTCTGCTGGTGGGTTAAATACGCGGTTTTCTTGCATCAATGGTTCCATACTTCACAGCCCTTCTATTCAATAATCAGTCGTCTTTTTCCGCAAAAAAAGCGCAGAGTTAGGGGAATACACCCCCAAGAGCTAATAAGATAAGTGAAAACACGCTGGATTTGCTCTATGGCAAACCCTTAAAATAGAAGAAACCTTATAAATTAAGCCTAAAACCATGACAAATATCAAACAAAACGACCTCATTCAAAGCGTTGCAGACGCATTCCAGTTCATTTCTTACTATCACCCAAAGGACTTCATCTCCGCCATGGGTAAGGCTTATGAGTTAGAGCAAGGAGCTGCAGCTAAGGATGCAATCGCTCAGATCTTGACCAATAGTCGGATGTGCGCAGAAGGTCATCGCCCCCTTTGCCAAGACACTGGTATCGCAGTCGTTTTCCTCAAAATTGGCATGAATGTCCAATGGGGTGACGCCACCATGAGCGTTACTGAGATGGTGAATGAGGGTGTGCGTCGGGCTTATATGAACCCAGACAACCCATTGCGCGCCTCAGTTTTGACGGATCCCGCTGGTAAACGTAAAAATTCAGGGGATAACACCCCTGCTGTCGTTCATTACGAAATCGTCCCAGGCGATGATGTTGAGGTGATTTGCGCCGCCAAAGGTGGTGGCTCCGAAAACAAAGCCAAGATGGTCATGCTTAACCCCTCCGACTCCATCGTGGACTGGGTGCTCAAGACTGTTCCAACCATGGGTGCAGGCTGGTGTCCTCCTGGCATCCTGGGTATTGGTATTGGCGGTACCCCAGAAAAAGCCATGTTGATGGCCAAGGAATCACTGATGGGTCCAGTAGATATTCAAGAATTGATCGCACGCGGCGCCAAGACTCGAGCCGAAGAACTACGCTTAGAGCTATATGAGAAGGTCAATAAGCTCGGTATTGGTGCACAAGGCCTCGGTGGTTTAGCTACTGTCCTCGATATCAAGATCATGGAATACCCAACACATGCTGCTTCCTTGCCGGTGGCGATGATCCCGAACTGTGCCGCGACCCGTCACGTACATTTCCACCTGCATGGCGATGGCCCGGCGATCTTAGAAAAGCCTTCCTTATCTGACTGGCCAGATGTGACCTGGACTCCAGACACCAAAAAATCCAAGCGTGTGAACTTGGATACCTTGACTGCCGAAGAAGTGGCCGGCTGGAAAGAAGGTGAAACACTCCTCCTCAATGGCAAAATTTTGACTGGTCGTGATGCTGCTCATAAGCGCATTCAGGACATGCTTGCTAAGGGTGAAGAATTGCCCGTCAGCTTTAAGAACCGAGTGATCTATTACGTTGGTCCAGTTGATCCAGTGGGCAACGAAGCCGTTGGTCCAGCCGGCCCGACTACATCCACCCGCATGGATAAATTCACTGAGATGATGCTTGCGAAAACAGGCTTAATCTCCATGATTGGTAAAGCAGAACGGGGTCCAACTGCAATCGAAGCAATTAAGAAACACAAGTCCGCCTATCTCATGGCAGTTGGTGGCGCTGCTTACTTAGTTTCTAAAGCGATTCAGACAGCAAAGGTAGTTGGCTTTGCTGACCTAGGTATGGAAGCCATTTATGAGTTCGATGTCAAAGATATGCCGGTGACGGTAGCCGTGAGCTCTGCAGGTATCTCTATGCATGAGACCGGCCCGAAAGAATGGCAAGCAAAGATTGGCGGAATTCCAGTCAAGATTGCTTAAGTCGTTTATTTCATTGGCTAGCGTTAGTTAAGCGAACTTTACTTGGCACTCATCGGAGTTTTTGATTCTGGGGTTGGAGGCTTATCCATTTTGGATGAGGCTCTGCGCCAGCTTCCCGAGCATGACTATATTTATTTAGCAGACTCCATTAATGCGCCCTATGGAGAAAAGTCTAGCGAGTGGATTGCCTCTCGCAGCATGGAGCTCTGTCAATACTTAGCAGCTCAAGGTTGTGATGCAATTATGGTGGCATGCAATACAGCAACAGCTGAAGCCATAGCGCATATTCGCAATGAACTTAGCCATATTCCGATCATCGGCGTAGAGCCAGGAATTAAACCAGCCGCAATGCAGTCCGAAAATGGCGTAGTTGGCGTTCTTGCTACGGAAGCCACCCTGAAGAGTGATAAATTTAGCGCCCTACTAGCCACCCTTCCCAACTGTCAATTCATTAAACAAGCTGGCGCGGGCTTGGTTCCCCTAATTGAAGCAGGCCAAGCTAACGGTGAAGCAACATTGGAGCTGCTTGCTGAACATCTTGAGCCGATTCAGGATGCTGGGGCAGATACCCTGGTCTTAGGTTGCACACACTACCCCTTCTTACGAAAAGCGATACGTAAATTGCTAGGGGATTCGATCAATTTGATAGACACCAGTGATGCGGTAGTGCGCCAACTCAAAAGAAGGTTGGAGGCACAAGGCACCCATTTGGCCGATGGTAAATGTGGCTCTATTCGATTTATCAGCAGTAAAGATGCAGAACTCTTACATCACATGGCGCAAGAGCTCATGCAGTCCGACTTAGATGAGCACGCTATTGAGTCTCAATTGGTGAGCACTTTTTAATGGGCACTTTCTTAAATCAATTGAACTCCCGAATACCATTCGAGAAAACCGATCGCATCATCATTGGCATTGTTATTGCCCTTCACCTGCTTTTTTTAATCGGCTTTCAAAGTGGTATGAAGCCGGACACTGATAACAATTTAGATGATGCGCGAGTAATGGCCAATCTCGTGAGCCCAGAGGCGGCTAAACAGCCCCAGGCCGCTCCAGCTGCGCCCCCACCAAAACCTAAACAAGAGCAAAAGAAGAAAACGGTGGATGAGAAATCCACGCAAGCACCAACTCCACCACAAACTCAGCAGCAGGCTCCCACCCCTCCCACACCTCAGCAATCTAAAAGTGAGTCACAGGCTCCGAATGCCACCGTTGCACCAGCAACCACCTCTGGATCGAGCGGCACACCCATTCAGACTGACATTGGTAAACTGGTTGTCGTCTATCAGCCTGACGCAGATGCCTACTACCCTTCTTTTTCGAAGAGATCAGGCGAGCAAGGTGAAGTAGTAGTTCGATTGATCATTGATGAGTCGGGTAGTGTTGAGGATGTTGCTTTATTACGCTCAAGCTCCTTTCCAAGATTGGATCGAGCAGCAACTGAGATCGGTCGTCGTTATCGCTTTAAACCATTTGTAGTAAATGGCTCGCCCCAAAGAATTTCTACCAACCTTTTAATTAAATTTAATTTAAAGAATTAATATTATGAACACACCATTTGGCTTAGCAAATCTCTGGCTCGAGGGCGATGCAATTACTCGCTTTGTGGCGATTGCACTGCTCATTTGCTCGATTGTGACCTGGGTAATTTTGCTATCCCGCTTTTGGGACTTACGCAATCTGCGAAAACTGAAGCCTGAGCTCGAGCAATTTTGGCGTGCCACTTCATATGACCAAGGTCTCAGTGCATTCACTAGCCACGCCAGCAATCCTTATTACCAGATTGCCAAAGCTGCTAGTGGCGCCTCTACCCACCATCAAAGCCAATCAACTAATCATCGCGAACTCCTGCAAACATTGAATTACTCTGAGTGGATGGCAAGAAGCTTAAAGAACAGTATTGATGGCATTGCTGCCCAGCTTCAAAAAGGCCTTACCTTTTTAGGCTCAACCGGAGCAACTGCACCATTTATTGGATTGTTCGGAACCGTGTGGGGCATTTATCACGCCTTGATTGCAATCAGCAGTTCGGGTAGCGCGCAAATTGATCAAGTTGCCGGCCCTATTGGTGAAGCACTCATCATGACTGCCCTGGGTTTAGCGGTGGCGATCCCAGCCGTGCTGGGCTTTAATGCAATTAATCGCGCCAATAAATTATTGCTTGCCGATCTAAATCGTTTTGGCAATGACCTTCTTGCTTACTTTGTGACTGGCGCCCGCGTGAAGTCCGGAGAATAAATATGTCCTTTAATCTTCAGAACGATCAAGAGGAAAGCGGCATCATGGCCGAAATCAACATGACACCAATGGTGGACGTCATGTTGGTGCTCTTAATTATTTTCATCATTACTTTGCCAGTGATTCAGCAGGCGGTTAAGGTTGAGCTACCCAAAGCAAATAGCGTACGTAACGAAGTAAAGCCAGAATCAGTACAACTCTCGATTGATGCTAAAGGTCAAATATTTTGGAATAGCACGCCGATTGATTTGAAGACGTTTGATGGCTATGCTGAAAAAGCCGCTCAAAAAGAACCGCAACCTGAAATCAATTTGCGCGCAGATAAATCTGTGAAGTATGAATACGTTGCTCAAGTCCTAGCTGCATCACGTCGAGCAGGTTTAACAAAGTTGGGGTTTGTAACAGAGCCTAACTAAGGTTTTTTAGTAGTTGTGCATTGCTCTTGGTAGGTCTTCGTACCCTCTCCTAGCGATGCCGAGAGAATTCCGCCTTTGATGGTCTCCGATTTTCTGAGCTGACCAGTGGCGCGATTGATCGCAATCACCGTGATTACCGTACCCGCTCCATACTGCACACCATCAAAACTCTCTGGTAGGAAATATGCGTCTATAGAAACCAAGACTGTAGATTCGGTGATTAAAACGCCTTTAACGGCTTGCCTGCCTAACTCATTAGACTGATCCAAATCTCGATCATCAACAAAGGCTTTAGCCTTCTGATTTTTTGAAGCGGGAATAACTTTGAATTCGTAGGTTTCGGTGTAATTCTTTTCCGAACGCTCGCAAACAAAACTCAAGGGTTCTGCAGCCAAACCGGGGGCAGCAAATAAAAAGAAGAAAAGGAAATGGAGATATTTCAAGGATGCCTGAAATCAATCGATTGGTGCCCGAGGCCGGAATCGAACCGGCACGACTTTTTTGAGTCGGCAGATTTTAAATCTGCTGTGTCTACCGATTTCACCACTCGGGCTCGCACGAGCAATAAAGCCGTACTAAATAAATCAAGACAAACAAAATTTTAGCATGCGAGACCTATCCCAGACGGGAAGCCTGTTTTCATCAAGCTTAGGCTCTTGCGCCGGCAAACCCACTAAACTATTCCCATGAAAATATCCACAGCAAATCCAGGTCTTAAAACCCTATTTAGAGCCGTCTTTTGGCTAAGCTTAGTGGCTTTTGTCTTCATTGCTGGAGTAAGCCTATTTTATTTGCTCTCGGCTCAAACCAATCCTTCTGGCAAGCGAATTATCAAAACTTTGGGGGATTCTGTCTCGATCACTTTTGATGAGAGCGATATTCCCCACATTCAGGCAAAAACCTCTACTGATGCACTCTTTGCCTTAGGCTATTTACATGCCAGCGAACGCTCCTGGCAAATGGAAATTAATCGCCGACTATCAAGTGGTCGCCTCTCTGAAATTCTTGGAAAAGAAACCTTGGCAATCGATCGATTTATTCGGACGCTGGGCATTAAGAATGCCGCTGAGAAACAGTTTGATCGCTACCCCATTGCTACCAAGCGCTTGCTGCAATCCTATGCAGATGGGGTCAATGCCGGCAACAATCACCTTGGGTGGGCGCTTCCAGTTGAATACTTTTTAACTGGATCCAAACCAGGTCATTGGTCACCCACCGATAGCGTAGCGTGGATGTTGATGATGGCACTCGATCTGGGTGGTAATTGGCATAAAGAATTGCAACGTCTAGAGCTCTCCCAGTTTTTAACTACGAAGCAAGTATGGGAAGTCATGCCGGCATATACGCCAGATGAGCCAGTGAGCAATGTTGACTTTGCCAAAATGTATCAAGACATTAAGGTTTTTAATCCCAATCCACTGACACGAGATCAAAAGTCCAAGAAGCTACCAGCCACTGAATTGACTATTAACGAAGTTCCAGGTGGAAAGGACGGCATTGGTTCCAATAACTGGGCTCTGAACGGCAAGCTGACCGCATCCGGAAAACCTCTGCTGGCCAACGACCCTCATCTAGGCTTATCGGCACCTGCAATTTGGTACATGGCTCATTTGGAGGCTCCAGGTCTGAATGTCATTGGCGCAACCCTTCCTGGCATTCCGGCTGTGGTGTTGGGCAGAACTGATAAGTTCGTATGGAGCTTTACCAATACCGGCCCAGATGTACAAGATTTGTATATAGAAGAGTTAGATGCAAAAAACCCCGGTCTATATCGGGGCCCAGAAGGTCCACTCCCCTTTAAAGTTCGCCAAGAAATGATCGATATCAAAGGCGAGCTTCCTCTTCGCTTTTTGGTCAAAGAGACTCGGCATGGCCCAGTGATTTCTGAATCTTATGCACGAGCCAAACGGGCAATAGATACTGATCGATTTGTCCTGGCTTTGCGCTGGACTGCGCTGGATGTTGAAAACCAATCCGTTGCCGGCTTACTGGATATGAATCACGCCAAGGACTTGGATACATTCAAGCAAGCACTCCGCAAAAACTACGCGCCAATGCAAAACGTAGTGATGGCTGATATCGATGGCAATATTTCTTTTCAGGTGGCAGGTGTTGCACCCAAGCGTACTTTGCATCATGGGCTATATGGGGTAGCACCAGCACTGGGCTGGGAGAAGCAATATGACTGGACTGGATACGTTCCCTTTGACCAGTTACCTAGCAGCAATAACCCAGACACAAATTGGCTTGCCACTGCTAATCAAAAAATATTAGCCCACAATGATCCAAATCCACTCACTGGTGACTGGGATCTACCAACTCGCTACGACAGAATTGTGGAGTTAATTAAAGGCAAATCAGTACATGACTTTGCTTCCATGAAGTCCATGCAAGCAGATACCCTCTCTTTGGGTGCAACGCCATTATTGGAATTATTTAAGTCGGTTCAATCAACCCACCCTCTGGCGCAAGAAGCTATTGAACTCAGCAAAAACTTTGATGGCGATATGAAAATCGACAGCGCTAGCGCCCTGATTTTTAATGCTTGGGCTGATCAGTTGTCTCGCAAACTATTTTCACGTTTGGGTTATTTGTTTACAGAAAATTATGGTGCACGTAGCTTTAGGCATCCACTGATATTGCAAATACAAAATCCCAATAGCCCTTGGTGTAACGACCCCCAAACTGAACAGATCGAAAGTTGTGCCGATGCCTCCAATGCTGCATTTGGTAAAGCCCTGGAGCAGCTGAGCGGGCAGTTTGGTAACAATCCTAAAAATTGGGCTTGGGGTAATGCGCACATTGCAGTTTCAGAGCATCGTCCTTTGAGCAAGGTCCCGCTACTGGGAAGTTTCTTCAACCTAACGCAAGCTTTTCCTGGAGATAGCTTTAGTGTCAATGTGGGACGCCTTGAACTTCTCAGGGCAGACAATCCTTTTGAAACCAAGCAGGCTCCCAGCCTTCGCACGATCTACGACCTGTCTGATTTAGATCAATCCCTATTTATCAATCAAACTGGACAATCTGGCTGGGTACAGAACAAGCTCTACCGCAATATGAGCGCGCTTTGGGCTCGTAATGAATACCTCCCCTTGCAAATGAAACCCCAAAAGACTAGTCGACAGCTGGATCTGAATATTAAGGAAAAATGAGCTCGGGGAGTTTAGAATAAGCTTTACAGGTCCAGCTCGGGCTTAACCTTTTTAATGACAACGCCATTGATGATGAAAAAAATACACGCACTTACCCTCTTTGCTTCACTTTCCTTATTGCCCTTCTCCAGCAGTTTCGCTGAGTGGAAAGAATTGGGATCGAATGCAGTGATGGTGGTTTATGTTGACCTAGATACCGTCAGTACTTCTGGCGAAAAAGCGCAAATCATGTCGATGCTAGATTTTAAAAAGCCTGGGGCTAATCCAAAAACAAAACAGCCCGTTAGCTCAATCATCGGTATTAATGAATACAACTGCCCAGCCCTTAGCTATCGTCCAATCGAATACAAAGAGTTTGCTGGAAATAAAGGTAGCGGTAAGGTAGTTTCAGATAACAAAACTCCAGACAGTGAGTTTGAACCCGTTATAAGCGAGTCTTGGACAGCAGGAGTATTTAACGTTGTCTGCCAGCGTAAATAAAAACCAGATCTTGAATACCCGCCTAAGCAGACCAAACCCATCGGGCTGGTCTGCTTTTTGTTTTTATTTAATCGTCACCCTTGGGGGTGTCACTCTTTGCCTGAATATAACGGGCTGCGCAGCGCCATTATTAGCCCTGGGCAGCTCAGCAACGAGCGTGGCGAGCTCTGCGGGCACTGCCGCTGTATCAGTGGCAGCCGCCAACCCCTCAACTGCTGCCAGCGCCGTCTCTACGGTAACCACCGGAAAATCACCCTTAGAGCATGCCGCCTCAGCGGCAACCAAGCAAGATTGTAATTTTCTAAATGCCCTAGGACCAAAGCCCATTTGTAGCGATATTCCGGTTCCCACAATCAAAGATATGAGCGAGCCCTATTTTGGTCCGGCAGATAGCCTGCCCACTAACAAATAAGCAGTCTAAAATTAAGCCTTATCAGCAATCTTTACCTCGATCGAAGCCATGACTACAGAAAATTACTACCTCACTCTGACCTGCCCTAACCGACCAGGCATTGTTGCCGCCGTCTCAACTTATATCTTTGAATTGGGTGGCGATATTGAGGAAGCTCAGCAGTTTGATGACAAAGCCTCTAAACGCTTCTTTATGCGTGTGAGCTTTAGCTGCGGTGCTGATAGCAAAACATTAAAAGCGGGCTTTGTAGAAATTGCTAAGCGCTTTGATCTTACCTGGGACTTGCGTGCAGTCAAGGATCTCAAACGTGTCTTGATCATGGCATCAAAGCTAGATCATTGCCTGGTAGATCTTCTCTATCGCTGGCGTATTGGTGAATTGCCAATGATTATTTGCGGGATCGTTTCCAATCATCCACGTGAGGTCTACTCCAGCATTGATTTTGCCGATATACCCTTCTATCACCTGCCAGTAACACCAGAAACCAAACCAGCTCAAGAGGCTAAGCTTTTAGAGATTGTGGCCGATTCAAAAGTAGATATGGTCATATTGGCGCGCTACATGCAAATTCTGTCAGATGATTTATCTACCAAGTTATCTGGTCGCTGTATTAACGTTCACCATTCATTCTTACCAAGCTTCAAAGGTGCTAAGCCATACCATCAAGCCCATGCACGCGGTATTAAATTAATTGGTGCTACAGCACACTTCGTGACCAGCGATTTGGATGAGGGTCCAATCATTGAACAAGACGTGACTCGGGTAACTCACGGTGATACACCAGAAGACTTGGTGCGCAAGGGTAGAGATTTAGAGCGCACCGTGCTCTCACGTGCATTGCGCTACTACTTGCATGACCGTGTTTTGATTAATGGCGCAACTTCTGTAGTCTTCTCAGACTAAGCTGTATCTCAAGGGCGGACCCCTGGAGTTTCTAGGGGCATTCCTCTTGCCCTCCACATCAGAAATAACTCTAGCTGAGCCATTTCTAAAGAACCGTAATCAAACTGCTGAGCACGCACTCCGCTCATACAGTTACGCAGGCGTCTTTGCAGAGAGCCCATTGTCTGCCATTCAATTCGGTAAATTGGGTAGGCTGTAGGGTGGCCTTGCGGAATGAGACTTCCACCCAACTTTAATCCTGCGCGATCTTGATGACATTGAGCGCAGGACAAATTGAGTTGACCCATTCGTTGATTAAAAAACTGTCGGCCTTGTTGTAAATCTTTTTTATTTTGTGCCGTTTCTTGAATTGCAATCGGCAGCCCCTTAGATTGGGTTGCTACAAATGTCGTTAGGGCCAGAAGTTCCTTGCTTTCATAAGCAAGTGTTGAAGCATCCTGCTTTGATGTTCGGCAATGATTAATTTGCCCTTCCAGGGTCTGCAACTTTCCTTTTTGGACCTTAGGAAAGCGTGTTGCTACACCAGCCATCTTCTGCCCACTTTCACCATGACAGGATGCACAAGAGACATTCTTTTTACCTGCGCTTTCCTTCCAAAGGCTATGGCCATCCATTACCCAGAACAAGGCGGGATTGAGATTAGGATCATCTTGCATAGCTTGATTCTCAGGGGTCATCAACTGATAACTTGATTGCCTAGCATCCTTTGAAACCTCAAGCGCTAGAGAGGGATTCACTCCCAAGAGGACTATCCATGCCGCCAATAAGCGGCAGCAGAAAACCAGCAGGTTCACGAGACAGTAATTTGAGCTTGATTTACTGCCTCATAACCGCCGTCACCTACCCACTTAAAGACGAGTGTGCCAGAGGCTACTGCCACAGTAGTGAAGATGATCAGGGGGTTTGCTCCAATGCCTGGATAAAAATCCGCTCTGAATACTTCTTCGCCATTGTATTGGCAGGTAAAGAGACGAATGATGTCGCGAGGAATGCGTCTACCATCCTCTGAATATCGATAGCCTGTCTCCATATCATGCTGAGCGATTGCCCTAATCTCAATAATGGAATCTTTTTTTGCCTGAGTTGGCATGGTGATGCCTGTTCGAGAGGTCTTGCTCATATCATCTCCGTACAAGCAGAGAGAGTAACTAAGGTATCGGCATAGCCTTGCCAAAAACTACCATCACTCATTTGCGCGATGGCCCATACCCGTTGTGAGTCAGCCAATCTCACGCGGGTAGTTAATTCAGCGCGACCGGAGCGGGGTGTGAAATACGCAGCAAAGATATTGGGGAGTGGATTTCCTTCGGCAATCACATGCACTGCTTTGACATAGTCATTTGCCGTCATGAGACTCTCTACTGAGAGCTTCAAAACTACCAAATTACCGCTCTCTACTAAAGGCGGGATAACCAACTTGACACGACCGTCACGGATAGTATTTGAGCCGACAATCTTGGCGATAGCATCCATAGCCTCTGACTTTTTGGCTACCGTCAAACTCGGAACTATCCAACCAGATATACCCAGAAGACCAAGCGCAGACAAATACATGCGCCGGCTTAACTTAGTGGTTTTTGAACTCTGATTTAACTCAGTCATAGTAATTTTTTAATCTACGATTCATTATTGAGGGGGTTTAGCTTGAAGGCTCACCAGAAAAGCCACAACATCTTCTATCTCTTGACCAGAGAGAATGGTTTGATCGGCAAACTTAGAAGCTACACGATTCAAACCTGAGGTACGGTAATACGCTGGCATGATGCTTGCTGGATTAAAGCGGTTTGAGTCTACTAATCGCGCCCGTAATTGAGCCGGAGTGGAGTGAGCAACGCTGACACTCAAGTCTGGCGCCAGATTGCCCTGAAAGCGCTCCTCAGGAAATGGCCCGCTATGGCATAGCAAACATAAACCAACTTGACGGCTAGCCACAATGATTCGCCCCCTCCCTACATCTCCAGGGGAAGAAGAAAGGGGATTCACAATCGAATCCCCTACCCAGGTTTGAGAATGCACCAAACAAGGCAGGAACAGAGTCGAGATTCCTAGCAATAATGGCGCTAGTATTCGCCTCATTCCTGCTTGCCTCACTTATACCAACTTTATGCCACTATTTTTCAATGGAACGGTGCGCAAACGCTTACCTGTAGCACGGTAGATTGCATTAAGAACAGCAGGCGCTGCAACTGCAATCGTTGGTTCACCAACACCACCCCAGTCTTTACCACCACCTTGAATGATGATGGTCTCTACCTTAGGCATTTGAGATAAACGAATGGAGTTGAAGGTATCAAAGTTCTTCTGCACAACCGCGCCCTTCTCAATCGTAATTTCCTCTTCAAAGAGAGCGGACAATCCGTATACAAATGAACCTGAAACCTGACGAGCAACTTGCGCTGGGTTCACAACATAACCTGGATCCGTTGCGGCCACAATGCGATGAATTTTCACCTCATTACCATTGGTGACGGAGAGCTCACAAGCAGCAGCAACATAACTACCGAATGAGCGCATCTGAGCCACACCACGGAATACACCTGGCTTTGCAGGTTTCGTCCAACCAATGCCATCTGCTACCGCATTGAGAACAGCCACCGCACGTGGATATTTCTCCATATGCTTACGACGGAACTCCACCGCATCTACACCTGTTGCTTCCGCCATCTCATCCATAAAGGTTTCAATAAAAATGGCATTTTGATTAACGTTCACGCCACGCCAGAAACCTGGGGGTACATGGGTGTTACGCATTGCATGATCAATCATCAAATTTGGGAAGCTATAGGTAATGCCATGTTCACCAGCAGCATCTAAACCTTGGAATACCACTGGATCCTTTCCTTTATTTGCAGCAACGACCGCTGGACGCACAGTTGCCAAAATAGATTGGCCAGATAAGCGGATATTCAGGCCGGTGATATTTTTCTTATCGTCAATAGCCGCAGTCATCTTGCACATCATGACCGGGTGATAGCGACCTTGGGTCATATCTTCTGCACGAGTCCAAATCAATTTAATTGGAGTGCCTGGCATTTGCTTAGCAATGTTGACCGCTTGGGTTGTGTAGTCCTGAAATGCTCCACGACGCCCAAATCCACCGCCAAGATTTACTTTGTAGGCATTGCACTTTTCAGCTGGCAAGCCAGAGGCCGCAATAACAGCTGCAAGAGTGGCTTCACCATCTTGCGTCGGAACCCAAGCTTCACAAGAATCTGGCGTCCACTTTGCAGTCGCAGTTTGTGGCTCCAAAGTTGCATGATTCAAGAATGGATAGAAGTAGGTTGCCTCAATAGTTTTGGCGGCTTTGCTAATCGCTTCTTTAGCATCGCCATTCGAGTTACCTACAAATGTATCGCTCGCAGTAAGGCCCTCTTCTAGCATCTTCTTAATCGAAGCACTAGAAACCTCGCCATTGGCGCCGTTATCCCAAATGATGCTGACAGCATCCAGACCCATCTTGGCTTGCCAGAATGTGTCCGCTACGACTGCAACAGCCGAGTCACCCACTTGCACTACTTTCTTTACACCTTTCATACTGGAGGCTTTAGTAGCGTCGTAGCTCTTCACTTTGCCACCAAATACTGGGCTCTCCTGAATAGTTGCAACTAGCATGCCAGGCATCTTTAAGTCGATAGCGTAAACCTGCTTACCAGTGACCTTATCAGCAGTGCCATCGATACGGTTTACTGACTTACCAATCAAAGTCCACTCTTTAGGATCTTTGAGAGTGATTTCTTTTGGTACATCCAACTGAGATGCAGCTACAGACACTTTTCCAAAGGTAGTTTTGCGACCAGATGGGGTGTGTGTAATGACGCTGTTCTTAGCAACGCACTCAGATGCTGGAACATTCCATTGGTTCGCAGCGGCCTGAACCAGCATGATGCGAGCAGCTGCACCGCCCTTGCGAACATATTGCTCAGAAGTACGAATACCACGGCTACCGCCAGTGGAGTAGCTTCCCCACGCTTGCTTACGTTTCAGACTTTCTGCTGGAGATGGATATTCGTAAGTAACTTTTTTCCAATCACATTGCAATTCTTCGGCAACCATCTGCGCTAAACCGGTAATCGTTCCCTGACCCATCTCAGAGCGCACGATACGCACAACGATGTCATCGCTTGGCTTCACTACTACCCAAACACCAATCTCTGGGGTAGCGAGGGGTGTCATGGAGGTAGTGCCTGTTCCCATTGCCGCATTGGCTGATGAGATGAAAGAGAAATCAAAGCCGATTGCTAACCCAGTCGCAATAGCGCTTGAGCCAACAATAAAGTGGCGACGTGAAGTATTGGTAGTTGTTATATTTTTAGTCATGATCGCTCCTTATGCCTTGCTCACAGCATGAATAGCATCACGCACTTGTTGGAAGGTACCGCAACGACAGATATTGGTGACTGCAGCGTCAATCTGGGCATCGGTAGGTTTTGGAGTGTTGCGTAATAAGGCAGTAGTTGCCATCACCATGCCAGACTGGCAGTAACCGCATTGAGGCACCTGATTATCAACCCATGCTTTTTGAACTTTGGAGAGTTGACCATTCTTTTCGAGGCTCTCAATGGTTTCAATTTTCTTGCCTTCTGCAGCGCTTACTGGAATCATGCAGCTTCGAATTGCTTGGCCATCAAACAGCACAGTACAAGCACCGCACTGACCAACACCACAACCATATTTAGTACCTGTCAAACCGACATGATCTCGGATCACCCACAACAAAGGGGTTTCTGGATCAACATCTACCTTGTACTTTTTACCGTTGACGTTTAAGTCAGCCATGAACGCTCTCCTAAGTGTTTTTATATTCAAGTCTTCACAAACATACAAAGACCCTGCTTTTGTTGTGTTTATCTTAACCAAGAAATAAGTTATTGCTTTGCAACATATATTGCCGGGCAGTAAGATCAATGGATGATCTCCGGCCTGGTTCAAATCCTCTTATTTCAAAGCCTAGGTGAGCTTGTTTCCAAGTTCGCCCTCCCCACCCTGCCAGGCCCAGTGATTGGTTTGGTGCTCTTGATTGTTTGGCTGGTTTTGCGTAAAGGCATTAATCAAGAGCTAGCCATGGTGGCTGATGGCTTTAGCCAGTACCTTGGCCTTCTATTTGTACCCGCAGCGGTCGGTGTTGTTCTATTTCTACCTCAACTCAAGGCAAATGCCTTGGCTATCTTGAGTGCTCTTGTCGTTAGCGTTATTTTGACAATCGCCACAACAGCAATTGTTGTCCGCTTCTTGAGTGCCAAGCCTAACGAGGTTGATTCATGAGCGAAAAACACTCCATTGTGGAGATTTGGGTTTACCTTTCAGGTAGCCCCCTATTTGCCCTCTTCATTACTTTGGCAGCTTATCAAACCGGTCTTTGGATTTATAAGACGAGCAAGCAAAATCCTTTGGCCAATCCAGTAGCCATTGCCATCATTCTTGTGGCTAGCATCATCCAGTTTATTGAAATGCCCTATTCGACCTACTTTGAAGGAGCGCAATTTATTCACTTCTTATTAGGCTCAGCAACCGTCTCTTTGGCAATACCGATATATAGAGGCTTAAGTAGCCTAAAGGGCCGATCCGTTCCGCTGCTGGCGTCTTTACTTGCCGGTGGCTTGGTCTCCATTATTAGCGCAGTCAACGTTGCCAAATTATTCGGGGCCGATTCCAGCATTACTGGGGCCATGTATCCCAAATCAGTGACCGCGCCTATTGCCATGGGTATTGCCGAACGTATCAGCGTATCTCCAACCCTGACCGCTATTTTTGCTGTGACTACCGGTATTCTGGGCGCTATTTTGGCGCCCTTTATCCTGAATGCCCTAGGAATGAAAGCATGGTGGCAACGCGGCTTTGCAATTGGCATTGGCGCTCATGGCATTGGCACCTCGCGCGCATTTAGTATTCATCCGGAAGCGGGAACTTATGCCAGTCTTGCGATGGGCATGAACGGTGTCATTAGTGCTGTAGCTATTCCAATTTTGTATCACGTGTTTAATTAAGAAAATTTCAGATTATGTTGATATCCCCTCCTTTTGGTGGCGGTCGTGCCCCAGTCCTAGCCAAGAACGCGGTTGCCAGTTCACAGCCTCTAGCAACTCAAGCCGGCATTGAAGTTTTACAACATGGTGGCAATGCAGTTGATGCTGCTTTAGCTACAGCCATTACGCTCACTGTAGTTGAGCCCACCATGAATGGCCTTGGTGGTGATGGCTTTGCATTGATTTGGGATGGCAAGAAACTCCATGGCATGAATGCCTCGGGTCGTGCTCCTGCAGCTTGGACGCCAGAGTACTTTTCTGGCAAAGCGGCAATGGATTTGATTGGATGGAATACCGTCACAGTGCCGGGCATGGTTTCTGGTTGGATTGAACTTTCTCGCAAGTTTGGCAAGCTGCCTTTTGCGCAACTCTTTAAACGCGCAATTGACTATGCGGAAAATGGTTTCCCCGTATCTCCAGTCATCGCACGCCAATGGCGTGAAGCGATTCCGATTCTAAAAAATCAACCAGGTTTTAGTGAGTCATTTTTGATTGAAGGTAAAGCACCCACTGCAGGCCAAATCTGGCGCCACCCTTCTCAAGCCAAGACACTTCGCGAGATTGCGGAAAGTGAAGGCGAATCTTTTTATACGGGCAAGTTAGCCCAAAGCATGGTCGACTTTGCGCAAAGTACTGGTGGTTGCTTCACTATGGCTGACTTTGCAAATAATCAAACTGAATGGGTAGAACCATTAGCCTTTGATTATGGCGAATATACCCTCCATGAAATTCCACCCAATGGTTCCGGCATCGTTGCGCAAATGGCCCTTGGAATTTTGCAAGCCGCCAATGTCAAACAATACCCTGCTAATTCTGCGCAGCGCATTCATCTTCAAGTAGAAGCCATGCGCATTGCCTTTGCTGATGCATACGCTCATGTATCTGATGCCAGCACAATGAGAGTGGCAACGAGCGCTTTATTGGATAGAGACTATTTGGCTAGTCGTGCTGCACTCATCAACCACAATCAAGCAGGAACATATGGCGCAGGAGATCCGCATGCTGGAGGCACTGTATATCTTTGCGCCGCCGATGAGTCCGGCATGATGATTTCGTATATTCAGTCCAACTTCAAAGGCTTTGGCTCAGGCGTCGTGGCCCCAGGTGGAATTGCATTTCATAACCGTGGCATGAGCTTTAGCCTAGTTGATGGTCACCCCAATCAAGTGTCGCCAGGCAAGCGCCCCTTCCACACTATCATTCCAGCGTTCCTTACCAAAGGCAATCAACCCGCCATGGCCTTTGGTGTGATGGGTGGCAATATGCAACCACAAGGTCACATTCAGTTCGTCATGCGCTTTGTTGATGAATATCTTAATCCGCAGGCTTGTTCAGACGCACCGCGATGGAGAATTGATGATGTGGGCAAGCTGACTGTTGAAGCTTCTATGCCAGCATTAGTGGTGGAAGGACTAAAGGCCATGGGGCATGAAGTCACTGTAATGCCAGCGAATAGCTTGGACTTTGGCAGTGCTCAAGCTATTGCGCTATTAGGTGAAGATACTAAAGATGCCTATATTGCTGGTAGCGATCATCGCCGTGATGGATTAGCTGCAGGCTTCTAACTAAAGCACAAAGGTTGCCTGCAAAATATCGAGGCTAGCCGCCAGTGTTTTATTGCTGACTGCTCCCAATCGCTTGACTAGACGAGCCTTATCTATAGTACGAACCTGATCTAAAAGAATCAGACCTTTTTTACCATCATGCGTAATTGGCACGCGAAAGGATGCTGACTTTCCTTTTGTAGTCATTGGCGCAATAATCACAGTTCGCAAGTAGTCATGCATTTCTTGTGGAGACACAACAAGGCATGGACGAGTCTTTTTAATCTCACTACCCATAGTTGGATCTAGATTAATTAACCAAATATCTCCGCGTGAAACGATACTTTTTACCAAACCCAATCCTCATCAGCCTCATTCATCAAGTCACCCAACACCAGTCGGTCTTCACCGGCCGCAGCGATTACCTTTGAATCCTCAGCCCAACCTTCACGGGGATTTTTTTTGGGTTTACTTAATACAAGCCTGTCGCCCTCAATCACCAAATCGGCGTGATCATCAAAACCTATCTGCTCAAGGATAGCTTTAGGAATAACCACTCCACGAGAGTTACCTATTTGACGGATTTGAAGGTGCAACTGTTTCTTCATAGTAATAACAATGTTATAACCATTTTATTGCAAAGTCAATGCCTGATAAAGGCTAACCAGGCAAACAATTGAGATAAAAACGCTTCACCTCTTGGTCGCAACTCACATCCTTGGGTTGGATTGGTCGCTCTAGAGTAATGCCTTCGATGGAGGTGCAGCGACTTAGGGCCACATAGACCTGACCCGACGCAAATGCCCCCGAAGATAAATCGACTTTTATCTTATCAAGGGTCTTACCCTGACTCTTATGAATGGTTACAGCCCAAGCTAACATGAGCGGGATCTGCACGAAGGTGCCAATGATATTTGGCGAAATCTTTCCAGACATCATGTCATGGTCATAGCGATACGATTCCCACTGATGACCCTTTACTTCAACCGTATTTGAGTAAGGTCCATTTTGAACCATGACTTTTACGGTATTAGGCAGTAACTCGCGAACTACTCCGATAGTTCCATTCACCCAACGTTTTGGGAAATTGCTATCGGTCGCAGTAAACATGACTTTTGCACCCACTTTTAAAGTGAGTTGATTAGGCGATGGTAGATTACGATCATCCACATTGAACTTACCAGTGCTATTGCCCATATACACTTTGGCATCAGTGGTGAGCGCTCGCAATCCTGCGCCATTAATTTGATCTGCACGTGCGTTAGTTGTAGTTAAGGTGATAGTCTGCTCATCAGCCTCTTTTTTAGTTTCGTAACAAACAGCATTTAACGTATCCAGTGCTTCATCGATATCTTGATTGATGCGGATCTGATTCAGCAGTCCTGCAAAGTGAGCATCTTTTTGGCGGAAGATCTTTGATAACTCTACCATCGTGACATCTTTACGATGCAAGGCCATGGCGCAGAAGAAATAAGGACCCTCATAACCGCGCTCAGATAACACTTGCATATCGGCATTGGAGACTACAGGGGGAAGTTGAAACAAGTCCCCTACGAACATCACCTGAATACCGCCAAAGGACTGACTCTTATGGGGACCATTAGCGCGCAGGAATAAATCCATCGCATCCACAACATCTGCCCTGACCATGGAGATCTCATCAATGATGAGCAAACGAATATCTTTGTAGAGACGCTTATCTTTTAAAGGCTTGATATCTTCTTCCGGAAAGATCAAGCGAGGTGGCAACCGAAAGAAAGAGTGAATGGTCACCCCTTTTACTTGCAGAGCAGCTACGCCAGTGGGCGCTACCACGACTACATTGCCAGGAATGTGCTCGCGCAGATAACCAATTAAGGTTGTCTTGCCAGTACCCGCCTTTCCGCTAACAAAGATGTAAGGGTCATGTCGCTCGATAGCGTCGATTACATCCTGATATTCAGGGGTGATTTCAATGGCAGATGGATCGACTACAGAATTGGTCATCCCCTATTGTTTCATGGGATCAACTAACGCAGCGAAAGCCGATGTATACCACGCCAATATCAGCTGGCTTAGACTCTACATCTGACTCTTTTTGCCTCTCTGGACCATACCACCACGAAGCACCACGAGTGATGAAGCCCCCATTGCGCTCAGTAGCGGTCCACTCCCAGACATTGCCACCCATATCTAATAGACCGTTGACGCCTGGCTTTGTAGTACCTGCTGTTACATGACCTGCACCACGGTTTAAAGCGCCTGCGGGTGCTAGACCTTTGTAGTCGCCACAACCATTCAGACAGTGAGAAACCTCTGGTGTAGCTCCACCTGGAAACGGATAACGTTGTCCTTTGGTGAAACCTACTGGAGGCATCTCTCTTTGCTCCAAAAATGCTGCGGAGGTCCACTCCGCTTCAGTAGGCAAACGCTTGCTGTAGAAACGGCAAACAGATGCTGCCTCAGCTTGATTGAGATGCACTGCTGGTTCATTGGCTTTTGCAGGAACACCATATGGCGTTTTCCAGGTCCAACCTGATTTTTTGACAAAGCCAGACTCATAAGAAAGACCGCCGCCGTTTTTCTCGGCCTGACTGATGAAACCAGTAGCATCGGCAAAGGTTTTGACATCCGCAATCGTCATCTCGGTTTGATCCCAAGAAAGATTTCCCACTTTCACAACAGGAATAGTTGATTTAGGGGCGCTAGTAGCTGTCGATGGTCGCAACATAAAATACAGCGCGATTACAGAAAGCAGTAAGTCAAAGAGGATAGAAAGAAAGTCGAATTTTTTCATGAATGAAATCTAGAAAATAAAAAAGCTCCACCAGGGAGCCTTAGGATACTGCAGTATTCGGTGGGGCGAACGACGGGGCTCGAACCCGCGACAACCAGAATCACAATCTGGGACTCTACCAACTGAGCTACGTCCGCCACTGAAGACATAGATTATAGCTTTTGAGGCAAAACCCTGTCAAAAATGCCTTAGATACAGGCTTTAGGCCCCCTCAAATTCAAAGGCAGCCCAATCACCCAGGGTTAAGCTAGCGTCAATAAAGAAGTCCACAATCGCAGCCTTACTTTGCACCTTAGCTAGAGCATGGTGATCAGAAAGACGCTGGCGCCAGTAACGGGACCCCGCCCTGCCATGAGCCAGCCCTAAGATATGACGTGTAAATGCACCAATATAAAAAGGCTTATCTTTGGCACGACATTCGTCATACCAAGCTTGGACTTGCTTCACCAATGCAATCTGGATGCGATGCCATTCGGTCTCACTAAACAGATAGCCCGCAGCGTCCCCATTGGTGTTGATCATGTCATCCCAGCCTAAGAGAAGCGCTGGAAAATGATAGGCTGCTCTGCCCACCATAAAGCCATCGAAGTCATCCCAATGACCTGCAATTTGCTCATTTGTTTCTAAGCCGCCATTGAGCAATACCTTGAGCTTCGGAAACTCCTTCTGAGCATCTAAACGCAGCTTTGCAGCCACTTCATAACGTAGTGGTGGTTTACTACGATTCTCCTTGGGAGATAAGCCTTTCAGTACGGCATTGCGCGCATGGATGGTGACTTGGCTAGCCCCAGCATCCGCCACTGCAAGAATGAAATTGAGTGCAAATTGATAATCCGCTTCAGAGTTAGCGGCATCCATCGAATCCAAACCCAAGCGATGCTTCACAGTAATCGGAGTATCAACAGCAGACTTCATTGCTTTAACGCAATCGGCTACGAGTTGTGGCTCAGCCATAAGACAAGCACCAAAGGCACCTCGCTGAACACGCTCTGAAGGACAACCGCAGTTGAGATCGATCTCGTCATAGCCCCACTGCTGCGCCAACTCTGCAGCCTTAGCTAAATCAGAAGGCTCGGATCCACCCAATTGCAAAACAACTGGGTGCTGCTCTTTTGAATAATCTAAATGGCGTGGCACATCCCCATGAATGAGTGCGCCGGTAGTCACCATCTCGGTGTACAAGATGGCCTGTTGAGTTAAAGATCGATGAAAGGAACGGCAATGGCGATCAGTCCATTCCATCATTGGGGCAACAGCTAAGCGCTTTGGTGTATTTACAGTCATACGAATATCAAGCCAATACTCTTTGGGATGAAAAAGATCTCTCCTGCCCCGTTACCGGGTCTTTGAAATAAATCTCTTTTGCTAAGAGCTGCAAAGGTTTGGAAAAATCCAAATCATACCCTTGGTAAGGTGTCAGAATAGGGTAAATCTGGTCATGCTGAATAGGAATGCCTAAGCTATTTAGATGACAACGCAATTGGTGCTTCTTACCACTACCAGGGCTTAAGCGATATCTAGCCCAGGGCTTTTTTACCTCAAGCAACTCAATGAAGGTATCGGCATTAGCTTCGCCCTCCACTTCCTGCATTTGCAGAAAATGTTCAGACTCCTCTAGCCTACTCTGGTACGTCATCGGTAATTTATTGATGAGCTCTTCTGAGTAAGGCGCGATCGCCTCATAGACCTTTTTGACTGCGCGATCTCTAAATAAATTTTGGTATTGCGCCCGCTCAGGCGGATTAACTGAAAAGATCACTAGCCCTGCCGTGTCACGATCAATGCGATGCATGGGGCTTAAGTTTTGAATACCCGTTTTTTTCTTCAGTCGATTCAGTAGAGTTTGATGCAGATAAAGACCGCTTGGTGTTACTGGTAAAAAATGGGGTTTATCTGCAACTAGAATGTGCTCGTCTTGAAATAGGATGGCTTCTTCAAAAGGAAGATCTGGTTCCCGTGCCAAGCGCCTGAAATACAGCAAATGCGTATTGGGAATATAAGCATGGCTTGCAGGAAGGGCCTCCCCTTCTTGATTGAATACCAATCCCTCATCAAAACGAGAGCGCCATTCACTTGCATCTATATGCGGAAAAGTAGCAATAAAGAAATCCAGCAGGCAAGCGTGAATTTGCCCAGCAGGCAAATACACCCTTGACGAAGATACTCCTTCTGAATTGACTTTCATTTGGACTAGATTATCCACTCCCGCCCATGAAAACAATTGAATCCAAAGGCATCCAGAAAGAAACCGCTCTAAAATGGGCCGGGATATACAAAAGAACTAAAAAAATAAATAGACAATATGCTTGAACTCTCTGCATTCGACCTTGGCTTATTGCTTGCTTGCGCTTTATTTGCTGGCCTAGTCGACTCCATTATTGGTGGAGGGGGAATGATTCAGGTTCCAGCGCTATTTGCCGTACTGCCAGGTTTTCCACCAGCAACCCTGCTCTCAGTAAATAAATTTGGCTCCATCGTAGGGACGATTGGTTCTGCCATTCAGTACAGCCGAGCCAATAAGAGCCCTTGGGGCTTGGTGATCATCTCCTCAGCGTTTGCTTTCTTTGCCTCAGTTGCAGGAGCCTACCTAGTTACCCAATTACCAACCGAGTGGCTTAGAGGCGCCCTACCGTTTCTGCTGCTGGCACTACTAATATTTAATATCAAATCCAGTGCCGGTCTAGTGCATGCACCAAAGCATGGTCACCATAAACAAAAAGCGATCGCATCGACTGGTGCCGGCATCATTGGTTTTTATGATGGCTTTCTAGGTCCAGGAGCCGGAGCCTTTTATAAGCTCTTCTATACCCGCATATTAGGATTTGATTTTTTACGATCTGCAGCGCCTGCGAAGTTTCTCAACATCGCCTCAAATCTCGGTGCACTATGTGTCTTTTTTTATCTGGGTTATTTTGACTGGAAGCTTGGTTTACTCATGGCGAGCGCCAATCTTGTGGGCGGTCAAATTGGTACCAAGATTGCCATTAAGCATGGGAATACCTTTATACGCAAAGGCTTCTTTATTTTGGTCACCATCCTCATCATCAAAACCTTCTATGACGCTTTTCTTAAATGACCACTTAATCAATAGATAAATAAATTAGTAGGTTATTCATAGCTTTATAAGTGTTTAAAGAGTAAATTGAACTTGTCGGATTTAAGTTTTTTTTACTATAAAAATGAGGATGCTATGAAAATTCTATTACCGGTTGACGGCTCAAAATCTTCACTTAATGCAGCCAAGTACGTTGTGAAGTTATCAAAAGATTTGCGCAGCAAGTGCACGGTAACCCTGGTCAGCGTCCATGACGATATCGGCTTGGGTCATGTTAAGCAATTCGTAGCCAATAGCGTAATCGATGACTACCTCCGTGAAGTGAGCGAAAAAGAACTCAAGGGAGCCCAGAAAGCCCTCGACACAGCTGGCGTGAAACATAGCATGGTGATTAAGCGCGGCAATGTTGCTAATGAGATCATTGCTTTAGCTAATAAAGAGAAGTTTGATCTAATCGTTATGGGATCAAAGGGTAGAACAGGCATCGTTGATACCCTCATGGGTTCAGTAGCTCAAAAAATTAGTAACGTAGCAAAGCAACCTGTTTTATTAATTAAGTAAGTAATCTGGTTAATAGCTAGATTAATGCAATAGGCCGTCATCGCGACGGCCTTTTTTATGGGCTATGAAATGAGTATTTTGCTTCTCTTGTTTGCACCAGGCATTTTTGCCATCTATTGGCTAATCCGTCTTCAAATTTGCCTGTCTAGAATTCGCTATCTAGTCGATACCTATGGCATGGATCGTAAGAAACTTCAAAAACTTAAATGTAAAGAGGTGGTAGCGCTCAGAGCATCGATTGAGATCCTTAGGGATAGGAATGATGCTTTTGGCTTAGAGGATCTCGTTAGACCATACAGAGCCTAATGAATTTGCCGATTAAATTGATCGCTGATTTACTCTCTTAGATAACTCCTCGGCAGACTCTTTTCGCTCGCTATATCGGTCAGTTAAATATTCACTAATTCCACGCGTGAGTAATGTGAATTTGTAGAGCTCTTCCATGACGTCCACTACCCGATCATAAAAGGCAGATGGCTTCATACGACCATCTTCCTCAAACTCAGTAAAAGCCTTAGCAACTGAAGATTGATTGGGGATAGTAATCATCCTCATCCATCGACCTAAGATACGCATTTGGTTAACGGCATTAAAGGATTGTGATCCCCCGCATACTTGCATTACAGCCAAGGTCTTACCTTGGGTTGGCCTAACCGCCCCTTCAGACAACGATCCAATCAATCTGTGTTTTTAATAAACCAGTCATGGCGCCATGTCGTTCTGGGGAAGTCCAAACCATACCCTCGGCCCACATGGCTAGTTGACGAAGTTCTTGCACCTTTGGATGGCTATCAGGCACGCTATCTACCAAAGGCAATCCAATAGGATCAAAGATTTTGACCTCACCACCCATGGCAGTTAACAATCGAGCCGCCTCAAAAGTAAGAGGCCTACTGTAAGATCTCTCGCGAAGTGAGCCATAGAGCATTAGGAAACGAGGTGCATGATCGCTAGAATTTGTATTTAGTTTTTCAATCCCGGGGATTTGGAATAGTCCCTCTACTAAAGCTGGAAATTGCAACGGAGACTCAAACACTTAAGCCATATCCTTTTTGAAAAAACTTTCTTTAAACCACAAAGCCACAGTCACTAGGCCAATCATGATGGGCACCTCGACTAGAGGACCTATGACGGCTGCAAAAGCTGCCCCAGAATTAATTCCGAATACAGCAATCGCTACTGCAATAGCCAACTCAAAGTTATTGCTAGAGGCTGTAAATGAAAGTGTGCAGCAACGCTTGTAATCGATACCCATCTTGCCAGTGACAAAGAAGGTCAGCAAGAACATGATGAGAAAGAAAACCAATAGCGGTACCGCAATAGTCACCACATCCATTGGGAGCGTTAAGATTACTCCGCCTTTGAGGCTAAACATGACGATGATGGTGAAGAGCAATGCAATTAAAGTGATCTTTCCAATTTGCGGCACAAAATGCTCGTGGTAATCCTCCTTAGTCATGAACTTGAGCATTACTACTCTCGTCAATATTCCAGCAATGCAAGGAATGCCTAGGTAGACAAACACACTCTCAGCAATCTGCCCCATGCCTACACTGACGTTTGAGCCAGCAAGGCCAAAGTAAGGCGGCAACACTGTGAGAAAGAAATATGCATAAACACTAAAGAACAGCACCTGAAAGATCGCATTAAATGCCACTAAACCAGCAGCATACTCAGTAGAGCCCTTAGCTAGGTCATTCCAAATAATGACCATCGCAACACAAGGAGCAATACCAATCAAAATGAGACCAGCCATGTATTCAGGTTGGTCAGGAACAAAAGTGATAGCCAAAAAGAACATCAAAGTTGGCGCAACAATCCAATTCATCAAAATGGATATGCCAAAGATGCGCTTATCTTTAAATACGTCTGGCAAGTCTTCGTAACGCACCTTGGCAAACGGTGGATACATCATCAATATCAAGCCAATCGCAATTGGTAGATTAGTTGTACCAACCTGGAATGAATTAATAAACCCCTCAATACCAGGAATGAAATGACCCAGGCCAATTCCCAGCGCCATTGCCGCAAAAATCCAAACCGTTAAATAACGATCTAAAAAGGAGAGTTTTTTAGTAATAGAACTCATGCTTTTGTGTGAACCTCTTTAAGGCTAATGGAGTCGAGCTTTTCTAATGGCATCGCCGCTAGAATATCTAGGCGCTTTTTAAGGCCATTCTTCACTTGATTAAAAGCGGCCCGCTTCTCCAAATCAGTCCCCTGGACTTGTGATGGATCAGGGAAACCCCAATGTGCGGTAACTGGTTGACCAGGCCAAAAAGGGCAAACCTCGCCAGCAGCGTTGTCACATACTGTGATGATGAAATCCATTTTTGGAGCATTGGGCTCCCCATACACATCCCAACTTTTTGACTTCAGCAGAGTGCGGTCCATACCCAACTCTTCTGCAATATCAGCTGCAATAGGATTAACGCTTGTACCTGGGGTTGATCCAGCTGAATAACCTACAAACTTGCCACTAGGGTGGGTAGATGCTAAAGCTTCACCCAAAACAGAACGAGCAGAGTTATGGGTGCACAGGAAAAGAATGTTGTACTGTTTCATTGAGTATTCACCTTTTTAATAATTTTTGCGGTTTTGCATGACTTACCGCCGCAGCAGTTAGCCAATAGAAATTGACTTAACTCTTCTACCATTCCCGGATTCGGCCGGTAGATGAGGTTGCGACTTTGGCGCTCGACAGTAATGAGATTGGCCTGATAAAGCTCTTTGAGATGAAAGCTGAGTGTTGCATTAGGAATGCCTAGCATTTCATGGATCTGTGAGGGCAACAGTCCGAGATCCCCCTTCTGAACAATCAGGCGGTATACGTTTAAACGCGACTCTTGTCCTAAGGCGATAAATGCCTGTATTGCTTCGGTATTTTTTATAATTCGATAATAATGGAACTATATTACAAATTAATGACTACGGCGTGACAAAGCCATAGCGCACCATAACTTGCTGTGACTTGGGCTCCTGTAGATACAAGTAGAAATCTTTAGCGCTGGATGCGCCATTTTTTATTAAGGCCATCTTTTGCTTGAGTGGCTTATGCAACTTATCCGGTATCGACACAGACGTAGACTGAGTCTGAATTTGAGGTGATGAAGCTAAAGATAAGGCGGAGATAGCAAAATCAGCTGAGCCCGTTAAGGCAAACATCGTTGCTTGAGAAATATTTTCCCCATAGACCAACTTAGGCTGAGCTAGATCCCAGACCCCCATATTGGTGAGATATTCTTTCGCAGCTCTACCGTAAGGGGCATGATCTGGATTGGCGATAGCAATCTTCTTGGCAGCTTGAATTGCATTGGCCAGACTCTCCTTATCGATGCCGAGCTTGATAGGCCCACCCTTCTTTTGTAAAAGAACAATTCTGCCAATTGCATATAGGCTTCCACCATCGACCGTTAAGCCATTTTTAGATAAGTCATCTATATAGGCTTCGTCTGCAGACATCAGCAAACTAAATGGTGCCCCATTTTTGACTTGTTGCCATAGGACGCCCGACGAGCCAAACACCAATTTCACATCTTGACCTTTATCAGCCTTATAGTTAGCAGCAATTTCTTCTAATGCAAACTTCAAGTCGGATGCAGCAGCTACCGTTGGCGTAGTTTGGGCAACAGAGATCGAGGCATACAGAGTGAAAAAGCCTATAAGAATACTTTTAACAAAGATCATTGAATTTCTCTCTTGCTCATCATTGCTTAAGTGTAGCGAGTTTTACCCTTTGAGTTTACGTAAGGCATCTGCCATAGCATTATTGATTGGAGGCGCAGATCTTCTATCTTCCTGTGGTCTTCTCGCATCTTGAGTTCTCGGGGTGCCTGGCCTATTTGCTCTTTGCTCAGCTTTTTCGCCTGATACTTTTGGAGCCTCATCAGAGAGCCTCATCGTCAATGCAATGCGCTTACGCTTCTCATCCACTTCGAGCACTTTGACCTTCACAACCTGCCCTGCTTTAACCACGGTGTGCGGGTCTTTAACAAAGGTGTTAGCTAAAGCAGAGATGTGAACCAAACCATCTTGATGAACACCGATATCTACGAAGGCACCAAAAGCTGCTACGTTTGTCACAACACCTTCCAAAATCATGTCTGCCTTAAGGTCGCTGATTTTTTCCACGCCATCTTTAAAAGTTGCTGTTGTGAACTCAGGTCGTGGATCGCGACCCGGCTTCTCTAGCTCCTTGATGATGTCGGTGACAGTGGGAACACCAAACTTCTCATCGGCATACTTTTCCGGATTAAGCCCCTTGAGTATTGCAGCATCGCCAATGACCTCTTTGACGCCCTTCTGAATATCTTTCAGAATCTTCTCTACCAAAGGATAGGATTCCGGATGGACTGCTGAAGCATCCAATGGGTCTTTGCCATTCATGATGCGCAAGAAGCCAGCAGCTTGTTCAAAAGTCTTATCGCCTAAGCGTGGCACGCTACGTAAGTCTGCCCGCGTCTGAAAGGCACCGTTGCTATCTCGGTAAGTCACGATACCTTCGGCAACGGTACTACTGAGACCTGAAACTCTTGCCAACAATGGCGCGGAGGCCGTATTTACGTCTACACCCACTGCGTTCACGCAATCTTCAACAACGGCAACCAATGACTTAGCCAGCTGAGTCTGCATCACATCATGTTGATACTGGCCCACTCCAATTGATTTTGGATCAATCTTGACTAACTCGGCCAAAGGATCTTGCAATCTTCTAGCAATCGACACTGCGCCGCGCAAAGAAACATCCATACCAGGCAATTCTTTTGAGGCATATTCAGAGGCGGAGTAAACCGATGCCCCTGCTTCTGATACAACAATCTTGGTGAGCTTCAGTTCAGGCTTAGCTTTGATTAAATCCTGCGCTAACTTATCCGTCTCACGTGAAGCGGTGCCATTTCCGATTGAAATGAGCGTTGCTTTGTGCTTCTCAGCTAACTTGGCAAGTGTATGCAATGAGCCGTCCCAATCATTCTTTGGCTGGTGTGGGTAAATGACATCGGTATCGACTACCTTGCCTGTTGCGTCGACTACAGCTACCTTTACCCCTGTTCGCATACCAGGGTCTAGGCCAATCGTAACTTTAGGGCCGGCAGGTGCGGCTAGCAGCAAGGCTTTTAAATTGCGAGCGAAGACATTAATCGCCTCAGCCTCAGAGCGTTCACGTAGCGCACTCATCAGCTCAGACTCCAAATGCATCGAGCACTTAATGCGCCAAGTCCAACGCACAGTCTCTGCCAACCACTGGTCAGCAGGACGGCCTTCATTTTTAATCTTAAATTGATTGGCAATGCGGGATTCGCAAGGATTGTGCGGCGCATCCCACTTAGGCTTTTCTTCTTCAGTATCTAATCGCAAATTCACCATCAACATCTGTTCACGACGACCCCTAAATAGAGCTAAGGCGCGGTGTGAAGGAATAGCAGAGATCGGCTCAGAGTAGTCAAAGTAATCCGCGAATTTTTCGCCCTCTTGCTCTTTGCCTGCGATGACTTTGGACTCCACCACGCCGTGCTCTTGCAAATAGGTTCTGAGCGATTGCACCAACCCAGCGTCTTCTGCAAAGCGCTCCATCAAAATCTGGCGAGCACCTTCAAGAGCTGCTTTGATATCTGCTACGCCGGGATTGTCACCTTGATCCGAGGTAAATGCTTCTTTAAGGTAATTAGCTGCCTCTGTCTCTGGATCCAACATGGGATTGGCTAATAAATCATTTGCCAAGGGCTCTAATCCAGCCTCTAAGGCGATTTGCGCTTTCGTGCGACGCTTGAGCTTATAAGGAAGGTATAAGTCTTCTAGGCGCGTCTTATCCTCTGCCAACATGATGGCCTTGAGTAAGTCTGGAGTCATCTTGCCCTGTTCTTCGATCGAAGAAACAATCGCCTTACGACGCTCTTCTAGCTCACGCAAATACCCCAGGCGATCCTCTAGTAACCGTAGCTGCGTATCATCCAAACCACCTGTTGCCTCTTTCCGGTAACGGGCAATAAAGGGAACAGTTGCACCTTCATCCATCAATGCGATAGCAGCAGCCACTTGGGCAGGTTTAGCGGATAACTCTTGGGCAAGGCGTTGTTCAATGGATGGCAGCATGAGGATCTATTTTTACTATTATTTTTGGAATATGGATTTCAATGAAGAACAAAAGCCACCCGGAGGTGACTTTTGTTGTGTAGCTAGGAGTAGCTTAGTCGCGTGATGCCTTCTTACGCTCATGCTCCTTAAGGTAACGCTTACGAATACGAATACTCTTTGGCGTTACTTCAACCAATTCATCATCATCGATAAATTCAACAGCGTACTCCAGGTTCATTGCGATTGGTGTTACCAAGCGCACTGCTTCGTCAGTACCTGAGGCGCGAACGTTAGTTAATTGCTTACCTTTAATTGGGTTAACAACCAAGTCATTGTCACGACTATGAATACCAATCACCATACCTTCATACAAAGGATCGCCCGGGCTTACAAACATACGGCCACGGTCTTGCAATTTCCATAAAGCGTAAGCAACTGCTTCGCCATCATCTTGACTGATCAATACACCGTTATGACGCTCACCCAAGATACCGTCTTTTGCAGGTGCATAGGAGTCAAATGTATGACTCATCAAACCGTTACCACGAGTCATGGTCATAAAATCGCCTTGGAAACCGATCAAACCACGTGCTGGTATACGGTATTCAAGACGTGTGCGGCCCTTACCGTCACTTACCATGTCAAGCAATTCACCTTTACGCTTACCCAAGTCTTCCATGACGGCGCCTTGAGTTGTATCTTCTACGTCAACCGTTAAGTTCTCATACGGTTCCATCTTCACACCGTCTACTTCGTGGAAAACCACGCGTGGACGTGAAACAGCTAACTCGTAGCCTTCACGACGCATTGTTTCTACCAAAATAGTCAGGTGCAATTCGCCACGACCTGACACTTCAAACACGGTGTCATCATCAGTTTCTTTAACGCGCAAAGCCATATTGGACTTTAATTCGCGATCTAAACGCTCACGAATCTGGCGGCTAGTCACGAACTTACCTTCACGACCAGCTAATGGGCTGGTGTTCACCATAAAGTTCATGGTCAAAGTAGGTTCATCAATCTTGAGCATTGGCAATGCTTCTGGAACATCTGGAGCACAGATGGTTGTACCAATCGCCAAATCTTCAATACCGTTTACCAATACGATGTCGCCCGCTTGTGCTTCATCAACCAATTCACGCTCTAAGCCACGGAATTTCAATACCTGGTTAATACGACCTTTACGTGGAGTGCCCTCTGGACCATCGATATACACCACATCCATCAGCGGTTTAACAGTACCGCGGTTGATACGGCCAACGCCGATCTTACCAACGTATGTGCTGTACTCAATAGAGGTAATTTGCAATTGCAATGGACCTTCTGGATTGTCATCACGTACAGGAACGTTTTTCAATACAGTGTCGAACAAAGGACGCATATCGCCTTCGCGAACATCATCTGTTAAACCAGCATAACCATTTAAGCCTGATGCGAAGATCACTGGGAAGTCTAATTGCTCTTCAGTAGCGCCCAACTTATCAAACAATTCAAAAGTGGCATTGATCACGTAATCACAACGTGCACCTGGACGGTCAACCTTGTTGATCACCACAATTGGCTTTAAACCGAGAGCCAAAGCTTTTTTGGTTACGAAGCGGGTTTGTGGCATCGGGCCCTCAACTGCATCAACCAAGAGCAAAACACCGTCAACCATGGAGAGCACACGCTCTACTTCACCACCGAAGTCGGCGTGTCCTGGTGTGTCTACGATATTGATGTGTGTGCCGTCATACTCAACCGCACAGTTCTTGGACAAAATAGTAATGCCGCGCTCTTTTTCCAGGTCATTTGAGTCCATGACGCGTTCGGTCATTTTTTCATTAGAACGGAATGTGCCAGATTGGCGCAAGAGTTGGTCAACCAAAGTAGTTTTACCGTGGTCAACGTGGGCGATGATGGCGATATTACGAAGTGCGCGTTTAGTCATGTGAAGCTTCTGAAGTTAAGAATAAGGTTAATAAATAAGAGGGTTAAATATATTTAATGTGCCGAAGAAATCAGGCGCTTAGGATGCAACACCCCAGAGCGCCAATCACCAGTACCAATAAAGTTATGTGGAGCAGCAGTTGCGCGATAGATGCGCACCAGCGCCTCTATAGAAGGTATATTAAGCGGGACTCGTTGACCCATTTCTAAACGTTTAGCCTGTTGCTCATCCACGGTTAAGTGGGGCAGTGTTTGCAAGAGGGCATCGACCGGCAAGATGTAACTAGAGCTATCTTGCGAGCTATTTTGAATAGATTCGATTGTGAAAGATTGCTCTAAAGTGAGGTGCCCTACTTCGGTACGGCGCAAGCCAACTAAATGTGCACCGCATCCTAATGCCTTACCAATATCTTCTGCTAACACGCGAATGTAGGTACCTTTGCTGCAGCTCACTTCTAAAGTGGCTTCAGGCCAATTAACATTAGTCCAACGAATTGCATGAATCGTAATATCTCGTGGAGCACGCTCTAATTCAACACCAGCGCGAGCGTATTCATATAAAGGCTTGCCATCGCGCTTCAGCGCAGAATACATTGGAGGCACCTGGCTAATCGGACCAGTAAATGCCGGCAATAAAGCGTTTAATGCAACTTTGATAGTTGCTTCATCAGCAAATACAGGTAAAGGTAGTTCTTCAATGACTAAGCCTTCAGCATCACCAGTATCGGTACGCTGACCGAATTTCACTTGAGCGATATAGGTTTTATCAGCCTCCAATAAATCCTGGGAGTACTTAGTAGCCTCGCCCAAACAAATGGGAAGTAAGCCAGTAGCCATGGGATCTAGGGTGCCGGTATGCCCTGCTTTCTCTGCATTGAAGGCGCGCTTCACGGCAGTGACTGCGCCTTGTGAGCTCATTCCAGCAGGTTTATCAAGCAAGACAACGCCGTCGATACGTACAGACATAGCTATTTACGCGTTCTCGTCTTTGCGATCGCTATCCACCGCTTGATCAATTAAGCGCGACATCTCAATGCCATGCTCAACAGAACTGTCGTAGTGGAAGTGCAAGGTTGGCACAGTATGAATATGCAAACGCTTGAACAATAAAGAATGCAAATAGCCCGCCTTATCTTGCAGCGCTTTCAAGGCTACCTCAGGCTCAGCACCCAAAACAGTAAAGAAAACTTTTGCGTGCGCCAAATCTGGTGTGAGTTCAATACTTTGTAAAGTAATCAAACCTAGGCTTGGGCTACGTAATTCGCGAGGAATCAGCTCGGCCAGGTCTCGCTGAATTTGATCGGCGAGACGCTGGTTACGATGAGGGCTAGTTTTATGCATGAACTGAATAGCTCTTAGAGTGTGCGGGCAACTTCAGTCACTTCAAAGACTTCGAGTTGATCGCCTTCTTTGATGTCGTTGTAGCCTTTTAATGACAGGCCGCACTCAACACCGGCGCGCACATCTTTTGCGTCATCTTTAAAGCGCTTGAGAGAGTCCAACTCACCAGTCCAGATCACTACGTTGTCACGCAAGAGGCGAACACTAGAGTTACGCTTAATGATGCCGTCGAGCACCAAGCAACCTGCAATAGCGCCAACTTTAGATACCAAGAAGACTTGACGAATCTCCACCATGCCGGTGATTTCTTCTTTCTTATCTGGTGTCAACATACCACTTAAGGCCGCCTTCACTTCATCAACCGCGTCATAAATAATGTTGTGATAACGAATATCTACACCATTGTTCTCGGCCAACTTACGCGCTGCACCATCTGCACGTGAGTTAAAGCCGATGATGACTGCTTTAGAAGCCACTGCTAAGTTAACGTCAGTCTCGGTAATGCCACCCACGGCCGCATGAACGATTTGCACCTTGACTTCAGCAGTAGATAGTTTTTGCAATGACTGTGACAAAGCTTCTTGAGAGCCTTGAACGTCCGCCTTAATGATCAGTGGCAACAACTTCGCCTCAATCGCACCCTCTTCCATGTTTTCCATCATGGTTTCGAGTTTGAATGCTTGTTGTTTAGCCAGCTTCACATCACGGAACTTACCTTGACGGAAAAGTGCGATCTCACGGGCTTTACGCTCATCAGGCACCACTTGAACTGATTCACCAGCTGCAGGAACTTCAGATAAACCTTGAATCTCCACAGGGATAGATGGGCCAGCTTCGTTACATGGCTTGCCATTTTCATCCAACATCGCACGAACGCGTCCGTAGGTTGAACCAGCCAACAACATATCACCACGCTTGAGCGTTCCGGACTGAACCAAAATAGTAGCAACTGGACCACGACCTTTGTCCAAGCGCGCCTCAATAACGAGACCTTGCGCAGGAGCGTCTTTCGCTGCCTTAAGCTCCAAAATTTCAGCTTGCAAGAGTACGTTCTCAAGCAAGGCATCAATGCCGTCACCTGTTTTAGCAGACACACCAATGAATGGCACATCGCCGCCGTACTCTTCTGGAACGACTTGCTCAGCAACCAACTCAGTTTTAACGCGCTCTAAGTTCGCTTCTGGCTTATCAATCTTATTAATAGCCACAACAATTGGTACGCCACCAGCTACTGCGTGTGCAATCGCTTCTTTTGTTTGCGGCATCACACCATCATCAGCTGCAACTACCAAGATCACGATATCCGTTGCCTTAGCACCGCGAGCACGCATTGCCGTAAAGGCTTCGTGACCCGGAGTATCAAGGAAGGTAATCATGCCGCGTGGTGTTTCAACGTGATAAGCGCCGATGTGCTGAGTAATACCACCGGCTTCGCCAGTAGCAACCTTAGCCGCACGAATCTTATCGAGCAAAGATGTTTTACCGTGGTCAACGTGACCCATCACCGTAACAACTGGTGGACGTGGCAATAATTCCGCATCGTGACCAGCAATACCGAGATCTAAATCTGGATCATCTAACTTAGCGGCATGGGCTGTATGGCCCATCTCTTCTACGATGATCATGGCAGTATCTTGATCTAAGATCTGATTGATCGTTACCATCTGACCCATACCCATCAAGAGCTTAATTACTTCTGCACTCTTCACGGCCATTGCATGAGCTAACTCAGCAACAGTAATAGTTTCAGGAACATGAACATCACGTACAACCGGTTCTGTTGGAACTTGGAAGTTGGTATCGACGTTGGCTTCTGCAATTTGACGTTGCTTTCTTCTGCCACCGCCAGAACGCCAACCACCTACACCTCCAGAGCTGTCACCACGAGTCTTGAGGCCACCAGGCTTCTTGGCACCTTCTTCTTGCCAAGTAGATGAAGTCTCTGCAGACTTAATTGTCTTACCACCAACCTTAGCAACCGCTTTTTTCTTATCATCAGCACCTTCAGCCTTAGCTGGCTTATGTAAGGTACCCTTTTTAGCTTCTTCAGCAGCTATTTCACTTGGTGCCTTGAGTACACGCGCTGGGGTACTCATCATGTCGCGAATCGCTAAAGCTTCAGCTTCAGCAGCGGCACGTCGCTTAGTAATATCTGCTAACTGTGCCTTATTGGCATCCGCAATCTCTTTGGCAGCCTTATCAGCTTGAGCTTTCTTGTCGGCAGCTTTTGCGGCTGCAGCAACACCATCATCATCTGACTTGGCGGCTTTTTCGACAACCGGCTCAGCCACACTTGCAGCAGCAACAGCATCAGCTTCTTTTTGGCGAGCATCTTCCGCCGCTTTCATTTCCGCTTCTTGACGAGCCAATAACTCGGCTTGACGAGTCGCCTCAGCTGCGCGTTTCTCTAACTCTTCAGCAGAAAGGATTGGTTTTGCAGGCGCCGCAGATGCAACCTCTTTGGCCGCCGGAGCTGGAGCTTCTTGAGGAGCTTTGTCCCCTGCTTTAACTAGCACGCGCTTTTTGCGAACCTCAACCTGAACGGTACGAGTGCGTCCGGCAGAGTCTGCCTGACGAATCTCAGAGTTTTCGCGCTTGATTAAAGTAATCTTTTTACGACTACCCGTATCCGCACTGCCATGTTCTTTTTGCAAATGCTCGAGCAGGACAGTCTTGTCCTTCTCAGTGATGCTGTCGTCCTCAGAACCTTTTTCAATACCGGCCGCCTTCAATTGCTCCAGAAGGTCAGGCGCAGTACGTTTCAATTCTTTAGCGAGTACTTTTACTGTTGTTGCCATGTACTACTTCCTCTCATGAAGTAAACCAATGTTCGCGCGCTTTCATGATGAGCGTTTTCGCGGTTTCTTCGTCAATTTGTGTCGCCTCAACTAGCTCATCAACAGCCAGTTCAGCTAAGTCGTCACGTGTATGAACTTGATTGTCAGCAAGCTTGGCAATCAACTCAGTCGTCATTCCCTCAAGGGAACGTAAATCTTGTGAGACTTCGCCAACGCGCTCTTCTTTAGCTAATTCCATAGTCAAGAGGGAGTCACGTGCACGAGTACGCAATTCATTTACCGTGTCTTCGTCGAAAGAATCGATTTCTAACATTTCAGAAAGAGGTACATAAGCAACCTCTTCCAATGTATTGAAACCTTCTTCAATCAAAATGTCAGCAACTTCTTGGTCAACGTCCAATTTGTCCATAAACAATTGACGTACAGAAGCAGCTTCTTTTTCAGTTTTCTCAGCAGACTCTTCTGGAGTCATGATGTTGATCTGCCAACCAGTCAATTCACTAGCCAAACGAACGTTTTGTCCGCTACGGCCAATCGCGATTGCCAAATTTTCTTCATCAACTACGACATCCATAGCATGACGCTCTTCGTCAACCACGATAGAGGACACTTGAGCTGGAGCCAAAGCACCGATCACAAACTGCGCTGGATCTTCAGACCACAACACAATGTCCACTGCTTCGCCAGCCACTTCGTTACGCACTGCAGTAACGCGTGTGCCACGAACGCCAACGCAAGTGCCGATTGGGTCGATACGCTTGTCATAAGTAATCACGGCAATTTTTGCGCGGATACCCGGGTCACGAGCTGCACCCTTAATCTCTAATAAACCTTGCTCCATCTCTGGAACTTCGTTCTCGAACAATTTGATCAAGAAATCAGGGCAAGTACGTGAGAGTTCGATCTGCGGGCCACGGGCTTCACGATCTACTTTCAGAATGTAGGCGCGAACACGGTCACCAGAACGGAGGTTCTCTTTTGGAATCATTTGATCGCGACGCAACAATGCCTCTACACGGCCAGATTCAATAATCAAACCATTTTTGTCAGCACGCTTCACGGTACCGGTCATGACTTTTTCGCCACGCTCAAGGTAGTCGTTCAAAATCTGCTCACGCTCAGCATCACGAATACGCTGCAAGATCACTTGCTTAGCGGCTTGTGCACCGATACGGCCAAAGGCTAAAGATTCGATTTGCTCTTCGATGTATTCACCAACTTCCATATCGGGAAATTGCTCGAGCGCTTCAAAATGGAGGATTTCTTTATCCGGCTCTTGGAGACCTGCTTCATCAGGAACAACCAACCAGCGACGGAAGGTTTCGTATTCACCAGACTCGCGATCAATCGATACACGAATATCCACATCTTCCGTTGGATAACGTTTCTTAGTGGCTGATGCCAACGCCATTTCTAGCGCCTCAAACACAATCGCTTGATCTACGTTCTTTTCACGCGCTAAGGCGTCTGCCAACATGAGAACTTCTCGGCTCATGACTTTCTTCCTTTGAAATCAATAACAGGGACCAACCGAGTCTTATCGACCTCGGCTAAAGAAAACTCCAATTGAGATTCAGTGCCATCAGCACCTTCAAACAACAAACCAAATTTCGCATCAGGCGAATCCAACTCGCCACTCAGCAAACCTTGCAACACACCACGAAACTTCTTGCGATCGCCAACGGCAACACGCAACTTCAAATCCACTTCCATTCCAGAGAAACGTTCGTAATCAGCCGCTGACTTCACAGGGCGATCTAGACCAGGAGAAGAAATCTCTAGACGCTCAAAGGGAATGTTTTCGACTGGCAATGTGTAGCTCAGTTGATGACTCACCTTTTCGCAATCCTGGACGTTAATCAAACGCTCGTAATCCGGGTTTTCAATCGTGACGCGCAGCAAACCTCCGGCTTCACGCTCGATATCAACTAGCGTGTACCCTAGGTTTTCTACCTCTGCAGAAATAATCCGCTGATCCTTCACGAACACCCTTCAATCCAAAACGGCAAAAAAAAATGGGCTTCAAAGCCCATATTCTCGAAATTCAGAACAGGCCGACTTACGTTGATCGCAACATCAGTCGGTAACAACTTAAAACAGCAGCGAACTGCTGTAAGTCCAAAATTATAGCCGATTTAGAGGAAAACTCATCAAAATCAGAAGCTTTCGCCAGGATTTCGCGGTTTTCTAGGGCCTTTATTGAAAGGTTTGCGCCCTTTTGGAGCTCCCCGTTTAGGGCCATTACCGGGACTTTGAGGGCTTGCCGTTACAAAAGCTGACTGCCCATGATGGACTTTCTTACCTTTATTACGGTTTTGGCCTTGAGCACCCTGACCGCCGCCCTGACCACCTGCACCAGGACGACCACCCTGAGTACGACCCCGGAATGGACCGCGACCTTCGCCAGAAGCGCCGCCACCAGGTTTACCACCCCTGCTTTGATGGGTCAGAGCACCATGGCCACTAGCCTGGGTTAAGGCGTCCCTCGAACCCCAGTAAGAAACCGAGGTTTGCATTGGATCAGGCTGGAAATCTCCACCTGACGCAGGGTTGCGATCACGTCCGTGAGCCCCAGAAGCTGGGCCACGGCCTTTATCTTGTGGCTGCGGCATTTTTAAGCCGGCAAACTTCATTAAGTTGTAGATACCGCCAGCCTCAATCTCTTCCCATTTACCCCGTCTCAAACGTGGAGGCAACAAGAAAATACCGTAACGTGTACGAATCAATCGAGAAACTGTATGGCCAACCGCCTCAAACATCCGGCGAACCTCGCGGTTACGACCTTCAGTCAAGGCTACGTGGTACCAACGGTTTGCACCTTCCCCACCGCCCATAGAAAGACGCAAGAATTTAGCTTGGCCGTCATCTAAGGTAATGCCACTCTTTAATTGAGACATGTTTTCTTGGCTCAAATCGCCCAGAATACGGACAGCGTATTCGCGCTCCACACCGTACCGAGGATGCATCAAGCGATTGGCCAACTCGCCAGAAGTGGTGAATAACAAAAGACCTTCAGTATTAAAGTCCAAACGCCCTACGGCAATCCAGCGCCCCTGGCGTGGCTTTGGTAGGCGATCAAATACGGTAGGACGACCTTCAGGATCGGATTGACTCACGATCTCACCAGCTGGCTTGTGATACATGATCACGCGCGGCGGCTTAGTCTGAATCTTGCGATGCACTGGCTTACCGTTAATGCGAACCTGATCGGTAGGTCCAATGCGCTGACCAATATGGGCTGGCAATCCATTTACGGATACGCGTCCTTGAATAATCAAGTCTTCCATATCGCGACGTGAACCCATGCCGACATCAGCCAACACCTTGTGCAACTTCACAGTGTCTTCGTCGTCAGCGTCGTCGTCTAAACCATCTAAATCCGACCAAACTTCATCACGTAAGCTAAGTGGCAAATCATCGATGTTTGCAAATTGCAAACTACTCATCTCATCGTCGCTAGGCGTATCCGCGTCTTCGTCATGACGCACACGCTGTGCACGACGCTCAGCGCCGGTCTGATGAGAAATCTCATTTTCATTTAGACCATCAGGATTTTTAACTTCAAGAACTTCAGGCGCATCCAATGCGGCGTCGAACTCTCCAGAAACTACTGATGCAAATAAAGCCTCGCTCTCAGCGGGATTTGGTGCGAGCTTGGCAGATGCATGATTGCCACCTTCACGTGGCCCATTAGACTCTCCACCTTCACGACGAGGCCGGTCTTTGTTGAATGGGCGTTTCTTATTAAAGGGATGCTTACCAGCTCCAGCACCTTGACGGCGTGGGCGACGTGGACCGCCCTCGCGCCCCTCGCCCTTTGCACCCTCTGAATGGTTGGATGCAGACTCTGAACCAGAGGAGTTATCCGAAGTAGGCTTACTTGGAGATGAATCGTTTTCGTTATGACTTGTCATTAATAATTATTTTTGTTCGTCTGATTTGTCTTCAGACTCTGGAGTAATTTCTTCTTCTACTGCACTTGTCTCTTCGCTGATGAGTTCTTCGCTAGCCAATTCTTCAACTGTTGATTGAATAATGGGCTGACCATTTTCATCTAATTCGATTACGGTTTCTACAGTCGCACTAGGATCAAACTCCATAACTGCCTGACCTAAGTGTTCTGCTGCAGCCATGGGCGCAGCATCTTCTAACATTGGCAAGCTTTGTAAATTGGTAAGGCTTAAATCATCCAAGAATTGTTTGGTAGTGGCATATAAACCAGGGCGACCAACAGTCTCTTTGTGGCCAATGACCTCAACCCAACCGCGATCCTCTAACTGCTTCATCACATTGCTACTGACCGCTACACCACGAATCTCCTCGATCTCTCCGCGGGTCACTGGTTGGCGGTAAGCAATAATCGCCAAGGTCTCCATTACGGCACGAGAATATTTCGGTGGTTTTTCTGGAGTCAAGCGGTCGAGGTATTCACGCATTGCTAAGCGGCTTTGGAAACGCCAGCCAGTTGCAATGTGGACCAACTCCATACCTTTATCTTCCCAGGCTTTTTGAAGTTCTAAAAGAGCATCATCTATTTCGCCAGGAGCAATGTCTTCAGCAAATAAGCGCGTCAGATCAGCAACGGTGAGTGGTTCTTGCGCGCACAAGAGGGCTGTTTCAATTACGCGTTTATTGTGATCATCCATAAAATTCGGGCTATCAGGTAAGGACCTGATGAGGCTATAAAAATGTATTTCCGTAATGGGTTGGTGGTGTTCTGGTGGCGCTATTTAGCTACTACGGGCAATTCATCTCCGAAAATCCTCCTGGGAGAGCCACCCGCGCTGAAACGAAGTCTTTTTCGCTCACCGTTTGATCATTATAAGGGAGGCTCAATACAATAGCCACATGCAAGAAAATACAGCCTTAGTCCCCGCTATATCCTCTGAAACCGATACAAGACGCCGTTTTCTGGGCTTAGGTCTTGGTTTGGGAGCCCTGATTGGGGGTTCAAGCCTTACCGGTTGCAGCTTAATGAGCAGTCGTAAACCAGTTATTGGCTTGGCTTTGGGGGCGGGAGCAGCCCGAGGTTTTGCCCACATAGGCGTCATTAAGTCATTAGAGGCGCAAGGAATTAGGCCTGATATCGTGGTTGGCAGCAGCGCTGGCAGCGTTATTGCCGCATTACTTGCTTCAGGCGCTACTGGCAACGACCTCAATAGGCTTGCATTAAATCTAGATGAGGCAACCATTGCCGACTGGGGGCTCCCTTTTGCCGGAAGATTTGGCGGCCTCATTAAAGGGGATGCCCTGCAGAACATGGTGAACCGTGAGGTACAAAATAAATCGATCGAGCAAATGCGCATTCCATTAGGAATTGTGGCGACGGAGCTGCAATCGGGCAAAGGCATTTTGTTTCGCTCTGGTAATACAGGTTTAGCAGTGCGGGCCTCGTGCAGCGTTCCAGGCGTATTTCAGCCAGCAGTCATTAGCGGCAAGGAATATGTTGATGGCGGCTTAGTTGCGCCTGTCCCTGTTAGTTATGCCCGGCAGATGGGCGCAACCATTGTGATTGCTGTCAACATTTCTTCGGAACCAGTGCATCAAGATGCCAGCGGAACTTTTGGTGTCATGCAGCAAACGATTTCGATCATGCAGCGAAGCATTAATCAATACGAGCTCAAGAGCGCCGATATCGTAATCACCCCACACCTTAAGCAAATGAGTAGCGGTGATTTCAAATCTAGAAATGCAGCAATTCTCGCCGGTGAAGTGGCAGCCCAAGAACAAATGACAGCTTTGAAAGAAAAGCTCCGAGGCTAGCCCTAGAGCTAACTTCCCAAGAGAAGGCGATTGATTTAGGATTCGGTGCAATTGTTTATGAAATCCATCCCTGCCCTACTCAAGTTATTGATTGCAATGTCAATCACGGTGCCTGTGCATTACGCTCATGCACAGGCAGGCGGCCAATTTACAGTCGCAGCCAACAATTACCTCAAAAAACGCACCGATGCGTTCATGACAATCACGGGTTACTCACTCACCCCAGACGTCACAACCGGATCACTATCGATCACTGACAAAGGCGGAGAAAATCAAAATTTGCAAATGATTTCTCTTGGGGGTGGTGACCGCATTAGCGCCAACTTTCCACTCTATCTTGAAGGCACAATTGCCTTCAATCGCTACAACCCAACGTTTACTGATGGCATAGGTAACTCAAGTATTACGGTACCCGTCAATTGGAATGGCATCACTGGCACAGGCGGCATTGGTTGGGACTTCCCGCTAACGGATAACTTACGCATTCGTCCAATTGCCAACATCATGCTCGGGCATGTAGAGAGCGACCTCTCTATTGCGGGTCGCATCATTGAAAATAAAACAGGGGTAGACCTGCAGTTCTTGAATGGTGGCCGTATGAATGCTTATGGTACTGGTGGCTCATTAATGCTGGACTATGAGGATTACAAACCTGAGCGTGAATACGATGCTGAATTGCGCTACACCAATATCGCCATCAACACCTTTGACAGCTCTACTGCGGTTCAAGGATCTGCAGATTCACAGAGCTTGGGTTTGTGGGCTCGCGCCAGATACCCCACTCGACTAACAGCGCTAGAAAGACCTGTGCGGGCAGTTTTTGAATTGGCTCACACAGAGTTTCTAGGGCAACTCCGTGGCGCCCTTGGATTTGACTCGCTCTCCTCTGTGGGCACAGGATTTGAAATAGACAGAAGTGCTTCTGACCCTATGTTTAGCAGGGTACGATTAGTATTCCGGTATCAATTTGGACAGAACGTCCGAGGTACCTCTATTGGCTTAGCCGCTAGCTTCTAAAGCAAGGAGATTAGAGGCTACGAGATTTGCGTTTAAGTTTGTTTACTTCGTTTAGCAATTCTTGACGCTCAGCATCACCCAGGTTGTCACTGCCATCTAGACGGCGAGCGCCATCAAAACGTTTATCCCAGTAGAGACTACCAAGATCATCTACACGCACACTGGTTCCCTTAGATGGGGAATGAATAAATTTATTGTCGCCTACATAAATGCCGACATGAGAGAAAGTTAAACGCATGGTGTTGAAGAACACTAAATCACCCGGTTGCAATTCTTCGCGCGTAATCGGCTTGCCAACACGACTCATTTGAGTAGATTTACGTGGCAATAAAAAACCTAATTTATCTTTAAAAACGTAGCCAACAAAACTACTGCCATCTAAACCGGATTGCGGCAACTCAGCATCCCAGCGATAACGCACACCAATCACTTCCATGGCGCGGTTAATTAATTCATCAGACTTACCAGTGACGGAATCTGCCAAGCGATCAGAAACGCGAGCAAAGTAAGACTTACCTGCCTGAAACATGGTTTCTTTAGGAGTCTCTTTCGGAGTCTCTTTAGCCACTTCACTTGCGGATTCTTTTGCGGCATCAGTCGCCGTATCCGCCGCCAATACTGGATGCATCGCAAGTGCGCATGCAATCAACAAAGCGATTGCCATTGGATTGGCAAACTTTGACGTGAGGTCTTTTTGAAGTGACATCTTTTGATTCTAGCAAAGAAGATCTATTTCACCAAGGGCTAAGCCATTGTTTTCAATGCAAAATTTGGTATTACAGGGCAGAAATGCACCAATCTAAGGCCTTGTGTGGCCTATTTAGGCGGGACTTAAGTCAGCTCTGCAGCCGCAAAAAGCTCTTTTGTATAGATCTGACGTGGATGTTTAATGAGAGTCTCGGTATCGCCAAATTCCACCACTCTGCCCGCTTTAAGCACCATAACCTCATGAGACATCGCCCGAATGACAGCCAAATCATGGCTAATCATCAAGTAGGCTAAGTTGTATTTTTTCTGTAGCTCAGTCAGCAAGGCAAGCACTTGTTTTTGGATTGAGACATCCAAGGCTGAAGTTGGCTCATCTAGCACCAATATCTGCGGCTTCAGAATCAAAGCACGCGCAATCGCGATACGCTGCCGCTGCCCACCAGAAAACTCATGGGGGTAACGAGTCAGAGCGGAGCGATCAATGCCGACCTCTCTCAAAATATCCAAGACGCGGGACTCACGCTCCGCTGCAGATAAATTGGGGAAATGCACATCCAATCCCTCTGAAACAATTTGCATCACATTCATGCGCGGAGAGAGCGAACCGAATGGATCTTGAAAAATTACCTGCAAACTAGATCTCATGGCTCGGCGTTCTACTGGCTTTAACTTTTGCCACTCATGACCAAGCACATCTACATCGCCCGTAATTTCTGCGGCAGAGTCGCCTAATAAACCTAAGACTGCCATGCCTAGAGTGGTCTTACCGGAACCTGACTCACCAATGACGCCAATGGTCTGCCCCTGCTTGAGTTCAAAACTCACCTTACGCAAAACTTGATGGCGCGGAGATTTTTTAAACCAAGAAGTAGACTCGGTGCCTGGATACGATACGGATAAGCTCACCGTATTGAGCAAGACTGGTGCCAATGGCATTACTGGCGCTAGATCGCGAACAGGCTCGCTATTCACCAAAGCTTTTGTATAGGCATTGTCTGGATGCTCAAACACTTGTTTTGTAGGTCCCACCTCCATGAGATTGCCTTGATTTAAAACAGCAACCCTCTGTGCAAAGTGTTTGACTAAATTGAGATCATGAGTGATCAACAGAATCGCCATCCCGCCATGATCCTTGGACTCTTCCTGCAACTCTTTAAGCAAATCCAGAATTTGCAAACGCAGACTAACGTCTAAAGCAGTGGTTGGCTCGTCTGCAATTAGCAATCTGGGTTTGCACGCCAATGCCATTGCGATCATGGCGCGCTGACGTTGGCCACCAGATAGCTGATGAGGATAGGAATGGAAGCGCTTCTCTGGCTCTGGAATACCAGTCTTCTTGAGCAAATCAATTGCAGCAGACATGCAATCCGCTTTAGAGATCAAGGGCTGATAGATCTGCACCGCCTCAACAATTTGATTGCCGATAGTAAACAATGGATTGAGTGCAGTCATGGGCTCCTGAAACACCATGGCAATCTCACGACCCCGAATCTCACGAATCGCTTGTATTGGTAGGTCCAGTAAATTGACTGGTGGATTGCCAGCATCTGCACTCTTGCCGCTCCACATAATACGACCGGATGTTTTTGCACCTTCAGGCTCAAGACGCAATGGTGCTAAAGCAGTCAAGGTCTTGCCTGAACCGGACTCACCAACTAAGGCAACTCGTTCACCCACCCCAATCTCGAGATCAAGGTGACTAACAGCAAACCTCTCACGGCGACCTGAACCAAACGAGATTGAAAAATCTTCGTAGCGCAGTAGCGGGCTTGCTGAACTCATGAGCGACCTCCACTCATGGCGCCTGACTTACGAGAGTCAAATGCATCACGCAAGGCCTCACCCATAAAGGTGAGCAAGAGCAAAGTGGCCACTAAAACCACAAAGGTCGATAGCGAGATCCACCACGCATCTAAATTACTTTTACCTTGGGAGAGCAACTCACCCAGACTTGGCGTTCCCGGAGGAACACCCAAGCCCAAGAAATCCAAACTCGTGAGCGACAAAATCGCTGCACTCATTCTGAAGGGGAGAAAGGTAATCACTGGCGTCAAGCTATTCGGCAAAATATGACGGCGCATGATTTGCAAATTCGTTAAGCCCAATGCCCTGGCAGCACGCACATACTCTAAGGCACGGTTGCGAAAAAACTCGGCGCGCACATAGTCAGATAAACCCATCCAACCAAACGCAGCCAACAAAAAAATCAGCAGCCAAATGCTCGGGTTAAAGATGGAGGCAAAGATGATGAGTAGATATAACTCTGGCATTGCTGACCAAATCTCAATTAAACGCTGAGATACCAAATCAAACTTACCGCCAAAGAAACCCATTAAAGAGCCAGTAATAATCCCTACGCTCACACCAACAATGGTGAGTGCCAAGCCAAACAAAATCGACAGTCGGAATCCATAAATCAAACGCGATAAGACATCGCGCCCACGATCATCAGTTCCCAGCCAGTTATCAAAAGATGGTGGCGCAGGATTGGGAACTTTTGAAAAGTAGTTCAGTGTTTCATAGCTATAGGGAATCAGCGGATAAATGGCCCAATTGCCATTACTCGTAATATTGTGGCGAATATCAGGATCTAAAAAATCAGTTGGCGTCGCAAAGTCACCTCCGAACACGCGCTCAGGTTGGGATTTCACAATCGGGAAATAGAATTTACCTTCGTAGCGCACTACCAATGGCTTGTCATTAGCGATCAGTTCAGCGCACATCGATAGACCAAACAAGATCATGAAGATCCAGAGGCTGGCATAACCCATCCGACTATTTTTAAAGCGATGCCAGCGACTCATGAACCGCCTCCTGCGCCAAACTGAATGCGCGGATCAATATAGACATAGCAAAGATCAGAAATCAATTTGGTAAACAAGCCAATTAAGGTGAAGAGGTACAGCGTTCCGAAAACTACTGGGTAGTCACGGCGCATCACCGACTCATAAGAGAGCAAACCAAGTCCATCTAATGAGAATAGAGTTTCGATCAGTAGCGACCCAGTGAAAAAAGCGCCAATGAATGCCGCTGGAAAACCGGTTACTAATGGCAAGAGTGCATTGCGGAACACATGCTTCCAGAGCACTTGTTTCTCAGTAAGACCTTTAGCTCTCGCAGTCAAAACATACTGTTTACGAATCTCTTCTAAAAAAGAATTCTTCGTGAGCATCGTGATCACAGCAAAACTTCCCAAGACCGAAGCGGTAATCGGTAAAACCAAATGCCACATGTAATCCATCACCTTGCCCATCATGCTCAGCTCGCTCCAGTTATCTGAAGTCAGCCCTCGTAGAGGAAAGATTTGCAAGAAACTACCACCTCCAAAGATGACCAGCAAGAGAACGCCCAATACAAATCCGGGGATGGCATAACCCACCAGAATCATCGTACTGGTGATCGCATCAAACCGGGAGCCATCCCTTACCGCCTTAGCTATACCTAAGGGTATTGATACTAGGTACGTGAGAAAAAAGGTCCACAGACCAATGCTAATAGATACAGGTAGCTTAGAAACCACCAATTGCCAAACACTTTGATGCTGGTAGTAACTTTCACCCAAATCGAACTGCGCAAAACGCTTCAGCATCATGAAGTAGCGCTCTACTGGTGGCTTATCAAAACCATATAAAGCCTTGACCTCAGCTAAGCGTTCAGCATCCACGCCTTGACGCCCACGATAGTTACTTCCGCCGCCAGAGGACTCTGCCCCGCTCACTGCAGCATCACCCTTACCTTTGAGCTCGAGCATTAACTGCTCAACTGGGCCGCCCGGTACGAACTGCACCACTGCAAATGTCAGAGTCAATACACCTAATAAAGTCGGAATCATCAACAACATACGCTTGAAGATATAAGACCACATTTGCCCTTGCATTAGCGCGCCCCCTCTTTCCACCAATTGAGCAGAATCCAAGATTCGGCTGTGTAATACAGAGGAGGTTCTGGATAGCGCATTTCTTTACGATACGCGATTCGGTGGGTTGGGTTGTACCACTGCGGAATCACGTAATAACTATTCCATAGAACGCGGTCTAAAGCTCTGGTGGCTGCACGTAACTCTTCACGCGTCTGCGCTTTGACAACTGCATCTACCAAAGCATCAACAACCGGAGATTGAACTCCAATCACATTGTCTGAACCTTTTTCTTTTGCAGCCTGACTACCAAAGCGATCCCACAATTCATTACCGGGACTTTGTGAGTCTGGGAAACGAATGGTCGTCATATCAAAATCGTATTCATCCATACGCTTTTGATGCAAAGCAAAGTCACTCGTTCGAATATCCACCTGAATACCCAGCTTCTCTAAATTACGCACGTAGGAAGAGATCACTCGTAAGAAAAAGGGGCCATCCTCAACCATCTCAAAACGGAAAGGCTCACCTTTCATATTTCGTAAAGCACCATCCCGGTACTGCCAGCCAGCCTGAGCCAACAAATCACGCGCCTTGCGCAGATTCTGACGCAAGCTATCTGGGGGAACGGTTGAAGGCGCAGCGGGCATGGGCTCAAAGACTGCATCAGGCACCCACTTAGGGTATTGCGCTTTTAGAGGCTTGAGCAATTTCAATTCCGCCTCAGTAGGTTTGCGCGGGCCATCGAAATTCGCACTGAGATCGCTGTTTGTAAAGAAGCTATTAATACGACTGTATTGCTCAAAAAACAGTTGGCGATTTAACCACTCAAAGTCGAGCGCATAACCCAAAGCTTGTCTTACTCGTGCATCTTGAAAAATCGGTTTGCGCACATTCATGGCAAAACCCTGCATTCCTGCGCCGTTGTGATTCAGAAAAGCTTTCTTTTCTAGGGTGCCATCATTGAATCTCGGGCCCACATAACTCTTCGCCCAATTCTTAGCGCGGTACTCTACTAATGCGTCGAACTCGCCAGCCTTAAAGGCTTCTAGGCGAACAGCATCATCGCTATAGAGCTTGTAGTTCACGCGATCAAAGTTATAAAAACCAACGCGAACATTGAGTGTCTTGCCGCCTTGATCAGCCCAGTAATTTGGGTTGCGCTTGAAGATCATCGTCTTACCTGCTTTGTAAGATTCAATCACATAAGGACCGCTTGCAATTGGCAACTCAAAGGTCAACTTATCAAATGGTGTAATCGTGCCGTCGGGCTTTTTACCCCAGTTGCGCGAGAACACCGGTAAAGTGCCGACCATCACCGGCAATTCAGGATTGCGATTCTTAAAATCAAAACGGATGACGCGATCAGAAACTACTACTGCCTGCTTCACATCGGCATACACCGTTTTAAATTGGGGATTAGCAAGCGAGCTCATCAAGGTATCAAAGCTGTGTTTAACATCGCCAGCCAAAATTGCACTACCATCCGAAAATTTGGCCTCTGGACGAATCCAAAACACCACCGACATCTTGTCCGCTGCCACTGCAATATCTTCCGCAATGAGGCCATAGGCACTCGAGACCTCATCCGCACTACCTACCGCTAGAGATTCAAACATCAACTGCGCTACACCTGGGGCAGTCACGCCTCGCAAGGTAAATGGATTGAACTTATCAAAGCTGGTCCGGCGATCGGGGTTGGGTAAAGTGAGCGTGCCCCCTCTAGGCGCATTGGGGTTCACATAGTCAAAATGGCTAAATCCATCGGCGTACTTGGGTTTACCGTACTGAGCGATCCCCTGAGAACCATGGGCTAAATTGGCTCCCACCCCAGCCAGAATGGCTAAGAACAGCAAATTGGAGATTTGGCGGATGGCGGGGAGCATGGGCATATATGCAACAATTGTAGATAGCAAATCACATTTGAAGCAAAGGACACAATATGGGCTTTCTCGCTGGCAAAAAAATTCTGATAACCGGCCTTCTTTCTAACCGCTCAATTGCCTATGGCATTGCTAAGGCATGTCACCGCGAAGGGGCTGAATTGGCTTTTACCTACGTTGGTGAGCGCTTTAAAGACCGCATCGTTGATTTCGCTAAAGAATTCAATACCGACCTCATATTTGACTGCGATGTTGGTAGTGATGAGCAGATTTCTGCCCTCTTTAAGGACTTGGCGAAGACTTGGCCCCAGTTTGATGGCTTTGTTCATGCGATCGGCTTTGCACCACGCGAAGCAATTGCCGGTGATTTTTTAGAAGGCCTCTCTCGCGAAGGTTTCAAAATCGCCCATGACATCTCCGCATATAGCTTTCCTGCGATGGCAAAAGAGGCTTTACCCATGTTGCGTGACAAATCCTCTTTGTTGACGCTCACCTACCTCGGTAGCTTGCGCAATGTTCCTAACTACAACACTATGGGTTTAGCTAAGGCCTCACTCGAAGCCTCAGTCCGCTATATCGCTGGCTCAGTGGGACCTAAGGGCATTCGTGCTAACGGTATCTCTGCTGGCCCAATTAAAACTTTAGCCGCTGCCGGAATCAAAGGCTTTGGCAAGATCTTGGAAGCAGTTGAGCAAACCGCACCAATGCGTCGCAATGTCACGATTGATGATGTTGGCAACACTGCCGCCTTTTTGCTATCTGATTTGGCAAATGGTATTACTGCTGAAATCATTTATGTTGATAACGGCTTTAGCCAAGTTGTTGGCGGAATGGAAGAAGTTTGAGTGTTCCGCTGCGCGAGGCCCTGAAGTTTTGGGCCAAGCTTGGATTTATTAGCTTTGGTGGACCCGCAGGACAAATTGCGGTCCTTCACCAAGAGCTTGTTGAGAAGCGTCGCTGGATTTCTGAGCGGCGCTTTTTACATGCACTGAACTATTGCATGCTCTTACCTGGGCCTGAAGCCCAACAGTTGGTGACCTATATTGGCTGGCTCATGCATCGCACCTGGGGCGGCATCTTAGCCGGCACCCTCTTTGTCCTTCCCTCACTTTTTATTTTGATTGGCCTTTCTTGGATCTATCTCACCTTTGGCCAAGTGCCCTGGATTGCTGCGATCTTCTTTGGCATTAAACCTGCCGTCACTGCCATCATCCTCCATGCAGCAGTGCGGATTGGTAAGCGCACAATTCACAATCAAGCTTTGCGTTGGCTTGCACTGGCATCCTTTTTAGCGATCTTTGTATTTAACTTAGCCTTCCCCATCATTGTGATCCTGGCTACATTGATTGGTATTTGGGGTGGCAAACGCTATCCTGAATATTTTCAGCAAACTGCTACTCACAATCAAACAAGTGAGACTCATGTCCCCGCAATCATTGATGATCACACTCCAACTCCAGACCACGCCAAGTTTTCCAAAAAGCGATTGGCCTTACATGGTTCGGTAGTAACAGCCCTCTGGCTCATTCCGTTTCTAGCTCTAGTTCTAATTTTTGGCTGGAAAACGCTTTATCCACAACTTGCCTGGTTCTTTACCAAAGCCGCCTTCCTCACCTTTGGAGGCGCTTATGCAGTACTGCCTTACGTCTATCAGGGTGCAGTCGATCAATTCCACTGGCTCAGTGCTGGTCAAATGATGGATGGTTTAGCACTTGGAGAAACTACGCCTGGACCACTCATCATGGTGGTAGCTTTCGTTGGCTATCTAGCTGGCCATATCCAACATCTGATTGGTCATAGCAATCCATTTTGGTTTGGTGTGCTTGGAGCCTGCGTTGCCACCTGGTTTACTTTCTTACCTTCATTTTTCTTAGTACTAGTCGGTGGCCCACTGATTGAGTCCACACATGGCAAGTTGAGTTTTACTGCACCACTCACCGCAATCTCTGCAGCAGTCGTTGGCGTTATCGCTAACCTCGGTCTGTTCTTTGCGTACCACGTCTTTTTTCCTCATGGTCTAGGTGGCTCAATCTCTTGGATCTCGATTGCCATCACCGCTCTTGCAGGCTTAGCGCTCTTTAAGTTTCAAAAAGGGGTGATTAGTGTATTGACTGGTTCAGCACTGGCCGGCTTACTGAGTTATTTACTGGCGAGTTTATTGATCTAGCTCCACCGCATTTGAGGCTGAAATTGGCATAATGGGACTTATGCGAATCGAACCTCAAACTATCACCCATCTCCAAGAATGGCTCGGAAAAACCGAGACCCTTCAAGACATCGTCACAGCAGCACCTGTCAGAGCGCTGTCAGCAACACTCGATCGACCAGATCCCGCGCCAAATGATGGCAGCTTTCTTCCGGAGCTTTGGCATTGGCTTTATTTCTTACCATGCGCGCTTCAATCTGAAATCGGTCCCGATGGTCACCCAAAGCGTGGCGGATTTTTACCACCCGTTCCACTACCGCGTCGCATGTGGGCCGGTAGCCGAGTTCAATGGTTAGCACCTCTTTCTGTAGGCGATGAAATTGAACGGGTCTCCAAAATTGAATCGGTTACGCATAAGGCAGGCCGTACTGGCGATCTCATTTTTGTCTTAGTTAAACATACGATCTCCAATCAAAATGGTTTAGCTTTAATTGAAGAGCATGACATTGTGTATCGCGATGCTCCAGGGCCCGATGACAAGCCAGTTGCACCAACACCAGCTCCTACTGGAGCAACCTGGTCCAAAACAATTAATCCAGATGATGTTTTATTGTTTCGCTACTCAGCCCTGACATTTAACGGCCATCGAATTCACTACGACCGTAAATACGTTACAGAAGTTGAAGGTTATCCAGGCTTAATTGTTCATGGCCCATTAATCGCAACACTCTTGGTTGATCTTGTTCGCCAAAGTATTCCAGGGTGCAAGTTAAAAAGCTTTGAGTTCCGCGCCATTCGCCCTACTTTTGATATCAATCTGTTTAAGGTGAGTGCCAAGCCAGATCTAGAGAAAGATCCTTCAGGAAAAACGATCTCTATTTGGGCTGAAGATCATGAAGGCTGGCTTACCATGCAAGCTACTGCAGTTCTAGCCTAGGAGCCTATTTAGGAATGACTACCCCGCACTTATCCAAGACCTTAGCGAGCTTTGCTTCCGAATTACAGATTGGTGACATCCCCGATGAAGTGATTGCACGTGCTGAAGACTTATTAGTAGATTGGTTCGGCTCGGCCATCGCAGGTAAAGGATCTCGCCCAGTAGAAACCATTACACAGTTTGCCCAAAACATGGGCGGCTTTAATACTGCTCATCCTGGTTCGGCCGAAATTTTGATTAGTCGCACGAGCTCCAGTCCTTTCTTGGCTGCGCTTGCTAATGCAGCAGCGTCACATGTTGCTGAGCAAGATGATGTTCATAACGGCTCCGTCTTTCATCCGGCTACCGTGGTATTTCCCGCAGCACTAGCCACGGCACAAACGATTGGCGCCTCAGGAGAAGAGCTTCTGGTAGCCGCTGTTGCTGGCTATGAAGTTGGGATTCGGGTTGGTGAATTTCTCGGCCGCTCACACTACAAAACATTTCACACTACAGGTACCGCGGGCACTTTAGCGGCGGCTGCTGCGGTAGGTCGTCTACTTAAACTGGACCCCACCCAAATGCTCCACGCCTTCGGTTCAGCAGGCACGCAATCTGCCGGCCTTTGGGAATTCCTACGCGATGCCGCAGACTCCAAGCAATTACACACCGCGCATGCCGCCTCAACCGGCTTGATGTCAGCCTACCTAGCGCAATCTGGATTTACTGGTGCAGAACATATCCTAGAAGGAAAACAAGGCTTAGCTGCTGGTATGTCGAGTGATGCCGACCCCAGCAAGTTGGTTGATCGATTAGGTAGCCGTTGGACTATTGCTGAGACCAGCTTCAAGTATCACGCCTCATGTCGTCACACCCATCCTGCCGCTGATGCTTTATTGCAAGTCATGCAGGCGCAACAACTTAAGCCTAGTGATATCGCTAAAGTAGAAACGCTAGTTCACCAAGGCGCAATTGATGTGCTTGGTCCAGTGACGGATCCTGCAACAGTGCATCAATCCAAATTCTCTATGGGCACTGTACTTGCACTAGTAGCCCACTATCAGTTTGCCGGTCTACAAGAATTTGATCAGCACTTTCATGATGAAGTCATTTGTGGCTTTCGCGATCGCGTCAGCATGATCCTAGATCCGGAAGTAGATGGTGCTTATCCTCAACGCTGGATTGGTAAAGTCAAAGTCTACTTAAATGATGGCAAAGTATTAGAGGGTCGCGTTGACGAGCCCAAAGGGGATCCCGGCAATACACTGAGTCGCTCTGAAATCACAGATAAAGCTATGCGTCTGGCAGCATTTAGTGGTGGTGCAACACCAAGCGAAATGAGCGCTGCCGTTGAACGACTGTGGAATATCCGCAAGCAGTCCAAGATAGGCCTGTTGATCTCGTAAATTCTTGCCATTTATTTTCTTTTTGCATCACACCTAATAAAGCCTTACATATGAACCCACTAGATACACCCATCGGCTTTAGCAGCACCTTCTTATTTGTTCCGGGCACGCGTCCAGAGCGTTTTGCTAAAGCATTAGATAGTGGTGCCGATGGCGTCATCATTGATTTAGAGGATGCAGTAGCCGAAGAAGATAAAGAATCCGCACGTCAAGCGATACGTTCTGCTTGGCCTACCTTTACTGCGGAACAAAAAAAGCGTCTGATCATTCGCTCAAACTCACCAGGCAGTCACTTTTATGCGGCCGACCTCATCTTGGCTCAAGAGCTCAATGTGGCATGCCTACTAATCCCCAAGAGTGAGTCTCTCGATCAAATCAATGGTGCCGCACAGATCTTGCCCAATACAGCAATCATTCCGATGATTGAAACTGCCATTGGCCTAGATCGCCTCAATGAAATCGCCAACTCTGAACAGGTCTTGCGTCTTGCCTTAGGCAACATCGACTTACAAGCAGACTTGGGTATGGTCTGTGATGCACAAGAAACTGAACTACAAACCGCACGCTTTCAGATTGTGCTGGCCTCGCGCTTGGCACAAATTGCCCCTCCAATTGACGGGGTTACTCCCTCCACAGATGACATCGAGCGAATCACAGATGATGCTGAACGCGCAAAGAGAATGGGCTTTGGGGGCAAGCTGTGCATTCATCCAAAACAGGTTTCCCCAGTAAAAGAATCCTTTATGCCAACAGCCTCGGAGATCTCTTGGGCGCATCGCGTTATCGAGGCTGATAAGTCCTCAAAAGGTGGCGCAGTCAAGTTAGACGGGCGCATGATTGATCGACCAGTTGTCTTATTAGCCCAAAGAACACTGGCCATTGCTGGAAAACCCTAGGGTCGATCATATTTAAAAGTGGCAAAATCAGCATGCATTACATATTAACGGAGACATAAATGAAACTAAAGAAAACCCTTTTCGCTGGAATTGCTGCGGTTGTTAGCGCCACTACTTTATTGGGCAGCAATATTGCATCCGCTCAAAAGGATTGGCCAACAAAACCCATTTCCTTGATTGTTCCATTCGCTGCTGGCGGTCCTACGGATTCCATTGCACGCTTAATTGCAGTGCCAATGGGTCAAGCCCTCGGTCAAACTGTAGTTGTGGAGAACGTTCCTGGTGCTGGTGGCACGATTGCCTCCACTAAAGTTGCTCGCGCAGCTCCAGACGGCTACACCATCTATATTCATCATATGGGCATGGCTACAGCAAATGCACTGTACGACAAACTTCCGTATGACCCAATGACTAGCTTTGATTACATCGGTCAAGTTGCTGACGTACCAATGGTATTGCTCGGTAAAAAGGATTTGCCAGCTAACAACTTTAAAGAACTCGAAGCCTACATCAAAGCAAACGGCTCCAAAGTGACGATGGCTAACGCCGGTCCTGGTGCCGTGTCACAACTGTGCGGTCTTTTATTCCAAAGTCGTATGGGCGTTAAGTTGACCAACATTCCTTATAAAGGCACTGGCCCTGCTTTGACAGATCTTTTAGGCGGTCAGGTTGATCTCTTGTGCGATCAAACTACACAAACTATTCCTTACATCAAGGATGGCCGTGTAAAAGCGTTTGGCACAACAACCATGAAGCGTTTGCCTGCAATTCCTAACGTTCCTACTTTGAACGAACAAGGCCTCAAAGGCTTTGAAGTTAAAGTGTGGCACGGTGTTTACACTCCAAAAGGCGTTCCACAGCCAATCTTAGACAAAATCAATGCTGCTCTAAAGAAAGCATTGAATACACCTGATGTGAAGAAACGTTTAGAAGATGCCAACATTGATATTGTTCCAGCAGAGAAGGTTTCTGCAAAAGGTCTCAAAGATCACCTTGAGAAAGAAATCAACGTTTGGGGTCCAGTCATTCGTAAAGCAAATATTCCAGATTAATTCCGGAATAGCAACAAATAAAAAAGCCAGCGATCTGCTGGCTTTTTTGTTGTCTAAACATTTACTTTAAGAATTAACCCGCTCTGAACAAGTAGCCTGACTGGGCTTTTTCTCGACGCTTCTGATAGATTGCTTTAGGAATAGCGATCAGAGCCCAGATGGCCAAGAAAGGATCTAGGAGATAGTCCCAAAGATTAGCTGACTCATGCCAATGGGCTGCCCAGGCAATCATCGCAAAAGAGATGATCCAAACACCTTTAATCCAGCCAGCAAGGCCGCAGATGATTGCGAAGAGAATGACGGCAATCAGCAACCCTATCGAACCATAACCCCATGCATATGGATCAAGCATGCCCAAGCCCAATGCTAAGGGATAAAACGCAATGGCAATGAGTGCTAAGGGAACTTTAAAACCGAGCGGCGTCTTTTGGTTAGAAGGAATCACGGAGCTCCACAATAAGAGCATCGTCACAACACTGAGCTCACCAGTGACGCCACGCACATAAGCTGCTAAAGGGAGCTCCATCGACATTCCAAGCGGCCAAAAGAAAAGATTGCCTAATAGCAAGACTGCAAGCAGTCGAACCGAAAATGGAATGTCGATTGAAGAAAGCTTCTGCGCGAGAATGACAAGTACTACCGCACAAGTCAACGACATCTCGAGAAGGGCAATCAGCTGCAAGTAAGGTGTGATCATTCTGATTCCTTTTCTTTCAGAATGCTTATGGCATCCTTAAACCAGGCGGCTGAGAAGTAAATGTGTCGAATCTTTTTTCTGTCCCAGGTATAGGCAAGATGAGCATCTTCACCATTGGCAGAAATTAAGTAGGGATAAGAAAACTCTCGATGCTGATCATTGATTAGAGACTCGTCATCTTCTAACACTTGAACTACCTGCCACTGTTCAGAGTTTGCCTTACGCATTACCATCACCAAGCGATAGCGCCCTGCCTCAATATTATTGAGCACCATCAATCTCGTACCATTAGCCAAAGTGAGTGCGGCGATAGCGGAATTCGGATTTGGAATCTCAAGATCTTTTGATACGACCCAAGACTGTCCAGCATCTTTGGTTTCACTTACGGGAATTTGCTTTAGCTGTGAACTGGATCGAGTTTGACGGAAAAAAGCACTAGCTACTTGCGGCCCATCAGTAAATACTACTGGCTGAATCGCGCTCCTGCCTGAACTCATGCGCCGTTTATCAATCACCCGACTCGCATCGATTCTGAGAAACTCACCAAAGCGACCAATCCATTCGTGATACGCCGGCAAGCCCAATCGCCCATCTGTAAACGCCAGGGCCGGGGACTTTACTAGAGTGCTGAGATTAATTAATGGCGAGCTGATGAGTCGCTGTGGTCGATCCCAAGTTAAGCCTTCATCATCTGAAATCACCGAAGAAATCGAGCTTCCTGCCCAACCACCAATCGATACAGTGACAAAAAATAACTGCATACGACCATCGGCCATTCTTACTGGAACGGGATTACCTAACTTAGCTATGTAACGTGACAGGCCTTTTTCAGCGCTAACGCGATCCATCACCACAGTTGTAGCACTCCATCTTGATGCCCGCGGATCAAAGACTGCTGTATTAATCACTACATCTGGTGCACCCTCTCGGCTTCCCGCAAACCAAAATGCTCTTACCGCACCATCCTTCAGCGTAATTAATGACGCGGCATGTACTGAAGGCGCTCCCGTATCCGGCAACCAATCCATTTGTAGAGTTGGTTGAGCCATTTTTACAGGCGCAGTATTTTTCAGGGGCATAAGCGGCCTTCTGCCTTCAGTTGGTTCCAGCGCATCATCTGCTTGATTGGCAATATTGACTGGGTAGTCACTTGCAAAAGGCGCCCAGGCTGGAAGACTATCAATGTGAAGGTAAGCCAATACTGAGGCCAGTAGTAAAAAACAAAAGGCAATGACACGACTCATCGACAAGCATCCTTGCCTGCTAATGGCAATGTAATCGTTGCAGGTGTAGATACTAGATATTCATTCACAAATAAGTGCTCTCCAATATGGCCTCTCAGTATCGCCTGAATCTCTGCCTCAGAATGACGGGCTCGCATCTCCATGCGCTTACCTACGATCTTGCAAGACTCACAGAGTTTGGGATCAACGCCTATCGGCGACTGAAGCGCAAGCAATGGATAAGTACTGCTCAGCAAATCAATTTGGCTGGCATCTTTCGCTGAATAGCCATGTAAGCTTGCCCCCGGTAGCAAGAGTCTGTACTCCTCATCCTTTGCACGGTAGTCGCAAGGCACCCAAACATCTTTTCCAGCCAACTCTTGAATCGTGGTTTGAGAATACCGACCCAATGAACCCTCTAGCGGCGACAAACTACTTGTGAGTGCGCAATAGCAAAGAAAGCATCCCGCCAAGGCGATTGCCTTGCAGCGCTCTCGACTGATTATTCCCAGTAATACCAATGCAAAGGAGAAGGTCATAAAACCCCAATGCAAAAAGGAGTAGTTCCAGATTCCAGGCTGACCCAAGAAATTCGACACTTGTAAATTGCCACCCACCCAAGCTAATGCTGCAAGCACTACCAGCTGCAATAGCAAAGCAATTCGAAATCCCCACCAAGGTAATCGGTCCCAGTACATTGCGATCAAAGCTGCCAATGCGGGCATGACTGGCAGCAGATATCGACCAGAGCGCTGACTTGGCAGGCTAAACACAATAAAAAACGCGCAGACCAACAATAGCAACAAGATCTCTTCAAGAGACAGAAAACGTCGCTCTCGCCACGCTTGAATCAAGGCAGATATCAATACGAAGGTGAATAGCCCCGCATTAGCTAAAGTTGTTAGAGCCAACATCCAAATGCTGTCTCCACCACGCACTAGATCTAAAAAATAGTTAGAGCTACGCGCTTCGAACTTGCCAGCATTCTCACCTAGAACAAATTCTTTCCAGACGGCCTCTGGAAATGGATCCAGCACAAACCACAGTGCAAATACACCTAGAGCCAGAACAGCAATCAATATCACCTTGTATAAGTCTTGTAACAAGACCTTCGGAATACTCCACTCACGCCAGTGCCAGTAGAACAAGCCCAAGGCAAATGTGGCAGGAACAATATAAGCAAAAGACTTTGACAATAAGGCCATGCCAAAACAGAGGCCTGCCAATAGCGGAAATAAGAGCTTAGATTCAAATGCAGCCCTACCCCAATATAGCAACGCAAAGAATGGCAAGCTTAACCAAAATACCTCAGGGGGATCGGTCAAAAATGGGCGGCCATAGCGATAGGTCGCAAAGAAAGATAGCCACACTAAGACGGCTAATAAACCAGTCTGTTTTTTTCCGCTATACCGAGCGACTGCCAGAAATAAGAAAAATGCCGTTAGGAACGTATATAAAACGCTAGGCCAACGGAGTGCAAAAAGTGTCCAGTCACTGCCCCACCCAGTACTGACAATACCCTCCCAAAATACCAAAGGTGGTTTGGTGTTTTTAATACCATCCATCTCAGACTGAAGGGGTAACCAAGCTCCAGCATCGGCAGTCATCCGAACAATATGCATGTAGGGATACTCATCCCCGTTCTTTGGGGCAAAGCGACTATCTAAACCATAAAAGTAGGTAAATACGCCTAAAAGTAGGATGAAAATGGCATTTCGGTAAGTAAAAGAGCCTCGCATACCGATAGTTTATAGGGCTTGAGGCCAAAGACTACAAACTATCAGTCTCACTACCCCCGCCTTTTAATCTAAGCATATTGAAAATCCTTCTAAGTAAAACCACTAATCCCGCCGCTATCTGATTAAGATAGGATTTATTAGCATCATCCTTAAAACAGCTGCATGTATGACGGAGACTATTCCTATGCAAGTGAAGTATTTAAAACCCATTTTGGTGGCCGGCACCCTCATTGGCTTAAGCCAGTGGAGCGGGCTCAGTTTTGCACAAACCGCTGACCAACTCTATAAACGTGGCCTTGCCGCAACCTGCGCTAATTGTCACGGCACCGATGGCAAAGGCGTGGTTGATGGTGGCATGCCACTAATTAACAACCTCACCAGTCAAGAGATGTTAGCCAAGCTCAAGGCATATAAGAGCGGCGCGCTAGAGGGCACCATCATGCCCCAGCTAGCAAAAGGCTATACAGATGAACAACTCACTACTATTGCCAATCAACTTGGCAAGAAACAATAAGGAGGCGCCATGGATCGTCGACATTTTATAGGTCAGAGCGCTGCAGCAGTAGGTCTACTTGCTGGGCTATCGACCCAAACCAAAGCAGCTACTTTACAAAAAGCAGAGATACTCGTTATTGGTGGCGGATATGGTGGTGCAACGGCTGCCAAGTATCTGCGCCTGCTCTCGAATAACACTGCGCGAGTGACTCTGATTGAGCCGAATACTTCATTTATCTCCTGCCCAATGTCCAATTTGGTCATTGGTGGCTCACGTACTTTAGCGGAAATTACTTCTCCGTATGACACTCTCAGCAAGCGTCATGGCATCAAGATTATTCAAGATAGTGTCACCAGCATTGATGCAGATAAGAAAACAGTTACGCTCGCCTCAGGCAAAACGTTGCGTTACGACAAAGCGGTTGTATCCCCTGGCGTTTCGCTGAATTTCAAAAGCATTGAGGGCCTCGCACAAGCGAACAAAGATGGCGTAACTTTGCAAGCTTGGAAAGCTGGTCCAGAAACTGTTGCTCTGCATAAGCAGATTGCCGCGATGCGTGAAGGTGGTACTTTTGCCATTAGCATTCCAGAGGCTCCGTATCGCTGCCCTCCTGGACCATATGAGCGTGCTTGCCAGGTTGCCAACTACCTCAAAACCCATAACCCAAAAGGTAAGGTCGTCATCTTAGACGCCAACCAAGATGTCACATCTAAGGGGGCTTTGTTCAAGAAGGTGTGGGCTGAACAGTATGCTGGAATCATTGAGTACCGCCCCAAGAGCAATGTCGTTGGCGTGGATGCAAAAACCAAGACTCTCAAACTCGAAGTTGAGGATGATGTCAAAGCAGATGTTCTAAACGTCTTGCCGCAAATGGCTGCTGGTGAAATTGCCGTTAAATCTGGATTGGCCAATTCCAATGG